>CAZONG010000071.1:0-1594 GCA_964581315.1 Candidatus Woesearchaeota archaeon | reverse complement strand
TAAAGAAAACGGGAACAATGTTAATGGAGTTTATAATGCCACAATAGAACAAAATGTTTTTAGTGGTGAAGTAAAAAACGGGGTTTTTTCTGTTTCTTTTGAGAGCCCAAAAAACTTTTCGGCTGGAACACATAAGGCCGTTTTAGATATTTATGAAAAAAGTTCTTCAGGAGAAGTCTTAAATTCAGGAGAGAAAATTGCATTTTTAAATATTCTTTCTGTTCCGACTAGTGTTGAAGTTCTTTTGGATAACAAAAGCGTTTTACCTGGAGAAAGTCTTTCTGGAAAGGTCGTTCTTCATGACCAGACCGGAAAAAGTATAGCTAATTCGGACGCATACGTTGCAGTTAAAGACAGTTCAGGGAACATCGTTCAAAAAATTGTAACAAAAACAGATACTCCTTTTGAATATTCTATTGAAAAAAGTCAAGCTCCTGCAACTTTTCAGATTTCTGCTTATTCTGGAGATTTGATAAACAGTGCAAGTTTCAATATTTTAGAGAAGAGAGAGATTAGTTCAGAAATAGTTAACAGAACTTTGACTTTAACTAACACTGGAAACGTTTTTTATGAAGGGAACTTAACTTTGCAAATTGGAAAAGATAACGTAAGTATTCCCCTTTCTTTAGCTGTTGGAGCCTCTGAAGATTATGCAATTAGTGCTCCAGATGGAGAATATAACATCGTTGTTGGAGATTTTCAAAAGACAGTTTCTTTATCTGGAAATGCAGTTCAAGTTCAAAAAATTGATCAAAGTGCCTCCTCATTCCCAGTTTTCCTTTGGGTTTTTTTGATAATTATCCTTGCTCTTGGAGCCTACCTTATTTTTAGAAAAACTCGTAAATCTCACATTTTTGTTAAATCTAAAAAACAAAGAGAAGTCAAAAATTTAAGTCAAGTTGCAGACATAATTGAAAACACACAAATTTTTGATTCAAAAAAAGAAGTTGAACTTTCTCTTTCAATTGTTGGAACAAAACAAAATGCAACTGTTGGCTGTATCTCAGTAAAAAATTATCCAGAAATAAGTTCTGGAAAGGGAAATGTTAAGGAGACTTTTTTAAGTATTGAAAAAATTGTCGAAGACAATAAAGGATTTGTTTACCAGAATAGGGGTTACTTCTTTTTCGTTTTAGCTCCAGCATTAACTAAAACTTTCAAAAACCAAAAAGTAGGAGTTTTAATTTCACAGAGAATTAAAAAAGCTTTGGATGAACACAATAAAAAGTTTAAGCAAAGAATTGAATATGGAATCTCATTAAATTATGGAACAATAATTACAAAGGTTGAGAAGTCTAGCATTAAATTTATGAGTCTTGGAACTCTCATGACGAGTTCTAAAAAGTTTGCAAATTCTTCCGAAGGAGAATTAATTGTTTCGGATAAATTGGTTGAAAATCTTGAGGACAAAGTCAAGGGAGAACTTGTTCAAATTGGAACTCTTAAAGGGTATAAACTCGACACCCTTGTAGACAAGGATTCCCACTCTACTTTTATTAAAGGTTTTATTGCAAGACAAGAAAGAGACAGAGCAAAAGAACAAGAAAAACCAAAGGAATAAATTAAATTTTATTTTTTTTGCGGTTTTTTTGAT
>CAZONG010000070.1:0-1674 GCA_964581315.1 Candidatus Woesearchaeota archaeon | reverse complement strand
AAGAAAAATGTAGATTTTCTGGAATGATAAAAAAAGAACACTTGGTTCTTAGAAATACTAACACTTATTTTAAAAAGAACAAGTTCAGAGCTTGTAAGAATTGCCATCCAGAGAGGAAGAAATAAAAATGAGCGTTAAAATTAAAATATCTTGTGAAGATATAACTAAAGAACAATTGTTTAATATATACAATTTATATAGAGAAGCTTATAAAATAAAAGAAAAGGATGAAGATAAACATTACTTCTTTAATGAAGGAATAAAACTTTTAAATGCAGGTCAAGCAGTAGATTATCGTCCTTTTATGGGTGCCAAATTTTTTGCTCAACCATTTTCTTATGGGGTAACAGAATTTTGGGGTTATACAAGAGATTATTCTCAACCAAAGGAAGAAAGTAATTTTGAAAAACTTTTAAAAGATTCTTTTAAAGTTGTTAAGGAATAATCTCAGGACCAAAATATTTCTCAAATTCAAAATCTTTTTCATTAACTAATCCAGACTGAATAGACCATTCAATTTCAGGAACTTTTTCACGAATAGAATTAATTAAATGTTTAATTGTGTCACAAATTAATTTGTCTCCTTCAGGAGGCCAAAGTTTAGCGTCACGCCAGTAAAGACAACGGCCACCACAAACGTCTTTAACCGAGCATTTTTGGCAATTCGAATCTTTTATTTCAATTTCTTTTTCAATACCATTCTCGACGTCACCGCAATAAAATTTCTTAACTGAATTCATAATTGGACAAGCTGAGAGTTTTCCTGAAGTGTTTATTGTAAAGTTTCCATATCCAGAACCACAAGGGAGTCTGGTTTCAGTATCTCGTCCAGTTAACCTATTAAAAACCCCGAGAAAAGGATAAATTTGGTATACCTTTCCCTCGCTGATTTCTTTAACCCAAAATTCAATTAGGGAAGTTATTCCTTTGTTATACTCTTTAACAAACTTTGTAAATTTTTCAAAGTCAAAATCAAATTTATAAAAACCAGCGTCGATTTGCCAGTGGATTGAATCAAAAATCTCTTCGTCAATTAATTCAATTATGTGTTTAACTTGTTTAAAGACATCAGGAAAAGAAAGAGTCATTCTTGCAACAATCTCTCCAGTGTAACCATGCGCTCGAAGTTCTCTTAAGTTTTTTAAAACAAGTTTGTAAACCCCTTTTCCTCGATTCACGTCAGTTCTTTCTTCATCTCCGTCAATAGAAACAAGCATTTTGTCAATTCTTTTTAAGTATTCAATTGGAAGTTTTTTTAGAAGTAATCCGTTGGTTTGGATACCAAATTTACAATTCATGTTATCCATAATTTCTTTTATTTTTTCAGCCATAACTAATGGTTCACCCCCATAAAAAATCAATCTATCAGTATCTTTAACAACATTTTTTATTTTTTCAATACTAACTTCACTGTCAAAAGGAGTTTCATTGTCATAATTCCATTTCTCCCCGAGTCCGTTGTCAAATTCTTGCATAGATTTCTCATAACAATATTTGCATTTCAAGTTACATCTTTCAGTCAAGATGATGTGATATTGCATAAAAGAAAAATAAATTTATAATTTAAAAAGTTATTCAAAAAATTTAACTACATAAATTGGTAAAAATGGGCTACCCTTTTCTGTAATTATCTTGGTTTTTTTATCTTTAAAAACATCCTCAAGATGCTTAAGA
>CAZONG010000069.1:0-1711 GCA_964581315.1 Candidatus Woesearchaeota archaeon | reverse complement strand
TTCATGAACTAGAAAAATAAAACCAATTTAAAACAATTTATGTTCTCCAAACTCTTTTTCCAAAGCTTTTTAAACCGCATATTTCTTTTTACTTTCATGGCACACGGACTATATTACTATATAAAACAAGCTTGGAAAAAACCAGATTCTAAGACTCTCAGAGATAGAATGACCTCTTGGAGAAGTGAAGAAGTTTTTACTAAAGTTGAAAAACCTTTAAGATTAGACAGAGCAAGAAGTCTTGGGTACAAAGACAAAAAAGGATTTGTTATAATTAGAGTAAGAGTTAAGAGGGGTGGACACAAAAGAGCAAGACCAAACAAAGGAAGAAGAAGTAAAAGACTCCATACAAGAAAAAATTTGAAAATGAGTTACAAGTGGATTGCTGAACAAAGAGTTTCAAAAAAATATTCAAATTTAGAAGTTTTAAATTCTTATGAAGTTGGAAAAGACGGAATGAATTATTTTTATGAAGTAATTTGTGTTGATCCAACTAAAGCAGAAATAAAGTCAGACAAAAATCTTGTTTGGATAACTAAAAAGACAAACCAGAGTAGACCAGAAAGAGGACTAACTTCTGCAGGAAAGAAATCTCGTGGATTAAGAGACAAAAGCCCAACTTCAATTGTAAGACCAAGTGTCGGTGCTGGAATGAGAAGAAAATCCAGAAACGACGGTGTGAGAAAGAAAAATAAGTTGTAAAAATTTATTTTAATTTGTTCTCTAATTTACTTAGTCTTTTTTTCTTAGAATTCTCTGAAAAACCTTTTCCAATTGTGAATCCTAAAACTGCGCCATAAAAAGGTAAACGTGAAACCGCGTTTAAGATTATTGATTCCCCAAATGAGAAGAGATTCCCAACTAAATTATCTGGATTAATTTGTTTGGATAGGGAATATCCTCCAACGATAGGAGCAACAGCTCCAACAATTCCACCAACATAAATGTATGCTCTTTCCTTGAGATTATATCCTTCATAATCTAATTTATTTTTAATCAAACTCATTTTGTTTTCTCCATTAACTTAATTAAAATTAATACAAAATAAAACATTAATAGTTTATACCGATTTAAATCGGTATCATCTTTTAACAAAAAACTCACTTATTTTCTTTTCAGCATATTTCAAATGCTGTTGAAAAGTCGAATAAGAAATTCCAGAAATTTTGGCGAGTTCTCTTAATTCAATTTTCTTGGGATATTCATAATAACCATTTTTCACTGCCACTTCATAAGCATCTTTTTGTTTTTTGGTTAAATTTGGTTCGACCCCTAAAATTGAGACGGTTTCTATTCTTTCCTTTTTAAATTTTAAAAGTTTAAAATTAGAATACTTCTCAACTTTTTCCAATAATTTTGAAAGTTCTTCTTTATTCCAACTTCCAAGATGATAAGAGTATCTTCCATTTAAATCAATTTTAACAGGAGAAAGATAAACAAAAAAAGGGCTGTAAAAATAACTAAATTTTTTATCTTCATTTATAAGCAAGTTAAAAAAAGTTTTATTGGATTCAAACTTGGTGAAGTATTTGCTTTTTTTTAGGAACTTAATAATTTTAGATTCCTCCTTTTCAGAACCTTTGATAGTTCCAACGAGATTAAGATATAATTTATTTTTTTGATTATAACTTGAGATCGGATATCCAATTATTTCAACACCAAATTTTTTTGCTAAACTTCCAAAAAAAATATCTTCTCCATTAAACTGAAA
>CAZONG010000068.1:0-1906 GCA_964581315.1 Candidatus Woesearchaeota archaeon | reverse complement strand
CTTGCAATTTCTCCACGTCTTGCAAAGATTTTAATTAATTTGTCAAAAGTAAAAAAAGGCGAAACTTTGCTTGACCCTTTTTGTGGTATTGGAACCGTTTTAACTGAAGCTCTTTTACAAGAAATAAAAGTTGTCGGAATAGACATAAATAAAGATGCTGTTATTGGTTCGCGTCAGAACCTTGAATGGGCTGGATTTAATAAAGAAAATTATGAATTAATTAATTTGGATTCTACCTCAGCCACGATAAATTTGGTGCATGGAATTGCAACTGAACCTGATTTAGGGGACACCCTTAAAAAAATTCCAACAAAAGGAAAAGCAGAAAAGCAATTGAAAGATTTTGAAAATTTAATAATCAAAGTATTAAATAATTTTAAAGAAAAAGTTTCTGGTCGTGTTGTTTTCACTTCTCCAAACATAAGAATTGGGAAAAAAAGAATTTATCCCAACACCCAAAAAGTCTTAGAAGAAACCGGATACAAATTAATTTATCAAATCCCAGAATTCAGGGAAAACCAAATTGTCGGGAGAATGATTTACGTATTTGAAAAGTGAACGAAGGTTTTTTAAACTAAATTTATTGATATTGATTATGGCAAGAGTAAATCTTGAAAGATTTTCACTCATTCGCTTAAAGGATTAATCAAATGAAGGGCAAAGTTATACAGTTTAGAATTGGTAGACATACTATTCATGAAAAGCACTTTTTAGTTGAAGCTGAAGGCGTGGATTCTAGAGAAGGTGCAACAAAAATGGTGGGAAAGGAAGTTATTTGGAAGTCTCCAGCTGGAAAAATAATCAAGGGAAAAGTCTCAGCTCCACACGGAAACAAAGGAGTTTTGAGAGTTATTTTTGAGAAAGGTTTACCTGGTCAAGCAGTTACAACAGAGGTTGAGATAAAGTAAAATGGCAAGTTTAAGAAAAGCAAATGCATATTCTAAAAGAAATGTTACTCCTTATACAAGAGTTTCAAAAAAGAGACAGAGGTCTTACATAAGAACTGTTCCACCCCAAAAAATTGTTAAATTTGAAATGGGGAAAAACTCTCTGATTAAAGAGGGAAAATTGCCTCATATTTTAAAAGTTATTTCAACTGAAAAAGTTCAGATTAGGCACAATGCACTTGAAGCTTGTAGACAGTTTTTGAATAAAAAACTTGATGAAGAACTAGCTGGACAATATACTTTCAAAGTTGTTCCATTCCCACACCACATTCAAAGAGAAAACAAAATGCTTACCGGTGCAGGAGCTGACCGTATGCAGACTGGAATGCAACTTGCTTTTGGTAAAGCCGTCGGTAAAGCTGCAATTTTGAAACCAGGAAAAGAACTTTTTATTTTTCAACTTCCAAATGAAAAAGCTGTTACTTTTACAAGAAAAATCATTAGACAAGTTAATTCTAAACTCCCAGGGGGAATTAGAACTGATTACACTTTTACAGGCGTTAAGGCCTCTCAATAATTCTGTTACCATTGCCCAGATACGACAAACCGAAAGATTTATAAAGTTTAAAATTATAGAATATTCATGACAGAAAAAGAAACCACTAAAGAAGAAAAATTTGAGGGTAAATACTTGGCCGCTGAGTTTGCACTCCAAGCTGCAAAAGAAAATCCGGAACTTGCAAGATTGGCTTTAGATGAAATAAAATTTAGTGATGAAACAAAAAAACTTCTTGATGGTTCAAAGTATTTTTCGACAAAAGAAGGAATTTTGGAAGCCTCCTCAATTTATGCTAAAGAATCACAATTATTGGAATATAAACAAAAAATAAATAACCTTTTCAATTTTTATCAAGAAGGAATCAAATCTCTTTCTAAAGAAGATCAAAATAAAGTTAAATTTGTTTATAATCAATTTGGAGATAAAACTTTAGGGACAATTATGGGAGAGTATGAAAAGG
>CAZONG010000067.1:0-2120 GCA_964581315.1 Candidatus Woesearchaeota archaeon | reverse complement strand
GGTTCATGTGAAGGAAAGTCGGAACTCTTAGCCTTTTTACTTAAAGAGATGGATTTTGGGGTCACTTTATTTTATTTTCCAAATGAAGACCATGAAGCAGTAGGAATAAAATGTCCTCTTGAAGAAAGTTATCTTGGAACTGGATATTGTTTTGTTGAAACGACAATGCCAAGCCCAATTTCATTTAGCGAGGGGAAATATTTGGGGGCAAATGGGATAAACAAACTTACAAGTAAACCCCAATTGGTTTTAATTAGTGAAGGAATAAGTTTATCAAAAAATTTAGAAGATTATAATGATGCAAAAACATTAACAACTCTCGTTGATAAAATTGATTCTTCTGGGAGTTTGAATCCATTGGATAACTTAAAAATGAATTCTTTAAGAGAAAAATATAATTTAGAATTTTAATTTATTTTAGAACTGCCTTAATCCTTCTAATTCCTGCAGCAGAAGATTCTTCTTTTACAATTTTAAAAATTCCAATTTCTCCAGTTTTTTTTACATGTGGGCCAGTACAAAATTCCTTGCTCACGAAACTTTTAGGATTTTTTTCATTCTCTAAAACAGTGTAAACAGAAACTCTTTCAGGGTATTTTGTTCCAAATTCTGCCTGTGCTCCAGAATCCAATGCTTCTTTAAGAGACATCTCTTCACGTTTTACAACGAGGTTTTTTTTGATTTTGTCGTTTACCCATTCTTCAACTTTTTTAATCTCTTCTGAAGTTAACTTTCTAGGAAAATTAAAGTCAAATCTTAATCTTTCTGGAGTGATGTTTGAACCTTTTTGTTTAATATCAGGATTTTTCAAAACTTGTCTTAAGGCTTCGTTTAACAAATGGGTTGCTGTGTGAAGTTTTGTTGTTTCAACAGAATTGTCAACAAGACCTGACTTGAATTTTCCTGCCGACGCAGTTTGAGAAAGTTTTTGGTGTTTTTCAGATTCTTCTCTAAAATCTTTTTTTACTTTTTCAAAATTTATTTTTACTTTTTTTTCTTTTAAAATTTCAAAAGTCATCTCAATTGGGAAACCATAAGATTGGTATAACAAAAAAGCTTCTTTACCTGAGAAATTTTTTCCATTTATTCTATTTATTAATTTCATTCCATTGATTAAAGTTATATTAAATTTGTTTTCTTCATCTAAAAGTACTTTTTTTATTTTCTCTTGATTCTTTAGTAATTCAGGATAATCTTTTTTGTAAATTTCAAAAACAGGTTCTGAAAGAAGGTCAATGAAAAAGCCTCTTTCATGTAATTTTAAATTAACTCTTCCATATTTCACCGCTCTACGAATTAATCTTCTTAGAACATAACCTTGTTCTGAATTTCCTGGAATTACTCCGTCGGAAATTATAAAAACTGCAGCCTTAACATGGTCAGCAATTATTCTCATCGCTTTTTCGTTTCCTTTGTAAGTCTTTTGAGATAATTTTTCAATTCTTTCAATAATTGGTTTCCACATTTCTGCTTCATAATTGTCTTCAAGTCTATTGAGAACCGTAACTGTTCTTTCTACACCCATTCCAGTATCAATATTTTTTTGTTTTGCTTCAATGTAATTTCCTTCTTTATCTTTATTGTACTGCATTAAAACATCATTCCAAATTTCAACCCAATTTTCATTTTCAGGGTCAAAAACTTTTGGAACTTTTGAAGAGGATTTCCAATAGAACATTTCTGTATCTGGTCCGCAAGGTCCAGTTAAACCAGCCGGTCCCCACCAATTATTTTTTTTTGGAAGTTTTGCAATTCTTTCTTCTGGAATTCCGAGTTTCTTCCAAGTTTCAATTGATTCAGTGTCAATTGGCGCATCTTTGTCTCCTTCAAAAACACTTACTGCTAATTTTTCTTTTGGAATTTTCAAAACTTTAGTTAAGAATTCAAAAGAATATTTGATTGCTTCATTTTTGAAATATTCTCCAAGAGACCAATTTCCGAGCATTTCAAAAAAAGTATGGTGGATGGTGTCCCCTACTTCATCAATGTCTCCTGTTCTAATGCATCTTTGCACTCCGACAAGTTTTTTTCCTAAGGGGTGTTTTTGTCCAATTAAAAAAGGAACAAGAGGATGCATACCCGCGGTTGTAAAAAGAACTGTTGGGTCATTTTCAGGAACA
>CAZONG010000066.1:0-2188 GCA_964581315.1 Candidatus Woesearchaeota archaeon | reverse complement strand
CTTCTTCAAAATTGTTCATTGTTAAATCTTTTACTGTCATTTTTATATTTTGAAATTCATTTAATTACTGCAATAAGCTAGCAGTACTTTATAAACCCTATCAAGAACTGCAAAAAAGAACTAAAAATCTGCAAAACTTAAGAAAAAGAACTACTTTTCCATACTTTCAGCAACTTTGTCCGCTAAAAAAATCTGAGCTATTTCTTTTGGAAGGTTTGAAAACTGCCCGATTGCATAAGGCCCGTACTTTTCTCCTTCCGAAGATTTAAACTCATTTACATCCTCTAAAAACACAACAAGCATATTGTCCTGAGTCTCCTCTTCATTTCCAGAGTTTAAAATTTCATTAAGTTTTTTGTCTGAACTTTCGATGTTTTTCATAATTTCTTCAAAGAGATTTTTCTCGACTAAAAGCATGTTATTAAAATCCAACTTCGAAATCCCTGTTTCAGAGGCAATTAAAACCAAATTCAAAATTTTCTTTCTTCTACGCCTAAGAAGCTCTTGAAAAAGAGTAACTGCATTCTCTAACTGTTTTTTTGTTTTTAAAAGAACATCTGAAAAGACGTCGTCGTCTTTTGAAGCTGCGGCTTTTTTGTCCTTCAAATATTTTGAAACCTCTTTCACGAAATTTTTCGGAATAGGTTGTAGTTTTTCAGAATACCTCTCTTTTTTTGCTGCTTCATATATTTCTTTATATGTAATCATAGTTATCAAAAAATCACTTTTCTTTTTAATTATTGTTGTTCTACTTTAAAATAAAAACAAAATCAAGAAAATTACTTTTGGAAGCCGACTTTTTTTAATAAATCCTTACCAAAAATTCTTTTTAACTTACCTTTTCTTGCTTCAGCCTCGTTAAAATGTTTTTTTTCTTTAGCCGGAAATCCACAATTATAAAACAAAACTGGGACAGGGTCATCAGAATGAGCCTTAAATTTGCAAGGAGTTGAGTGGTCTCCAGTCACAACCACTTTTATTTTTTTCATAGGAGCAACTCTTGAAAGAAATTTGAAAAGAGTTTTATCTAAATATTCCAACATTTCTTTTTTTTCAAAAGGTTTGTTATCGTGTCCAGGCAAATCTGTTTCTTTTATATGAATATAGCAGTAATCGGCTTTTTTCAAATTTCGTTTAACAACTTTTATTGAATGCTTTGCAGCTTTTTTCAATCCTTTCCAAAGATTTTGATATGCATCTAAACCTTTCAAAGGGGGATAGGTAAAAGAAAAGTTTTTCATCCCACTCAATTTTGAAAAACCTATTTCAAGAGCCATGTAATGAGCCGAAATCCAATTTTTATATTGCTTAAACTTGGGTTTCTCATTTCCAGCTCCCCTCGCTAAAAGATAATTTGCGGGAAGAAGACCTTTTTTCTTTCTTAATAAATTTACCGGATGTTCTTTCAAAATTTCATAACTCAACCTAAAAAATTCATTCATAACTTCAGCAGTGTGCACTGCTTTTTCTTGTTTCACTGTTGCCTGACATTCTGAAATTTTTTCTACTTCTCTTGCTCTTCCTTGACTATAAGTTAAATCATTTCCCAAAACTTTTTCTGAAAAGTCTCCCTTAAACACAAGAACTGCTCTATGCTGATTTGTTGAAACAAACTCAAACTTATAGGGAAATTCCATTTTGTTTATAGACTTTGCAAGTTCCTTGGCTTCCTTTGTTGTTAATGTTCGTCCAGCACGTCTGTCAATAATATTTCCTTCTTCTAATGAATCAATTGTTGAAAAGTCAACTCTTAAAGCCAAATCTCCCTTTCTCAAATTCATTCCAACCCCTCTCGCTTCAATTTGTCCACGACTTAAATTTTTAATTTCATTTCCAAAAATAGAAACAATTGCTTCATCTGAACCAGGAGCATAATTTGGTTTAACTGGATACATGTAACCCATTTCTCCTCGAGTCGCCAAGAAATCTAAGTGAGGAGTATTTGCAGCTTCTAAGGGAGTTTTTCCATCAAGTTGACGATTTGGTAAATCTCCAAGTCCATCCAAAATTACCAAAACCCCTTTCATCTTAACAAGAGAAATAAAAACTTATTTATAAAAATTCCTAAATGAAAAAAAGTAATCCCAACCCAATAATTAAAATTATTGTAAATATTCCGACAATTGTTTTTCCAAATTTTTTATCTCCCAAAAAAAATGCCATCCCCATTTTCACCAAAGTGTTTGAA
>CAZONG010000065.1:0-2329 GCA_964581315.1 Candidatus Woesearchaeota archaeon | reverse complement strand
ATTTTTTGCAGCCATCATTCCAGAAGCCGCAAGCAAGTTATCTGTAAAAGCAGTTTTACCATGGTGAATATGTGCCGAAGTTGCGATGTTTCTTATAGTTTCTTGATTAGAAATTAATCTATTAATCTTTTGCAAACTTGTTTCTTTTTCTACCATAAATAGGCTTATAAAAATTAGTTTATAAATATTATGTTGAAACAAATTTTATTTTGGACCGAAAATCGATTTTACAAAATGTGTTTTCTTGAATTTTTCAATCAAAGGGACTTCAATGTTGTTTGGGTCATAAAGGTGCTCAGTATAAACATTATTTAATCCAACTTGGTTTTGATTTTGGTCATATTCGAGAATTTTCCCTCCAGGAATTTCTATTTTTTTGATTTTAATGTCATATTTTTGATAATAAACATTATATTCTGTCTCGTAATCCAAAATCTTTGCTCCATTCAAAATACTTTTAACTTTTTCAAGTAAGTTTTCAAAGTCCTCCCTAAAAATTTTTTCAAGATTTTTTTTGTTTTCTTTAAATTCTTCAGAAAAAGGACTCTTTAATATTTCTTTCTCATTTCCGTATTCAGAATAAAGTTGGTCTATTCTATTTTTTAAGTTGTAGAAATCCATTAAAATTCAAGGAAGAGTTAATTTATAAGAATTGTTGGGTTTCAGAATAATCCAGATAAAACCTTTTTTATAAGTTCTCCATAATACTTAACTGCCTCATTATCACTTTTTGAAAGCTCATCAGAAATACGAACAAAATCATCAGAAGTTATTCCAAAAAAAGATTGGAAGTAATCAAACTTTTCTTCATTATCTAAATTAGAATAATCTTCATTTAGTTTTCCTTTTGTTATCCGTTCATAAGATTCACCAATAGCAATAAATTCTAAATGACATTCTTTTTGTTTTTGTTCATCCAGAGGGTAGTTATTTGGATGATATATTTTTGCGAGATTTATGTAAGCTTTTCTTTTTTCTTCTTCCGAAGCATCTCTAGAAATCCCAAGTCTTTCATAATCATCTTCAATTTCTGAAGGTTTTTTCATTAAAAAATATAGAATTAAAATTATTAAAATCTATCGAGCAGAATCAGCTTGTGCTTCAGCTTCTTTTCTTTTTCTTATTGCAACGCTTTCACCATTTTCTTCGTATGCAAGTAAAATTTCTTCAGCCAAAGCTTGACTTAATTTTTTCTTTTTTCCAAAGGCCTTGTCACTTGCCCCATGAACCATGTTTTTCAAAGCCAAGTTAACTCTTCTTATCGGTGAAACGTCAACCGCTTGAGGATATCTTGCTCCACCATATTCGATGATTGTTGTTTCATCTCGAGGAGAAGCTTTTTCAATTGCCCTAACCAAAACTTCAACAGGGTTTTTTTGAGTTTTCTTTTCAATTAGTTTGAAAGCTTCAATAACCATATTCATGTTTTTAGAATATTTTCCAGTTGAATGTCCAACTTCAATTTTGTGCTTTTTGTTTCTGTGACCAGTCAAAGCGAGTTTGTTCATAAGTCTTTCAACGATGTTAACTTTCGTTTGTCCGTGTTTCACAACATTTCTTCCTTGAGTTTTCAAAGCAAGCATAGGTTTCAAATTAATTACATTCCTAAGTCCAGCGTCAACAATTTCAATTTGTGAAATGTCCCAAATGTCAAAAATTTTAAAATTAATTTTGTTTTCTTGTTTAGTTTCAACTTTTGTTTCTTGTGTTTCTTCTGTCATTTTATCTTCTACCCTTCTGTATCTTACCCATCCACAATCTGTGAAGTGGTTGATCATTTACTTTAATTACTTTATAACGAATTCCTGCAATGTCTCCTTTTGCACGTCCCTGTTTTCCACCAATTCTTTCAATCATAACTTCGTCGTGCTCATCAATAAACTTCTGAGCCAAATTTCCTGGAATAAAAGCTCCAACAACTTTACCATTTTTAGTTAACTGAACTCTGCAACATTTTCTCATCGCTGAGTTTGGCTGTCTTGCTTCTTTTTGAAATTTAGAAAGAACAATTCCTTTTGCTTGGTTTGCTCCTCCGAGTGGGTCTGACTTAGCATAAAGGTCTAAAGTGTGAGCCTTGTACCCTCTGTCTTTCCATCGGAATTTCTTCCTATCCTTCAATTTTTTAAATGCGCTTTTTAATCCCATTTGTTTACAATTATTCTTAATGAAATTAGTTTAAAAAGCTTACCCTTGAACTTTCAAGTTATATTGAGGATTTTTATTTAGAAATTCAACGTCTGCAGACAAAGAATTTTTAAGTAGAATTGGGAACATAAATTTCTTATTTGAAGTGTTTGGAAGATAAACAATTTTTTCAAGACTGTAATAG
>CAZONG010000064.1:0-2331 GCA_964581315.1 Candidatus Woesearchaeota archaeon | reverse complement strand
TCTATGAAGATATAAAACTTCTTGAAAGATTTGGTTTTATTGAATTAAAAAAAGAAAAAACCAAAGGAAGAGACAGACTTAGACCTAAAATTGTCGTTGATGAAGTAATTATTCATTTAAAGATTTAGAATTATTTATAACCAAAAACTTTATTATACTTCTTATGATCAAAAATGTCTAAGACAAAATTGATTATTTCTAACCTATTTCCGACGACAGTATAAATTAATCTCCATCTGTTTGAAAGTTCAAATCTCCACAAATTTTCTGATTTATACTTTTTTAGATACTTTTTTGGAATTTGCTTTTTATGAATTTGATCTCCAGAAAAAGGGTTTTGCTTTAGGAGCTCTACTGCTCTTTGAATTGACCTTAGTAAAGTTTGATGAAAAGAAGAATCTACTCCCTTTAATCTTTCTTTGCCCACAATTTTATTTAAAAATTCAAATTCTTTATTTGCTTCTTCTGAAAGAATAACTCTAACTTCCCTTTCAATCATAATTCTTTTCCCTTTGAAATTTCTTTTTTTAAATCTGGATTTTCATTATATATCCAAAGAATTCCTTTTCTTGAATCCAAAATTAAACCTCTTTCTTCCAGATATTTTAAAATCAGGTTTAAAGTTTGATGCATAATTTTAACTGGAAGCCTTCTCTTTAATTCTTCCCTGTTAATTACTAAAGGCGCTTCTCTTAACACTTTTTCAACAACCAAAACTGTACTTAAATTTGGGAAGTGAATAATCTTTTTATCTTGAGTTTTCATATATACATTTATATAAAAGAGTATATAAATTTTTCCATTTCTTTGGCCTTTTTAATAGTAACCCTTGATTTAATAGTAACCCGTAAAGTCAACTTCTAAACTTTCTGAAAAAGTTTGCCTAGAACCACGACTGTCTGAAGTTTTATTTCCCTTGAAAAGTTTAACTAATTCTTTTCCTTGATAAATTACTCCCAAGTCATATCCTTTCACGGGAAAGTCATTTCCAACTTGCCAAGAACTTTCTAAAATTCCATTTGAAGTTTCATTTAAAACTTTACATGCGTTTTGGTTGTCATCACACGTTGAATTGGAGGAACACAATTTAATTAATTCTAAGGTTGTTTGATAAACTGAATTCTTTTGACATTGAGTTGTGAACTGTAAATAAGCCTGGACAAAAGCTTCTGACTGATAATCCTGAACCTCGCTCCTTGAACCACTGTTTAAAGAAACTGAAATGAAAACTATAATTAAAACTGAAATAATTATAATTATAATTCCAAAACCAGCCATTTCAGACTGTGCTTTTTTAGAAATCATTGTAAAAACCTCACAACCAATTTACCTATTTCGCATTTGTTGTAAAAACTGTATCCGTTAGACTCTTTTCTGCAAAGCGAAACAAAAGTTGACTTGTCTACCCCAAGAACTCCTGAATCAAGAACAGTTAAATGTGAACAGTTTGGAAAGTTACTTTGTGTGCATTCGGCTGTTGAATTTGGATAAAGTTTCAAGATTTCTATTCCTTTCGCGTCCCAGAACCCATTGTAATCACTTATTTTGTTTTTCAGAGCCCAAACCTTGTCTAAATCAACGCAGTTTACTTTTTCTGTTCCAAAAGCTCCTTCACAGGAAAACTCTGGAGAGTTTGCAAGTTTTTGAACTAAAAGTGTTGCTTGTTGTTCATCTAAAGCTGCCTTTGATTGTTTCAAGCCAGAAAACAAAAAAGACACCGCGAAAAGTCCGACTAAAACAAAGAAAAGGGTTAAACCCAAAATCATAAAAGCCATCTGCTGAACTTTCACTTGCCCCCGTTTAGTTTTTTTTACCACAGTCTACACTCCGAATAAATGTTATAACGATTCATGTCTGAAATATCTTTTGAAAAAGTGTAAAGGTCTTCTGAATTCTTGTAATTTGAGAGGTCAGCACTGAAACCAGAAAAATCTACTGAAGAAGAGCAGCCTCTTGCAGCAAGACTACCAGATTTTGAAATGTAAATATCTTTAAGTTCCGTTGCTCTTTTTATTAATCTTTGAACTTCACATTCATAAGTTGTTTGGTCTGAAAAAATTGCGGCGTACATCAAAGCGTCTCCTTCAAAATAAACTGTTTTTCCTTCTTTTGTAACTGAATTCTGGTTTGGGTCTACTTTTACGTCACAAACTGTATTTCCAACATTTCCGTAGCAAATTTTTATTGAATCGCTTGAGCAAGTATTAAATTCAAAATTATCTTGGTTTGTGTTTTTTAATTCTGTTTCTGTGTTTTTCTGAAAATTTATAAAACAATATTTAGTTTTTGCATTTGAAAAATAAATTAAATTTGAAATTTTAAAAGGAAAAT
>CAZONG010000063.1:0-2649 GCA_964581315.1 Candidatus Woesearchaeota archaeon | reverse complement strand
ATGAAAAGCCTCGCAGATGTTTTGGGAAACAAGACTTGTAAAAAAATGATTGAGTATTTGGCTGAAAAAAACGAAGCGAGTGAGAAAGACTTAGCAGACGGATTGAAAATTCCAATTAATACAGTTGAATATAATTTGAAAAAATTGTTAAAAAGTGGTTTTGTCCAAAAGCATAAAAACTTTTTTTGGAGTAAAAAAGGGAAAAAGATTTTGATGTATGAACTTAGTAACAAGTCTATTTTAATTTCACCAAAGAATTCAAGTACTGAAAAAATTAAATCAATTGTTCCAGGGTTTTTAATCACTCTTGCTGGAAGTTTTGCAATTTATGTTTATGAAAAGATAAATTTATCAAGTGTTTCAAGTGGTGTTCAGGATACTGTTTTGAAAACAAATGAAGCATTTGCATCCTCAGCACCAACTCTTGCAGGAAGTGCGGGAAGTTCAGTTTCAGTTGCTTTTCCTCCTCTTTGGCTTTGGTTTTTAGTTGGAGGAATAGTAGCACTTTTGATTTTTTCAATTGTAAATTGGAGGAAATTGTAAAAATGGACCCAAAAGATTTTTTTAAATTAACTACGACAAAAGTAATTATTACTCTTGTTTTAATTTTATTAACATTTTTTGTTCCAAAAACAACTCAAGTTTGTTCTAAGGGGGTTAATGGGATTGTTTGTGGTCAGACAGAGGCTCAAGGATTAGGTTATCCTCTTTTTTTGGGAACTATGTATTCTGGAGATGCAGGGGTTTTTGGATTTAGTTTAATTAATTTTTTAGTTAATCTTGTTTTCTTTTATTTGATTTCATGTATCTTAGTTTTTTCATTCAATAAAATAAAAGTAAAAAGGAGGAAAAAAATATGAAAAACATGGAAAGAAATAATTCAATAATTATAACTTCAATTATAGCCGGAGTAATTTTACTTGTTGCAATTGGGTTTTTGGTGACTTTTGGTCCATCCGGAAGTGCAACTCAAAACACAGTTAATGTTCAGGGAACAGCGACAGTAAAAGCAATGCCAGACTTAATTAAAGTTTACATAAGTATTGAAAACAATGGAACAACCAGCGCGGAAGCTAACGACAAAAATTCAGTAATTTTGAACAATGTTATAAATGACCTCGTTACAAAAGAAGGTTTTACAAAAAATGAAATTGTAACTGAGAGTTTTAACATCTATCAAGATTACACTTACAACAATGGAGTTAGAAAAGACAATGGATACAAAGCAGTTCATACACTTTCAGTAGAAATTAATGCGACTGATCCAACAAAAGCTTCAAGAGTTGTAGGAATTGTTTTAGGAGATGGTGCAACTGTTAGCAGTATAAACTTTGAACTTTCTCAAGAACTTCAAAATAAATACAAGGCAGAAGCTATGAAAGAAGCATCTCAAGATGCACAGATAAAGGCCCAAGCAATTGCTGAAGGACTTAATAAGAAAGTTGGAAAACTTGTCTCTGTAACAGTAAATGACTGGGGATATCACCCTTGGTATGCATATGGTGCTGTAGCTGATTCAGCGACTTTAAAACAAGCTGAAACAAGTATACAACCAGGAAACCAAGATATCACTGCAAGTGTTAGCGTTGTTTTCAAAATAGAATAAATTTTTTATTTTTTTATTTTTATTTTTTTATATTCCAAATTCGTCAATAAAGTTAAGAATTGTCGAATATTTTTCAAGGAACCTAAAACCTTTTTCGGTTAAGGTTATGAAAACTTTTCCTCTTTCAAGGGATTTTTTTACAAAGCCTTTTTCTAAAAGTTCGTTTAGATATTCTTTAAAACGTCCTGCAGAGGTGTTTGATTTTCTTAAAAGAGGAGTTGGTTTTATGTGGTTTTTATTTTTTTGAATAATAAGTAAGATGTCGTGTGTAATTTCTAATCTTCCTCTTTTTGACATTTTATTTTGAACCTGCCTTTTTTAGAACTTTGTAAAGAATTGTAAAGAAAACTCCAGCCGATGCAAGATAAATTAAAATTTGTGCATTTGAGAAAACACCTGGAATTAAGATGTCTAGAATGTTTAAAATCCAGAACAAAGTAAGTAGAAGGTATACTTTGTAAAAGGGGTGTTTTCCTTTCTTTTCTTTTGCAAGATAAATTGTGTAAAATGTTAGTCCTAAAAGGATTAAATTTAATCCAAGATAAATTAGTGGATCTCTAAATATAATTGAAAGTAAAGCAATTACAAATGCAAAGAAGTGAAAAATGTAAATTGTGTATTTCTTTTCTTTGAAGTTTTTCCAACTTGCACTATATAACAAATAAAAAATTGCCATTGAACTAAAGTACATAAAAATGAAAAGTGCGATTGGCCCAGTCATAATTCCAAAAACTCTTTGGGGAAAATCAATTATTCCTTTTACATCGAAAAAACTGAGTAAAAATTTTATAATTGACCTAAAAAAATATGCTATTGCGAAAAATAGGAAAGCATTTCTAAAATATTTTAGTCCTTTGTATGAACTTAATTCGTAGAGTTCTTTAGTCCCAAAGTAAATCATTAAGCTACAAAGAATAATTATGAAGGAGTATATGACTTCGGTTCCAAAACTTCCTGCTAGAACGTCTCCAAAGTGGCCCATCCCTTTTCCTAGACCGACACCTACTGCTCCCATTCCCGCTGGCATTTTAATATTAAGAATA
>CAZONG010000062.1:0-2741 GCA_964581315.1 Candidatus Woesearchaeota archaeon | reverse complement strand
TTTTTCAACTTCAACAGGATTCATATTTTCAACAAGAAGACCTAAACTTACACAACTTCCAACAACAGTTTTAACTGATGTCTTTAAGTCTTTACAAAGAAGGTTTCCCTGTTTTTGTTTTGCAACGCTCACAATTTGTTCAATTGATAAATTTCCAACTTTAGATTTTTTCTGTAATCCTGAACCTTTAGGAATTCCAGCTTCTTTTTTTAGTAATCCTGAAACAGGTGGAGAAAAAACTTGTACTTCAAAATTTTTAGTTTTCAAATCAACTTCAATTTCAACAGGAACTTGCATCCCTTTAAACGACGCTGTTTCCTTGTTAACTTTTTCAATAACTTTGTTAATTGGAATTCCAGCTGGCCCAAGCTTCTGACTAAGAGCTGGTCCTGGTTTCATACTTGCCCCCTCAACTAAAAGTTTTATGTTCATTCTTCTCCCTCGCTTTCTCTTCTTATAACTTTAACGTTATCCATTTTAATTGTAACAGGTAGCGGAACAACAGCTCCAAGTAAACTTACTACCACTTCTTCTTTTTGTTTATCTATTCTTAAAACTTTTGCTTTTTCTCCTTTAAGAGTTGAACCAATAATTTCTACAATGTCTCCGTCCTCGATTGAAACGGTTGCAGCATTTGTTTCAAGCATATTTTTAATTTCGTCATAAGCAATAGTTCTTCCAACAATCCCTTTTATGTAAGGCAAATTGTAAACTGCTTCTTCAGCTGATTCTCTGTCTTCAGATTCCAAAATTATGTAACCTCTTAAACCATGTGGCCTTAGGACAGAATAAACTAGAAGTTCTTTTTTTTGAGATCTCTCCGCAATCATATCGACGGCAGACTCTTCTTTGTTTGTTTGTACTTTAATAATAAATATCATTTTTGGTTCCAACTACCCCTAAACTTATAGAAGTAGTAAATATAATTAAAATACTTGGTTTATAAAAGTTTTTATTGGTTTTGGGCACCCAATAATTCACTTTCTAAATTTTTAAGAACTTTTCCAATTGGTTTTCGATTAAAATCATCTTTTATTTGAATTAATTTGATAATATCCCCTTCAACATAAACTTTCAAGGGAGAAAGTTTTTTTTCTTTATACCACTTTATCGCGTCTTCATGGGGCATAACGTGTTCTCCAAAATGATTTATTACTGCTTTTCCTTCTTTTTCGGAAACTATTAAATATCCTTCAAAGTTAAGACCATTCGAACTAAATCGATATTCAGGGTTAGTTATTTTGTAAATAATTTTTTCTTTCAT
This sequence comes from Candidatus Woesearchaeota archaeon, assembly GCA_964581315.1. Taxonomy (GTDB): domain Archaea; phylum Nanobdellota; class Nanobdellia; order Pacearchaeales; family GW2011-AR1; genus GW2011-AR1. The sequence continues at coordinate 1,477 of CAZONG010000062.1, read as the reverse complement.
TTTTATTGGTTTACAAGTATCCCATTATTATAGAAATAACAAATCCGATAAGTCCAAGAACTAAAATCCCAATTGCAGAAATTTTTGAAGTCATTTCAAATTCTTTTCTTGAGGGTTTCTTAAGAGTTTTCCAAACTCTCACGCATTTATGATAAAATGTTTTAAGGTTTTCCATAAAGAGAAGAATAAATTGGAGTTTTTAAAACTTATTTATGTTTTATTCCAAGAATTCAATTCCAAGTTCTTCTTCAATTTCTCTGTGTCTCAAGGAATCAAAGTCTTCACCGTGTCCAAGAACTTGGGAACTTTTTACACCCGTAATTATTAATAAAACTCTAATTGATTTATCCATGTCTGGAGAAATTTTTGCTCCCCAAATCATTTTCGCTTCTGGGCTAAGTTTTTCTCCAACTGTAGAGATTATTTCCTTACATTCGTCAAGACTCATATCCGGTCCACCAATAATGTTTACAAGTGCTCCTTTTGCTCCAGAAATGTCAACGTCAAGTAAAGGATTTTGAATTGCTTTAGTCACAGCGTCAAGTGCACGTCTTTCAGTGTCGCTTTCTCCCATCCCAATTAAAGAAACTCCTCCTTCAACCATTACCGCTTTGATGTCAGCAAAGTCAAGGTTAACAAGTCCAGAAGTTGTTACTAATTCAGTAACTCCTTTTACAGCGTTAGTTAAAATTTCATCAGCAATTTTAAAAGCAGTGTGAAGTGGAAGGTCGGGTGCAAGTTCCAAAAGTTTGTCATTAGGAATCACAATTAATGTGTCGGTTAAGGCTTCCATCCTTTCTAAACCGTAAACTGCATTTTCAACTCTTTTTGCGCCTTCAATTGTGAAAGGCATTGTAACAACCCCAATAGTTAAGGCTCCAAGTTTTTTAGCAATTGAAGAAACAACAGGGGCCGCACCAGTACCAGTTCCACCACCCATTCCACATGTAATAAAAATCATATCGCTTCCGCCAAGTTTTTTCTTAATTTCACTTTCAGATTCTTTAGCAGCTTCTTCACCAATTTTGGGATTACTTCCTGCTCCGAGTCCTTGAGTTAATTCTTTACCTAAAAGAACTTTTTGGTCAGAATTTGTATAAAGCAAATCTTGAGCGTCAGTATTCATTGCAATTAATTCTCCACCCTTAATTCCAATTTCTCTCATACGATTCAGTGAATTTCCTCCACCTCCACCAATTCCAACAACCTTGATTCGAGTAGACTGTTTTTTCAAAATTTCAGCAAGTTCACGATCCACTTCTTTTACTTCAGAAAGATAAGGTTCATCATCTCTTCTAGCATATTCTTGTACCATTAAATATTGTAACCAACTTTGTTTATAAAAATTGTTGTGTTTCTTGTGTGTAGTTAATTATTTATAGTTTTTTTAACAAGAAGAGAAATGAGAAAAAAACTTTTTGGATTTTATCTATTAACATTTGGATTTTTATTAATCCTTCTTTCATTTTCAGTAAGT
>CAZONG010000061.1:0-2783 GCA_964581315.1 Candidatus Woesearchaeota archaeon | reverse complement strand
ATCTTGCAATTCCAACGTAAGTTTTGTCTTCGCCTAAAAAATATCCTGTTAATTTACATGCCCTGTTCAAGGCTACTGGCAAAACTCCTGTGACTTTTGGGTCCAAGGTTCCAAAGTGAGAAGTTTTCCTTAACCCCAATGTTTTGTGAACAAAATCTGAAACATTAAAAGAAGTTGGTCCGACTGACTTATCAATATTAATTATTGAAAACTCTAAAAGTTCAAGAGTAGATTTACTTTCTTTTATTTTTTGGATGTTCGGTTTCATTTAAATTCTCCTTTCAAAAACTTTTTTCTAACATTCTCCGGAAATCTTTCAATTGAATAACGTAAAGTTGTTCTTGGTAACTTTTTGTAATTTGTTTTTAAGAAATCTTTCAATACTTCGATATCTTTTTTTCCAACTTCTCGGAGCATCCAACCAACTGCTTTGTGAATTAAATCGTGATTGTCTTTTAGGAGAAGCTCTGAAATTTTGAGAGTGTCCGAAAAATTTCCCTCTTTAATGAAGGCGTAAGTTGAAACAATTGAAATTCTTTTTTCCCATAAATTTTTGGATTTTGCAAAAGTGTAAAGAATATTTTTATTTTTATCTTTCAGGAAATTTCCGAGAATTTTTGGAGCAGTCAAGTCAGCTAAATCCCAATTGTTAAAACGTTTTGCGTTTTTTATATAAAAATTGAAAATTTCTTCTGGATTTTTGCTGAATTTGTGGACTAAAACTAATCCTCCGACAAGTCGATATTCATGAATTTTAGAATCTAACAATTTTTGAATTTGTGAAAGTGAAAGTTCCTTATACTTTTTAGCTAAAACTCTTTGTTCGGGAACTGAGAGACCAAGAAAAACGTCTCCTTCACCATATTCGCCCTTTCCAGTCTTGAAAAACCTTTTAGAATTTTGTGCTCTTTCTTTTGAATAGAGTTTCTCTAATTCTTTTGTTAGATTTTCAAGCATAATTTTTTATAGACTTTTTACATTAAAAAGATATGTTCTCGCGAAATAAAGCAATTAAGCAACTTGAAGAAATGAAGAAGGATGTAAAGAAAATGCGTTTAGCCGCTGAAAAGTGGCCGACTCCTTTTCAAACCCTAATTTCAATTGCACTTTCCGCTAGAACTCGAGACGAAACAACAATTTTGGTTTGCGAAAAATTATTTCAAAAATTTCCAACACCCCAAGAACTTTCAAAAGCTACAATAAGTGAAATTGAAGAGATAATTAAGCCTGTTAATTTTTTTCAAAACAAATCAAAAAATATAATCGCTTGCGCAAAAAAATTAGTTCAAGATTTTAATGGAAAAGTTCCCAATTCAATAGAAAAGATGACCGAACTTCCAGGAGTTGGACGAAAAACTGCAAATGTGTTTTTATCTGAATATGGGGGCGACGCAATAGGAGTTGACACACACGTAACTTATATTTCAAATTATTTGGGTTGGGTTGACACAACAAATGCAGAAAAAATTGAAAGAACTTTGAAAGAAATTTTTCCAAATGAAAAATGGAGTGAAGTAAATCCGACCTTGGTTCGATTTGGTAAAACCTACACTTCGAGAACCGAAAAGGATAAAATACTTGATGAAATTAAAGAAATAGAATGAGACCCGAATTTAAATTAAAAAACAAAGATGGAAAAACCGTTTCCATTGAAGACTTTAAAGGAAAGTGGTTAGTTGTCTATTTTTATCCGAGGGATATGACTCCTGGTTGCACAATTGAAGCACATGAATTTACAAAATTACTTCCTGAATTTAAAAAATTAAATTGTGAAATTGTTGGAATAAGTCCAGACTCGATGACAAGTCACTGTAAATTTTATGATAAAGAAAAATTAAAATTGAATTTACTTTCTGACCCGGACAAAAGAGTTGCTAAAAATTTTGGAGCCTACGGAAAGAAAAAACTTTATGGGAAAGAATATGAAGGAATAATCCGTTCCACCTTTTTAATTAGTCCAACTGGTGAAATTGCTTACTCTTGGAAAAGTGTTAAGGCTCCTGGACATGCTAGACAAGTTTTGGAAAAATTGAAAAAAATAAAATGAAAGAACTTTTAAAAAAAATTGAAGAATTAAAAAATTCTTCCGTTAAAGAAATTATCGATTCGCGAAATAGAGAATTTGAGAAAACAGGTTCATCTGGAGAAAATTCTGTTTTTAATGAGCTTTGTTTTTGTTTGATGACTGCAAACTTTTCAGCTCACGGCGGAATAAAAATTCAAAAGGCTGTTGGTAATGGATTTCTTAATCTCGCCGAAGGAGATTTAGCTAAAAAATTGGCAGAGCTTGGACACCGATTTCCAAATGCACGTGCAAAATATGTTGTTACAGCACGTGAAAAAAAAGATGAACTGATAAAAATTTTAATGGAAATTCAGGATGACCTTGTTTTAAGGGAATGGGTTGTAAAAAATATAAAAGGAATTGGAATGAAAGAAGCTAGCCACTTCTTGAGAAACATTGGTTACAAAAATCTTGCGATAATTGATTTTCATATAATTGATTTACTTGCTAAAAACGGTTTAATTGAAAAACCAAAAAACAAAAGTTTAACTCCAAAAAAATATTTAGAAATTGAAAATGTTTTAAGAGAAATTTCAAATAAAACTGGGCTTCACCTTGGAGAACTTGATTTATATCTTTGGTATTTAGAAACGGGAAAAATTTTGAAATAGGATTATTTTTCAAATAGAGGTTCCATATTTCTTGATTTTCTTATTTCATTTACAAAATTAAGATATTTTGGATTTTCTTTGTCAAGGATACTTGGAAAATTCTCATG
>CAZONG010000060.1:0-2788 GCA_964581315.1 Candidatus Woesearchaeota archaeon | reverse complement strand
CTGAATTGCAAAAACGTTTTGACATTGAAAAAACTTATTTGAAAAGTCAAATAAATTCACTTAAAATTTATTCTCGGTGGGCAAAACCTTATTTGAAAGCCGCTCAAGAATTAGAAATGTCTGGAAGTTCAAGAAATCCCGCTCTTGTTAAAATGTTTAATACACTTCTTTTAGAATTAACCTTGTTTGGAAAGCAAGAACTTAAAGTAAAAGACGAGGCTAAATCGGGAAACTTTCCTCCTTTTTTCGCGCAAGAAAAATTTTTAAATTCTTTGGATGAAAAATATTTTTCATGCGTTTTAGTGGATTTTAATTTTAGGGGAATTCCTTCAAAGAGTCAGCAGGGTTATGTTGTTGGAGGAAGGGCCGAAGTTGTTTTTAGAGCTTATGCTTTAACCGAAACGGAAATAAAACAAATAAATGAAGAATTAGAAAAGTCTGACCTTAATGATGCTTTGGGGCTTATCGAAGGCGCAACAACTGAAAGTTTGGGGGCTTTAAAGAAAGACATAGAGGATTATTTAGGAGAAGAAAAAGAGGAAAAAGAAGAACCAAAAAGAAAAATGGGAACAAATCCCTTCATTGCCCTTTTTGGAATTTATGATAGAAAGGAAAGAGAGAAAGGAAAAGGAAAAGAAAAAAAGAAAAAAGCCCCCTTCAAATTTTCAAGGAATTTGAAGTGGTACGAAGAAGAATATTTTATGCCAGCAATAGAAGAAAAAGCAACTAATGCAACAAAAGTTCTTTTTGAGACCTACAAGAAAGCCCACGGAATGGTTTCGGCTCCTTAGTTAAAATTAAATATCTTTCTTTCTTAAATTCATTATGACAAAAAAAGAAAAAAAAGCTCTGCCTGAATCAAAAGGTAAAAAGGATGACGTTTCTATAGATTGGTTTGAAGACCATGAGTCTTATGAAGAAAGTGAAGATGAAGAAGTTTTAGAAGAAGCTTCAGAAAGAATGGATGACTTTTTCGAAGAAGAAGATAATTTTAACCAAAGAGTAAATCACTTTTTAGCAAATCAAAAAAAAGATGTTTCTTTAGAAAAAATGCTTGAATTTCAACCAGATACTTTAGAACAAAATTTTTCACAAAGAAAAAAAGAAGAAAGGGTAGAAGAGAGTAAAATTGAATATATTCCAAAAAATGAAGAAGAAAATCAAACGATGTATAAGCAAGTTCCAGTAGACACCCATTTTTCAAAACCTGAAATGTCCACAGCAGAAAGAGTTTTAGAAGAACAAAAAAGTCTTTACAAGCACATTGGACGTGTTGGACATGCAGTTGGCCAAGATAAAAACGAATTGGGTGTTGTTAGGCCAGAAGACACAATGAAAAAAGATTATTTAAGTAAAATAAAAAGTTAGGTACTTCGACTTAAAACTTCTTCAACAAGTTCATGATATTTGGTTTTATATTTTTCTTTATTTTTCCAAATTTTCCAGGAAGGATCAAATTGTTTAACCAAAGAAAGAGTCTCTTTATTTTTTTCTTTTGCATAAGCCCATTCTTTAAGAGAACCTCCCCCCAAACCAAAGATCCAAACTTCATCACTTATATCTATTAATCCAAAACAAACTTTGTAAATCTGCTCTTTTGGGTGTCTTTCATAATTATATCTTTTATATGGTAATGCAAGTAAAGGATGCAATGGAAAGTTACCTTTTTCTTCGATGAAGTCACAAATTTTATCTCTTTGGTTTTCCATTCTAAAAGGAGTTGCTGCATAAATTATTTTTCCCATAAAATTATTAATTAATTTAATATAAAACAGTTTCCATTCAACAAATAATTTAATAAACATCATTTTCTTAATTTTACTGAGGTGAACTTTTAAAAAAGATGGCGAAAACTGATTATACAATTGAAAATATTTATGAACCTGGACCAAATAAAATTTTTCGTTCAGATGAAGGTTCATACTTAAAATCTGAAGACAGTCCCTTTTTAGGAAAAAATGCATTGATTCCCGCAAGCCAGTTAGGATTAACAACAGACCCAAGAACGGCAAATCAACTCGGTGCTTTAAGTACTGCTTTAAACCAAGGAATTTCTGTAATGGAAATTGGAAACCTTTCTCCTCAAACTTTTGAAACAATTCCAAAACAGCACTTCGCTGAAATGAGAAGAAAAGCAAAACTTGCAGGAGCAGAATTAACTTTTCATGCTCCAATTCAAGGAACTGACCCTTCTGGTTTTGGCCAACAAGGTTATGATGAATCTAACAGAATTGCCGTCGAGAGGCAACTTGAAGATGTAATTGACAAAGCAATTGAAATTGACGACAAAGGAAACATGCCAATTACAATTCATGGTTCAAATGCTGCAGGTTCAAATTGGAAATATGCATTAAATCCCAAGACTGGAAAAAGAGAGAAGGTGACTGAGATGCTCGTGGCTGTGGATAGGAATTCAGGACAGTTGGTCCCAATAAAAGAAGATACAAAATATTATGCACAACCAAAAATAGATAAAAACACGAAAGAAGTTTTAAGTTATAATTTTGAAAAAAATTATTCTCCAGAAAAACAATTAGAAATTCACAATTCAACAAAATGGGATGATGCTATGTCTAAGATAGAATTCCAAAGGGAAAACGCAGAGAGAATAATAAAGGACGTTGATCCAAAACTTCAAGCAAGCATTATTAACGGAGAATTAACCCAACAAAGTCCTGAAATAGCAAATGTGATTAAAAAAATGCACTTTGCAGGAGAATATTTACAAGAAGCTTCAAGACAAGCTCAAGCAGAGTTTAGTCATGCATATAAAATTGCAAAAGAAACA
>CAZONG010000059.1:0-2944 GCA_964581315.1 Candidatus Woesearchaeota archaeon | reverse complement strand
CAAGAAGACTTGGAAAATTCTCATGAAATTTTTTGATGTAATCAAATGGTGTCTTTCCGTTTTTTCCCGCAGAAGATTCTATTAAATAATTTCTTATTTTTACTCCATCTTCATTTGAAACTCCAAAAAAATCCCGGTTTTCTTCAAAAGAATAACTTTTAATTAGTCTAACAAAATTCCATGCCGTTAAACCATCTGGAAAATTTTCCTTAAAAATTTGCTTTTTCTCAACAATTTTTTCAAGACAATCTCTTAACGGTTCCTTCACCTCATTAAATTCTGTCATTAATGTCCTCTTGAACTTTGGTTATAACCCACTTGAGCATTCTTTTTGTCCTTAGAAGATTTAGGTTTTGCGGTGTGTTTCATTTCTTTTGCTTTTTCTTTATCGATTTGTTCTTGAGCAAGTTTTGAAGCTGCTTCTTTTTCTTTTTCATCTTTCTTTTCTTCTTCAGATTTTTCAGAAGAATCGTCTTCTTTTTTACCTTGTAAACTTTCTTTTGCTTTTTCCATCAAAGTTTTTTGTTTTTCAGCTTGTGCTTTTGCAGCTACTTCTCCCTTTTCTTCTCTTGCTTTTTTGAATTTGAGTTTATCTGATAAATCAACTGCATAAACCCTTACAATTTCTCCTTCTTTAACTGCTTTAACTTTAACTTTGTGAAGAGGTTTTTTTATTCCTCTCGCCCAGAGTAATTCGTTCAAGTATGTGTCAATTCTAATTTTGTTTAAATCTCCATCCCTTACTTTCATGTGCTTAACTAAAAATTCTTTTACTGTTTTAACTGCCTTTGGAGTTTTTTTGTATCTTGCAACATTTCTACATTTATCTCTTAAAGGAATTACATATTCTCTTTCAATTGTTTCTTTCTTTTTTTCAGATTTTTTTTCTGCCATTTTATTTTAATTTTAACCGAAGTGACTCTTTCTTCTTATTCCTGGTTTAATGTGTAACTTTGTTCTTCTCCATGACCTTTTTTGATGAGTCATAACGGATGGATGAATTCTTTTTCCTGGTCCAAATTTTTTTAAAACTGCCCAAACAGGAGCCCACTTAGTTTGTCTTCCCTTCTTTGTGAGTTTCTCTTTTTTTCCTTTATATTTAATTCCCATTTTAATTTATTTCCTCTAGCGTTATTTTTTTCTCTTTAGTTAATTCATTAAACTTTTTTATTAATTTACTTTTTTTGCCTAAAATTGTTGAAACCAAATGTGTTCCGGGGGTATAAGCGAGGCCCGCACCCTTTACATATAAACTTATAACTGAGTTTCCAAGATAAGAATCCGTAACAATTGGTTCATTTTTTAATTCATTAAAAACACTTTTCATATATTTTTCATTACCTGTAACTCTTAAATTCATTTTATTGCCTCCAAGAAATCTTTTCCCTTTTTTGTTAACTGTCTTCCTGGTTTTTTACTTCGAACGTCTTTAATATCTTTAGCAATTTCAGTGAAACCTGCTTTATCAGATTGTTGAAGAATTGTTCTAATTATTTTTCCCCCAGCTTTTTGATAAGCTTCAGGCCTCATCCCTCTGTTTTTTTTAGAACCATATTTTGTTCTTAGTCTACTTACCCCAACAATTTTCATTTTGTAAACTTGTCTTAAAACACTTGCAGCCCTTTTATGCCAAAAGTCAACGTCGTCAATTGGTCTTTCTTTACTTGGACCTGATTTTACGAATTTTGACCATTCTGGTTGCTTGAACTCTGGAACTTTTTTAAGAGCTTCAGCTAATTTTAAATTATATTCTTGAGCATCAATTTCAAATACGCTTGTCATTTTTTATTTTAAGCTTTCCTTGCGGAAATAGATTGGAACTTAGCCATTTGCTTGAAATTAGTGAGAAATCTTGGTTTATAAATTATTTGGTTTCTTCTCTTGCTTTTCTCCACTTCTTTAAAACAATTTTAAAACCGATTACTTTTGCTGTAAAAAAGGGTCCCAACTTTTCTAAAAGTTCGTCCGCTAATTTTTTCACGTCTTCCTTGTTTTCTCTTGCTGATTTTAAAACCGAAATTTTAAGAGTTCTCACTTTTTGAAAATGGGTTTTCAAGGTCAGAATAAAATTTTCACTAATTCCGTTTTTTCCGAGTTGCATTTCACTTATTGCCATTTTTGTTTGTTTTCCTCTCTAAATTCAAAACATCTTTCTTTTTTATAATGATTTCTTTTGGAGTTCCGGTGATTCTCCATGAACCTTTCTTTGCAAAAAGGGGTTTTTTGGATTCTGTTCCCTTAAAAACATGCATCTTCACGTTTCGTTTGTTGTCTCGCCAGTCTTGACTTTTTGCTGCACAATAAATTCCTGCTTCGTAAACTTCCTCTTTATTTGGATTAATTTTTTCAATAACACAAAATGGACTTCCAGATGCCACAGTATGGAGAATGATGTTTTCCTTTCCCTTAAAATTTTTCATAAGTTCATCATTACTGTTTTCGTCTTTTCCTAGAAAAATTTTAGTTCCAGTTGAAAGAGTAAATTCACGGGGTTTCATATTAAATAAAGAAAAAAGGATTATTTAAGTTTTGACTTAAGGAAATCATCAACTATTTTCAAGGCTTCTTTTTGGTCTTTATGTGTTAAAATTTTGTGTGCCTCCTTGTATTTTAACCATTTTGAAAAATCATGCTCTCTTTTATCAAGTTTAACTTTTCCTTTTTCCACCATAACTGAATAAAGAGAAAAAGTTTGTCCCACAAACCCGGGTCTGTCCTTAAGAAGTTCTGGATAAGAGTACTTTCCAGAAAATTTATGTTTTTTTATTTTTAGAATTTTTAAACCTGTCTCCTCTTTTAATTCTCTTCTTAGGGCTTGTCTTTTTGTTTCAAATTTTTCAATGCCTCCCTTTGGAAATTCGTAGCCTTTCCAATGAAGTTTCCTTTTGAGAATTAAATAAAAGGGTTTACTTTTTTCTAAAAAATAGACAACGATGAAAAGGGC
>CAZONG010000058.1:0-3273 GCA_964581315.1 Candidatus Woesearchaeota archaeon | reverse complement strand
CGTTTTCTTTTAAAGCGGTGTCGCAATCTGTAAAAATTACTCCTTTTTCTTCTAAACTTTTTTTTAAATTGTGATAAATTGTTTCTGATTCATATTGTGCTCCGACTCCTCCAAGAGCGGTTTTTTCGGCTTCAGGAATTCCGAGTCTGTCAAAAGTTTCTCTGATTTCAGTTGGAACGTCATCCCAATTTCGAGAATTGTTTTTTGCATTTGGACGCATGTAATAGTGGATTTTTTCTAAGTCTAAGTTTTTCAAGTTTGGTCCCCATGTCGGAATTGGTTTAGAATTAAAGATTTTCAAAGCTTCTAAACGCTTATTTAACATCCATTCTGGCTCATTTTTGTCTTTAGAAATTTGCCTCACAACTTCAACAGTCAAGCCTTCTGGACTCTTGAATTTTAGGTCTTCGGCATTCGCTTTAGAGTATATTTCTTGGAATTCTTGCGTTGATTTAGTCATGAACATATGAACGGGAATTCATATAAAAAGGTTTTGATATGAGAAATTATTGATATACTCCGAAACAGACTTCGTCATGTTTCTACGTTAAAAAAATAATTATGTGTCAAAGGGATTAAGGGGAGAATAATAATTTTATTCAGTTAAAGGCGAGCGAAAGATAAATCTGTGTTTAGCGATTTAGATGAGCGAGAGATTTACCACTCTTCATATTCTACTTCAATGTCACCTTTGATTTTGTGGCATTGGCAGCCTAAACGTTCATCATCGTCAAGGGGGAATTCTTCCTCTTCTTCAGTTTTTTCGTTTAAGTTTTCCATTCCAGACTTAACTTTCATTTTACAAGTTCCGCATATTCCGTTATGACAACTAAAGTCCATTCCTAATTCTTCAAATGTTTCATATGGGTTTTCCCCTTCAGGAACTTCTGCAACTTTTTCATTTAACTTAATTTTTGGCATGTTCATATGATTAGGGGTTCATATAAAAAGGTTGTGATGTATTGCTTTTAGAAAATAAAATTTTATAAGGTTTTGAAGTATTGAGGATTTATGAAAGAAAAGACAATTTTGTTGTTAAGAATAATTTTTCTCATAATCTTGCCCCTTTCTCTTGCTTTCATTATCTTTTCACCAACGCCTTTAGCCCACCAAGAATTTTCTTCTTCGGGATGGAGTGGGAATGGAACTATTCGTAATCAAGCTGGAATTATAAAATATAATTTAGATCAAGGAGGACTTTTAGAGACTAGAATGAGATTTGCTTCAATTTTTGGAGGGGTATTAAATCTACCCTTGAATAAACTTTGTGTAAGCATTAATGGTTCAAGATATCTGAATTGGACTAGTTTTAAACCTGCGGAAGTATATTTTAATAACAAAAAAGAAATTATTTTATATTCACAAGAAAGAGATTGTTTTTATCTTGAAAATTCTTACGAGAATCTTGTTTGGATAAAATTAAATTACTCATATAATACTCTTGGAAGTAATCTCTCTATAAATTCTAAATCTAATTATATTTCAGAACCATTTAATATCCAATTTGAAAATAATTTTTTGTTTTGGAATAATCTTTTTTCCGCTGGGTTTTTTATTGTTTCTTATTGGGCAATTATTCTTTTATTAGTTCAGATTTATAAGGAAATTTCTAAAATATTTAACGCTAAGAAAATTAAAGAAATCTTAAATCTTCCCAACTAAATCCAAACCAGGTTTCAATGTTTTCTGACCGGGTTTCCAGTTTGCAGGGCAAACTTCTCCACCGTGTTCTTCAACGAACTTTGCGGCTTCAAGTTTTCTAATTATTTCATCAGCGTTTCTTCCGATGTCGTTATTATGTACTTCGTATGCTTTAAGGATTCCTTCTGGGTCAATTAAGAATGTTCCTCTGAGAGCAATTCCTTCTTCAGGAATAAGAACTTCGTATTTCCAAGAGATTTCATGATTCGGGTCAGCAACCATAGGAAATTTAATTTTTTTAATTGTTTCACTTGTGTCGTGCCAAGCTTTGTGGACTTCAGCAGTATCAGTTGAAATGCTTAAAATTTCTGCTCCAAGTTCTTTGAATTTAGCGTAACGGTCTTGCATTTCTCCAAGTTCAGTAGGGCAAACAAATGTGAAGTCTTTAGGATAAAAGAATAAAATTACCCATTTTCCTTTATAATCCGCTAAAGAAAGTTTTTTGACTTGTTCTTCATGAAATGCGTCAGCGGTAAAACCTGGTGCTTTGTGATTAATTGCTAAAAATTCTTTTTCGTTGTTTTCACAACCGCATTCTCCACCGCAACAGCCCCAATCTTCTTCCATGTTAATTCAAAAAAAGAACTCTATATAAGTTTTGTGGAGAAAAGAATTTTAGAAACACAATTTTCTTGGATTGTAACCTAATTTTTCTGTTGCAATTTCTCTTAATTCGTATGGACTTAAAATTTTAATTGGTTCATCAAACCTTGTTGAAGTTGGTTTTACCCTCATTTTTTCTTTTATTTTTCCGTCAAAAGTATAAGTTTCCCAACCATTATTTTCATAAAATTTTTTTATCTTTTGAATACCCTCTTTAACTAAGGCTTTTCCAGATAACTGAACAATTTCTAAATCTGGAAGCAATAGTTTTTTGTTTTTGGATCTTGGATTGAATATGTAACTTGAGGAAAGAAAATCTCTTTTTAATCTTCCAATCTTTTTTACAGGTTGGTTGAAAAAAACTTTTACTCCTAAATCTCTTTTTTCCTTGTGCCCGATAACAAACTGGTAATCAGGGGTTTTAAGGAATTCAGAGTAGTCTTCGTCAAAAGTAATTAAGTGATCAAATTCTTTAACAAATATTTTTTGATATTCTTTTGAAATATTTTTTTCTAATTTATTTTGATAAATTTCCCCTGGCTTACAAAATAAAATCAATTCTTTCATAATTTTACTAAAGAATTCTTTTTATAAGTGTTTTGATTTTTAATCAACTTGTGGGTCGAATGGGGGTTGAACATTTTTTATTTCTGGCTCTAAATGTTTCATAAACTCAAAGCATCTTGTTAAATCCCTTGAATCTTTTTGATAATCTTCTAATGGAAAAAGGTGTTTTTGTTTTATATTTTCATCCCATTCTATATATGCATCTTCATTTGGAAGGTATAAACCATTTTTGGTTTTTTTTAATTCTAGGGTATACCCTTCATAAAATCTTTCAGGCCAAATACTGTCTTCAAGGGTTTGGATTTTCCTATTAGAAACTAATAAAGCCAATCTTATCGATGAATATGGTTTTATTACTTGAACCATTTCCCCTTTTTTGTATTTATATCTAAACATAAATGG
>CAZONG010000057.1:0-3457 GCA_964581315.1 Candidatus Woesearchaeota archaeon | reverse complement strand
TAAAAACAAAGAAAAAATAATTGAACTTAGACTTAAAAGACTCGAAGAACAAGAAGAAAAGATTAATTCTGAAGTGAAAAAAATAAGAGAAGAATTAATTAAAGACTCTCAAAAGAAAAAATAAATTTTTTAAAGAAAAATTTTTCTAAAAATAATCATTGCAAAAAAGTCCCGAAATGTTTATAAATAATCCACATCTAAATTTATCATGGCATTCAAAAATTTCAAAAAAATGTTTGGTTCTAGAGATGATTTCGTTGATGACGAATACTTAGAAATAGATGTTAATCAAGAAAAGAAAGAAAACAAAGTTGTTGTTAAACTTTTCAACTTGAATGATTATGAAGATTCAACTCATGTTTTGAACGCTTTAAGAGAAGGTTACACAATTGCGGTAATTGATATTAGAACTCTTAGAAAAAAAGACCCAATTGAGTTAAAGAGGGCTATTTCAAAGATAAAGAAAACTACAGATGCTTTAGAAGGAACAATTGCTGGTTTTGGTGAAAACATTGTTGTTGTGACTCCATCTTTTGCAAAGGTTGAAAAACACATGCCTAAAGCAAAAGAAGAAAAAAAAGGTTTTGAAGATTACTAATTTTGTTTTTAGAAAAGAACTCCAAGATTAAAACTGTTTTTTGTGATATAAATTTTTATAAATGAATCTGATTAAATTTATTTTATGGCAGATAAATTTAAACTTGAATTAGTTAAAGAATTTGAAGAAGGGAAAAAAGGAGATCTTATTATGAAAGTAAAGGATTGTTACCCTGGTGAAGACCTTGGAGGTGTAAGAATTTATGAGGAAGCTCCTACAACTGTTCAAAACATAAAAGGAGAAAAATTGTTTTCTGGTGGAACGTTAATAATGCGATTTACTAAAAAAGCAAATGCTTATCACGCGATAACGGAATTTGAAGAAAACAAGTATAAATCTTATTCATGCAAAATTTTAGAACACGCCGACTTTGATGAATACTATTAATTAACTTTTTAAAACACCTCTTTCTAATTAATTTATGAAAACAATTTTTATTGGAGCAAGAGTTAGAAATGAACCAGATTATTCTGAAATTGCAAAACTGGTAAATGAAAAAATTTCTGAGAAGAAACTTGCGGTTTGTTATTCTAACCAATTTATTCATATTGCAAAAAAACTTCCTGAATTTTTAACTAAAAAAGAAGTTATTCAAAAGGTTCAAGTTCTTGGTTGTTCTAACCCTAAGTTTAAACCTGGAGTTGAAGCTATATTAATAGTGGGTGAAGGAAAATTCCATTCAGTTTCACTTGCTTATGAAACAAAATTGCCTACTTATATACTAGAAGACAAAACAATTGAAAAAATAACTGAAAAAGAAGTTAAAAAAATGGAAGAAAAAGAAAAAGGAATGTATTTGAAATATTTGAATTCCGAAAAGATTGGTGTTTTGGTGACAAATAAACCAGGGCAACAAAGACTCAAAAGTGCACTTGATTATGTTAAAAATTTGAAAAAAGAAGGAAAGAAAAAAGCTTACATGTTTATTGCTAATGACTTGAATGTTAGCGAATTTGAAAATTTTCAAATTGACTGCTGGGTTAACACTGCTTGCCCAAGAATGGATTTAACCGACGGGAACATACTCAATTTAGAAAAGTTACAGGACTTAGAAAAAAATTAAATTCTAGATAAAGAAAAAACTGTTTTTATTGCTACAACAATTGTTGCTGGAACAAACAAAGTTAGAAGTGCTGAAAAAGTTGAAGCGACAGTGTCTCCTACTCCAATTCCTATTAATGAACCAGTAACACTTTCCATTCCGAATTTACTAACTAAAACTAATACTGCACCAGTCAAAAGGAATGCTTGAGAGTCTTTTTCTGAAACGTTTATGCTGAACCCTATTATTAAACCTAAGAGAACTAGTATTCCATAAATAGGAGAGCTATATTGAGTTAATTTTGAAATAGGTAAAATTGAACTTGTGCTAATTCCGATTGCAACAGCCAAAACAACTCCAATAAAAAAGGCCCATGCCCCAACTGTATTTTCTTTAGCTTTTAAAACCATTTTTCCCTCGTAAAAAGCAAGAAAAAAGAATATATAAATTTTTTCTAAAGAGAAAATTTTTCATAAAAGAAAACATATCCTGAAAAATACAAATATTTATAAAGGGATGTAACTCCAGAATAGTAAAATGGAAAAAAGATTTGGCTTGATGTTCGGATTCTTACTTGCTTTTGTAGTTTTAGCAGGATTTGCTAGTGCTACTTTAACAACTTCAGCTATTCCTACTTTAAACCATACAAGTGGCTCATTTAAAATTAACATTACTACAGACCAAAATGAGTCTATTAATTTAAGTGTTTCAGACTTAGTTCAGGGAACGCAATCAATTACATTTACAGAATCTCCGAGTACTTTTGATTTGGATACAACAAATAATACTCGTGAAGTTACAATTAATTACAACGTTCCTTCTGGATTTGGATTTGAACTTGGAAAGAGTTATTCTACAACTCTGACGGTTCAAGGAAATGTTTCTACTTCCATTTCTAAAACTATTAACTTTCAAGGTCCTGATTATTGTGACGGAGTTTCAAACCCTGGAAGCCTTCAAATTAGGGATATGAGTTTTGACGTAATAAAGGGTTTTGGAGACACAGATAATTATTGGTACCTTTTGGATAGCAATGAAGTTCAAGTTGAAGTTAAAAATGCTGGAAGTTGGAACATAAGAAGTATTAAAGTTAGTTGGGAATTAGATACAACTGCAGGAGATAAAATCATGGATGGGGATGTTAGTGATTTCAGTTTAGACAGAGGAGATGACAACACAGTTACAATTTCTTTTAAATTAGACCAAGATTTCAAAAGATTCGAAAGTGAAGATGCTGTTTTTTATGTTAAAGCTTCGGGTGAAATTGATGACAATAAAGCTGGTTCTCTTGATAGATCTGACACCTGTGGATTTGATAGTAGACAAATTCCGGTGAGAACAAGAGATGACTTTATGGTTGTTGATGATGTTAAAATTAATGGAGATAAAGTTGAAAAAAATGATATCTTACAAAAACCCCTTACTTGTGATTCAACTGCAAATATTGCTGCAACAGTTTACAACATTGGAAATTACAAACAAAAAGACTCTTATGTTGAAGTTTATAACCAAGAATTAAACATTGGGAAACAAATTAGTTTATCTGACATAAGTGGATTTAATTCACAAGATGTAAACTTCCAATTTAACATCCCAAAAGATGCAGCTGAAAAAACTTACAACTTGAGATTTGAAGTTCACGATAAAAATGGAGATATTTTCCAAAATCAAGAAGATGACGAAGCAATAACAAATGTTTTATTCAAAGTTGCCGGAAATTGTAAAATTACAGACCCGACACTTTCTGTTAACCTTGATTCATCTGAAGTAGTTGCAGGTAAAGAAATGGTTGTTAAAGTTAATGTTAGAAACAACGA
>CAZONG010000056.1:0-3496 GCA_964581315.1 Candidatus Woesearchaeota archaeon | reverse complement strand
CAGCTCATGACAAACGGGATTTTGAATTTGCGAAAAAATATGGAATCAAAATAAAAGTTGTAATTGATCCCGTTGATTTTGAAATGGATGAAAAAAATTTGGTAGAAGCTTATGTTGGAGAAGGAACTTTGAAAAATTCTGGAACTTTTAATGGCTTAACTAATGAAAAAGCAAAACATGAAATTACAGAGTTTTTAACTAAGAAAGGAATTGGAAAAAAGACAGTTAACTTTAGACTTAAAGATTGGGGAATTAGTCGTCAAAGATATTGGGGGACACCTATTCCAATAATTTATTGTGAAAAATGCGGGGTTGTTTCTGTTCCAGAAAAAGATTTGCCAGTAAAGTTACCCAAGGAAGTTAAATTTGGGAAGGGAAATCCCCTTTTAACAAATGAAAAGTGGATTAATGTGAACTGTCCTAATTGTGGTGGAAAAGGAAAGAGGGAAACTGACACTATGGACACTTTTGTAAATTCTTCTTGGTATTTTTTAAGATATGCTGATCCAAAAAACCAAAAGAAAATTTTTGATGAAAAGAAAGTTGCATATTGGAATCCAGTGGACACTTATATTGGGGGAGCTGAACACGCTTGTATGCATTTAATTTATTCAAGGTTTTATGTTAAATTTTTGAGGGATCTTGGTTTATTAAATTTTGACGAACCTGCAAAGAGACTATTTCATCAAGGAATGGTTCACGCCGAAGGGGGAGAAAAAATGAGTAAATCAAAAGGAAACACGGTTGACCCGGTCTTAACTTCTAAAAAATATGGTGTTGATTCGTTGAGATTTTTTTTGATTTCTGTTGCTTCGCAGGACAAAGATTTTGATTGGAGTGAAAGTGGAATTCAAGGAAGTTTTAGATTTATTAAAAAGATTGTAAATTTCTTTAAAGATTTTAAACCTGGAAAAGACTCAGAACAATTAAAATTGAAACTGAATAAAACAATAAAAAATGTTAAGGAATATTATGAAAATTTAGAATACAGAAAAGCGACTATTGAAATTAGGGAACTTTTTGATTTGATTTACGAAGAAGAAAAGTCAAGTCGTGAAACTTTGGAAAAATTCTTAAAAATTCTTAGTCCAATTTGTCCGCATACTTGCGAAGAACTTTGGGAAAAACTTGGAAATAAAAAAATGGTTGTTAATTCAAGCTGGCCAGAGTATGAAGAAATGAATAATTTAAAATCTTTTCAAGAAGATTTAAATCAAAAAATAATGAAAAGTGTATCCGAAATAATAAAAAAGTTTGAAGAAAAGGGAGACAAAATTTCGAAAGTTCATCTTTATTTTGTTCCTTTTGAACTCCCAAAAATTAATTCGAAAAAAATTTCTGAGGGATTAGGAAAAGAAGTTTTTGTTTATTCTGTTCAAGATAAAAACAAGTATGACCCAGAGGGAAAAAGTAAAAAAGCTAAGCCAGGAATGCCGGGGATTTGGTTTGAATAAACTTAATATGAATAAAGATGAAATTGTGAAGAAGTGCAGAATTCTTTTAAGAGCTTATCAAGATGGAAATTTAGGTTACATGAAAATGCCAGAAGATTCAAGTCCCCCTTTTTCTGAAAAAGATAAAGAACTTCAATTATTTTATTTTACTCTTCCAATGAGTCTGAATTATCAAAGAGATAGTTATAAACTTTGGGAATCTGTTTTGAAAACTTTTAATGATAATAAAACAAGAAAAGTCTTTAATATTCAGTTTTCAGCTCAGACTTCTGAGGATGAATTAAGAGAAATTTTAACAAAATACAAAATAGCACTTCAACCTAATAAACACATTTCAACTTGGAAAAAGATTTCAGAAACTATTTACAAGAATTGGGGGGGTGTTGAAAACTTGATTAAAAATGCAGACTATGATTTTTTAAAATTAAAAGAATTAATTCAAGTTAAATTCAAAAAAGGTTTCCCTTATTTATCTGGTCCAAAAATTTTTAATTATTGGAGTTTCATTATTCAAGAATATGGGGGGATTAAATTAAAAAATTCAGATTTTATTGAAATTGCTCCTGACACACACGTCACTAAATGTTCTATTTTATTGGATGTAATAAGTGAAGATGAAAAAGAAACTTTAACGAAAGAAAAGATTTCTGAAAGATGGAGAACTATTCTTAAAGGCTCCGGGATAACCCCTATTCAAATGCACCCTCCTCTTTGGTTTTGGAGTAGAAATAATTTCAAATTTAAATTGGAATAAACTTAAAAACCTTTGATTCTAAGAATTTTTATGGATAAAAAAGAAATTTTAAAGGAACTTGAAAAGAAATTTGATGAGGCTAAAAAAGAAATTGGTTTTAATCCTAGTTTTGAAGATTTAGAAAAAGAATTTTCAATTACAGATATGGTTCTTTCAAATGGTTTTGTTAGTGAGAACTTTTCAAGGCAACTTTTTTCAAGAATTGCTGAGTTTTATAGAGACTGGCATGGATACTTAAACAATCTCTTACTTCCAAATCCTTCGTATTACGCTGGACAAACTGAAGCAAAAATTTTTAGTTCTGAAGAAGACAAAAAGAAAATTTGGAAATTAGTTGAAAGTTCGATGAAGTTTTCAAGTATGCATTCGCTTGCAGGTTTAACCCAAGATAAAGAAAAAGAGAAGGAATTTATTAATGAATCTTATTTAGAGTGGATTAATAACTTTAAACCAGGAATTATTTATTTAATGAATAAGGTTTATGAAGGTTGGAAAAAGTAATTTTTTATGTCTTCAGGAACTTTTTTATATCTCTTTTAACTTAATTTTAGAATGGAAGAGGTTTTAAGCAAAGTTGAAAAAAAGAGGGGTTTTCTAGAGCGTTTACCTTTTTTAAAAAATTATTATTTTCTTGGGGGAATTGTTTTAATTCTTTTAATTATCATTGGAGTTCTTGTTTTTTATTCTCCTTCTCAGAAAGTAAGTGCTCTTCAGAAATGTGGGGATGGAACTTTTGAAGGTTATTGTTCTTTAAATAAACCATACTTTTGTTCAAATGAAATTCTTGTTTCAAATTCGAGTCAATGTGGTTGCTTTGATTCATTTAAATTTTCTAAAGAAAAATGTCTTTCTAGTTATTCAGATGGAAATCTGTCTCTTTTTGATTACGTCTTGGATGGGAACAAAAGTGAAATTCCTTTTTTGATTTATCCTGGGCTTGTAGACTATCTTTCAAACTTGAGTAGGGCTAAAATCTATTATGGAGGAGAAATTCCAAGAAGAGATGATTTTAAATTAAGTAAAATTGAAGAGCCCACCCAAAGAGATTATTTGATGCCTCTTGTTGCTGAAATCGAAAACCTTGCCCCAAACTCAAAAGACCTTCAAGCAAAAATTGCAATAAGTTTAGTTCAAAATATCCCTTATAAGGAATCAGATTTTGGAACTGTCCCAGGTTTTAGTGTTAAAGTTAGACTTGCAAGATATCCTTACCAGGTTTTGGAAGAAGATCAAGGTTCATGTGAAGGAAAGTCGGAACTCTTAGCCTTTTTACTTAAAGAGATGGATT
>CAZONG010000055.1:0-3553 GCA_964581315.1 Candidatus Woesearchaeota archaeon | reverse complement strand
TTTTCCTTTAAACTTTAGTTCTTTAATTGGATAAAAAATTGGCATATCTGTAAAAAGAGGGTCTTCTAAGTCTCCTTCTAGTTTTATAATCTCTTTTAATTTTGATTCTTTTTCCATACTAAACTAAAGAGTTAATTATTTAAAAACTTTTCTTTTTGTTACTATTTAGAAATTACTACTTATTCTTACTAAATCCATTTAAAACTTCTTTTTCAACAAAATGAAGTTTTGAAGGAATGATGATGCAATATGGTTTTAAAACTCCAGAATATTCTTCAACTTCTTCAATAGTTCTGTACATTATTTTTCTTTCCTTTGTTCCAAGTGCTTGACAAACAACAATTTTGTCAAGGTTAATCTCGTGATTTTTTGCAGCGGTTTTTAATTGTTTCAAGGCTTCAGGAAATTCAAGTCCGATATCAATTAAAATAAGTGAATGGGCGTCAATACTTAGATTCTGTTTTACAATTTCCATAAAACTATCTGGTTCAAAACTTTTCTGCCACTTTGGCATTGATGCAACTTTTCCAAATTTGTATTGTTGGAGTCCAGTTTCAGCAACGGCATCAAAAACAGAAGCAGCGTAAACAATCCTGTATTTTATTCCAGAAGCTCGGCACTCATCAATTAAAGTGATATGTGTAGTTGCACTCAATGGAGAGCCATAAACTAAAAGGGCAACGTTAAGTTTTTCGGCTTCGTCAACTAGACTCAAATCTTCAACTTTTTTTCTATCCGCAACTTTAAACTTTTTCCCGATCATCTCTTCAAGCTGGTGCTCTGTATAAGGAAAGTCAACAGTATAATTTTCCAAATAAACCCGTTTACACTTTGAAAGAGCTTCAAGCCCCTCCTTACTTATCCCGTTTTTATTCAATCCCAATCCAATTATGTATAACATGAAAATAAAAAACCGAAAGGTTTTTTATATCTATTGATTAAGTTAGTTTATGCAAGAGACAACCCCACTTTACCTGTTTATTTCATATTTATCATATTTTGCAGTCGTTCTTTTCATCTTTTTAATAAAAAATAGCAAAAAAATTAGAATCGTGACCCCTTTAGAAATTTTATCCTTAATATTTGTAATCCTTGGAATTGCATTCAATTCAACAACTGCATTTGGGTACGCTTTAATTTCAGCAGGAGTTGTTTTCTTTGTAGCAGATCTTTTTTTAAGATTAAGAAAAGAGGATAAAACTTCTAAAAAATTGGTTAAGAAAAAGAAATAAATTTATTTTTTAGTTACTTTCTCTTCCTTCAAAACTTTTTTAGCAATTATAAAAACTACCCAAGCAATTATCAAAAAGTTAATTAGTGAACCTAAAAAAGCTCCCCAACTAAGAACTATTGGCCCAATTGTTAAGGTTGCAGTTTGCCAAGCTCCACCGGGAATGAAAGGGGTTATTAAAGGCATGATAATGTTGTCAACCAAAGACTTAACAAGGGCAGTCGCAGCGAATCCAATGATAAAGGCAACAGCAAGGCCGATTACCTTATATTCACTTAAAAATTCTTTAAATTCTGAAATGATTCCCATTATCTCTTAACCTTTTTATCCTTTTTAATTTTTTTCTCTTTAACTTTTAAAGGAACTAAATTTCTTGAAGTAACTATTGCAATAAAAAACATTGTGAAAAGAATCCAATCATTACCAATAATTAAACCATAAAACCCTATCGCAACTGAAAACGCAATTAAAATTTTAAACCACTTTCGTCCGCTTTCTTGTTCATCCAAAGTAATCCTTCTCAAATAATCTCCAATTGGAATTCCCAAAATCAAAAAAACTACCCCAATCAAAAGTTTAACAAGTTCTTGCATAACTTAACAAACTAAATGAGGAATTTAAATGTTTTCAAATACAAAAATCTTTATAATTCAGTTCACATTCCTTTTTTTATGGAAAGTAAATTTTTGATTGTGGGCTCAAAGTCAGACCCGGCAAGTAGAAATATTGTAATGAATTTGATGGATTTAGGAAACTTTAATTTTCATATAGTTGATGAAGAAATGCTTAAAACTGAAAACCTTGACCTTGCAAAAATAAATGAATATGATTTTATTATTTTTGCGTCAAAACATAAGTCAGAAAAATCTGAAAAAACGCTTTCAGTTCATTCTCCTGGAAACTTTAGAGAAGTTTGGGGCGGTGGAGAAGCCGGAAGACTTTGCCCTGTTTCAGCACTTTTTAGTAAACATATGTTTGAAGCCTTGAATAAAAATAAGGAAGAGTCAGAATTAAGGTATGCTGTAACACTCGAAGCAACTCATCATGGTCCACTAATTGACAGGCCTTGCCTTTTTATTGAAATTGGAGGCGGTGAAGAAGAGTGGAAAGATAAAAGAGCATCTTTTGTTGTTGCAAAAGCGATACGTGACGCAATACAAACTTGGAAAGTTAATCCTTATCACGAAATTGCAGTCGGAATTGGTGGGCCCCATTACGCACCAAGTTTTAACAAAATTCAATTAAAATCAAATGTTGCAATTTCTCACATTATTCCAAAATATGTTTCACCAATAACTGAAGAAATGATTTTAGAAGCAATAAACAAAACAACTGAAGAAGTTGATTTTGTAGTTCTTGATTGGAAGGGTTTAGGAAAAGCTGAAGACCGGGATAAAATAATTGGAATCTTAGAAAAAAATTATATTCATTGGAAAAAAACTGGTGACATTGGGAAATAAAAGTGGAAAACAAAAAATTAAATCTCAAGGAATTAACCGATCTTTATCTTGAAGACCCAGAAAAGTTTAGGGGATACCTTAGTCAAATTTCAAGTGAAGAATTGTTTAATTATGGAATAAAATATTTAGAGAGAGCCAAAAAAAATGCTTTAGAAGCAAAGTCTTTACTTTTAGAATCAAAAGAAGAATTTAAATTAACAAATTTTGAAAAAAAATTCAAGTATTTTCCAAAAATTAATAATAATTAATTATCTTCTTTTCTTCTTAGAACCAGAACTTGTTTTTTCGCTTTTCATTCCTTTTCCCCAAGCGACAAATCCTATTACAACTAAGTAAAGTATTCCGCCAACTTTTGGAATTACAAGTGAAATACTAAACCATCCAGGGTAGTTTTCTTTTTCGAAGATTCTCCACATAGAGATAATTGCAAGAACTAAAACAGCAATCCATCCTAAAACTGGAATTATTATTAAAAATATCCATGCCCAATGAATTTCTCCAAGTTCGAAAATCATTGCAATATTTGCAAAAGGTATCCAAGCAAGCCAAGGATATTTGTATTTTCTTTTTTTAGCGATTGTATACCAAGCAATTGCATGATAAATGTAAAGTGCGATAACGAAAAGAATAGCCAAAATTATCATCCCAATTGTGAAAAGTCCAAGGAATCCTCCAAGAAAAAAGTCCTTTGGCATATTCAATGAATCCGACCACATATTCGGGTATAACATAGAAGGGTTAAGTGTTTAGGGTTTATTAAGATTTTGAAAATTAAATCTTTCTATCAAAACTTTTAAAAGCAGGAGTTGCCCTCTAATTTCATATACAGCGAGGTAGAGCAGCCTGGAGTGCTCGTCGGGCC
>CAZONG010000054.1:0-3986 GCA_964581315.1 Candidatus Woesearchaeota archaeon | reverse complement strand
TCGACGTCGTGAAGAAGCCCGAGCATTCCAAAATAATCAACGTCTTCACCAAGTTTAACTGCTACTTCACGCATAACGGCTTCACTCATTTGGTAATGAATAAAATCGAATTCTTCGGGATTTTGACTTTTCAAAAATTCAATTGCTTTTTCACGAGTTATTGGAAGAGACATAAAATAAATAAACAAAAGAGGTTTAAAAGAATTTATGAAGAAGATTATTTCGAGTAAGAAAGAATTTAATAAATTAATAAAAAAAGATAAATTCCAAATTTTTCTTTTTACTAGCCCCGTAACAATTCCCCTGCAATTTGCTGTTCATTCTTGGATTGTGACTTCAAAAAAAGGAAAAATAAAAAGATGGGATGTTTGGCAAGAAAAAGAATTGACTAAAAAAAGTTGGGGCTACCTTTATCTTAATGTTATTCCTCCTGAAATGGGAGTTAATACCTATCCAACAAGAAGAATGCCTAGGAACAAAAGTACCCTTATTGATTATGTTGAAGGGGATTTGGCAAAGAAAATGATTGCATTTATTGAAAAAAATGCGGAAAATTATCCTTTCAAATCAAGATATAAATTATATCCTGGACCAAATAGTAATACTTTTCCACAATGGATAATCAATAAATTTCCTGAAACAAAATGGAAACTTCCATGGAACGCTTTTGGAAAAAATTATATTTCAAAACTCTAAAACATTATTTTTTTATTTTTCAATGAATCAATTTGGCCTTTGAAATATTTCAAATCTTTATCATTTTTTATCTTTCTTGAGTAAAGTGCTCTTAAAGAATCATTTTCTGAAATGAATTTTCCCAAACCAATTTGCAAATCATATTTTTTTATTGTTTCTTTAGTTGAAAGATTTTGGTATCCTTTTTCATTCAATTTTTTCAATTCATTTTTTATTGAATCTATTTTTTCATTGTAAATATTTGTGTCTGCAGGAGCAGAATATTCGTTTTGCCAATTCAAGAAACTTTCTTTTGTAGAATCCTTTAAATCCTCCAAATTTTTCACTTTTGATTCAAGTATGGAAATTTCTCCATTCAAAGGTGCATCATGATAAATAGAAAAAAGGGAAAGTCCTAAGAAGCTTGCCATCGCAAAAACTGGAACAATAAGTTTATACTTTTCTTTGGCCATAAAAAAGGATTGGAATTCAAATTTATAAGCTTTTTAGTGATAAAACACCACTCTCAGAAATAAGAAAAAGTAATTAAGAAAAGCCCCTTCTTTTCTTAAGATTTAAAAAATTTAATTTAAATTTTTAGGAAACCTAAGCCTCCATGAAACTGCTTATGAAGAGAACTAAGAAAGCTACTCCTACAAGCCAAGAACCGATAGCTGTTGGCATTTCCCAAACGACTCCTACAGTCCCTAAAAGTCCAACAACGAAGCTCCACCAATTAATCATTTAAAGTGTACCTCCCTTTTCAGCTGTCTTGAGTGAAAACATGGTATTTTTATAAGGGAAAAACCATTTAAATAATTTATTATTGAGGGTTTTTAATTTTTAGAATATAAATTTTTAAAAACTTCTTTTGCGCTAAATTTTAATGGAATTGGTTTACCTTGAAAACATTTCCTTCGGAAAAGTCTTCTATTATAACCCAAGAACTCGAAAAGGTATTGCCATAGAAGAAGATGGAAACCCTTTTGTTAAATTGATGCCTTCAAATTATAATCCTTTTGTAGAAGAACCTGGAGCAATCGTTTTGGGATTAACTAAAAAAGTTTTTAATGAATTCTTTAATGCTGGAAGAAATGGAGACAGAAAATGTGTTGAAGAAATAATTGAAAAAAATTTTCCAAAAGAATGGTCTCCAGAAGGTTATTTGGTTGGATGTTGGTAGGAATTTATAAAAAGCCCAATTATTTATTAATAAAATTATGAGAATGGTGGTGACTGGTCCAAGGTCTGTGGGAAAATCTACAACTTCAAAAATTATTTCGAAAAAACTTGGTCTTGAATATATCTCTTCAGATGAAATGGGAGAGAAAATTTTTAAAAATAAAGGGGGACTCGATAAAGCCATAAAATCTGGAGCAATTAAAAAGTTTATAGAAAAACATGGTTACTCTTTGGTTCTTTCAATTTTTGAAAAGGATAATTTTGTATTTGATTTGTCTGGTGGAGCATTCACCTCAAGTAATCATGATGAAGCAAGTAAGGAAGTAAGAAAAAAATCAAAAAAAACTTCTATTGTTGTGGGGTTACTTCCTTCTAGAAATTTTGAAGAATCAGTTAATTTTCTTTTCAAAAGAGAAAAAGAAAGAAAACACTTTAAAGAAATGAACAAAAAAGAACTACTTGAAAAAACAGCAAGAGATTTAAAAAAATTCCGAAAATATTTCAAAAACTATTGTAATATTTTGATTTATGTAGAAGGAAAAAATCCGGAAAAGATCGTTAAAGAAATTTTAGATAAAATTAAGAAAAAATAAATAATCTATTTCTTTTTTTCTTCTTTAACTTCTTCGGGTTTCATCAAAGGAAAAATAACACATTCTCTAATTGGTCTGTTCATTAAAAAAGAAAATAAACGCTCGGAAACTCCAAAACCGCAGGCGGGAGGCATTCCATATTTCAAAGCTTCAACGAAACTTGTGTCATGCTCCATTGCTTCAGTGTCCCCTTTTTCTCCGAGAGCACGTTGTTCCTTAAACCTGTTTTCTTGGTCGATTGGGTCGTTAAGTTCACTGTAACCATTTCCAACTTCACTTCCAGCAAGTATAACTTGGAATTGTTCAACTTTTCTTGGGTCGTTGTCATACCTTTTTGCAAGAGGAGCAAGTTCAACAGGTTGCCCTGTTAAAAATCCAGGACCTGAAAGAGTTTTTCTTGCATATTTCCAAAGAAGGTCAACCATTCTCCATTTCTCAACCTTCGGGTCAAATTCTATTTTTAATTCTTTTAATTTTTTCATAATTTCTTCTTTTGTTGCTTTGTAAATGTCAACACTAGTTTTTTCTTTTATTGTTTTTTCAAAATCATAAATAACCCACTTTTTTCCTAGGTCAATTTTGTGTCCTGCTCTTTCAAACTTGAGAGTTCCAAGGACTGCTTTAGTGACAACTTTGTACATTTCTTCAACGAGTTTCATTCCATCTTCAAAATTTGCATAACCATAATAAAATTCCATTTGAGAATAATCTTGCAAATGTTCGGCATCCATTCCTTCATTTCTAAATTGTCTTCCGATTTCAAAAGTTTTTTCGTATCCCGCAACAATTAATTTTTTTTGCCAAAGCTCTCCCATAGAAATTCTTAAGTAAACGTCTAGGTCGAGAGCATTGTGATGAGTTTTGAATGGAGTTGCAGCGGCTCCACCAGCTGAATTTTCTAAAACTGGAGTCTCAACTTCTAAAAATCCTTTCTTAATCAAAAAGGTTCTCATGGTCGACCAGAAAAGTTGTTTTTTTAAAAAAATCTCTTTCACGTCTTCATTCATAATTATATCTAAATATCTTTTTCTTAATTTTTCTTCTTCATTTACAAGTCCTTTGTGTTTATCTGGCAATGGAAGAATTGATTTAGTTAAAATGAAAAGTTCTTTCACAAGAACTGAAACTTCTCCGGTTTTTGTTTTCATTGGATTTCCCTTCACCCCAACAATATCTCCTGAATCAATTTTTTTGAATAAATCAATTGCTTTTTTTGGAGTTTCTTTATCTTGGAAAACCAATTGAATAGAACCTTTTAGGTCCTGCAAGGAAACAAATGAAATTTTTCCAAAATCTCTTTTAGTCATGACCCTTCCAGCAAGAACAACACTTTCTTTTCCTTTTTCTTCGATTTTTAATTTAGAAAAATTATTCTTTACGTCACTCGAATGAATTCTTTTTTCTTCTAAGGAAAATTTATGTGAATAAGGATTGATTCCGGATTTCTTTAATTCCTCAATTTTCTTTATTCTTTCTTCAACAATTTGTTCCTCACGTCCCATCTTAATATTTGGCTAAAGTGCTTTATATTTTTGT
>CAZONG010000053.1:0-4124 GCA_964581315.1 Candidatus Woesearchaeota archaeon | reverse complement strand
TCTTTCCTTATGAGAATAAAAATCTGAATATAAAATATTTCTTTTATTTTCAAAGAAATCCTTTTCTCTCAAATAAATTGGAATCTTCTGATTGTTGAAGTCAAGATTCAAAAAAAAGTCAAAATAAAAAACCTTCTCTCTTTTAAAATTCTCACTAAATCTATCTCTTTCAGAAAATTCCTTTTCTCTCACAAAAAAACTCTCTGCTTTTGAAAAATTATTAACATAAAAAAAATAATCTTTTGAATCGAAAAAAGTTTCCAAATTATTTTTATTAGAGAAGAAGGAAACTGCCCTTACCAAACTAAAATCTTCAGAAACTTTTGAGAGCTTTTCATTAAGCTCACTATACTTTTCATTTACGGAGATTATTTTTCCTTCAGTGTAATCCATAAAATAAATAAGACTTGCATAATACATGACAATTTCTGTACAAAAAATACAACTATTATGTATAGGATAAAAATCCTTAAAAAGGATAAAAATTGAATAACAATATGCTTGACAACCAAATAATACAAAAAATTGAAAAGTTTGTCTCAGTAGAACCAAGAAGCATAAATGAAATTTCTGACTATCTTCAAAAAAACTGGAGAACTGTTGACAGATACCTAAAAGAAATTGAAGAAGAATATAAAACAATTTCTCTTAAAACATTCAGGGGAGGAACACGAGGAGCTCTAAAAATTGCATACCTCTCAACTCCAGAAAGAGCAAGCTCAACCAGAATACAAGAAGAACTTGAAAATGAAATTATGAGATTAAAAAGAAAGGAAGATTTTTCCGCTTTTGATATCTTTCAAAATGTTCCCGAAAAAAATAAAACCGCAATTGTAGAAGATGAAATTTCTGAAAGTTCAACAAATTTAAAAGAACTTATTGAAATTTTAAAAACAACAAAAAAAGAATTAAAACTTTTTTCTGGAAATCTCTCTTGGATAAATTTGAAAAAAGGGAAAATTGATTTATTCCAAACTTTAGAGGATTTAATAAAAAAAGGGGTTAAATTAAAGGTTTTGTGTAGAGTTGATCTTGATGGGATTGAAAACATAAAGAAAGTTCTTTCATTAAATTACAAATATGGAAAAGAACTTATTGAAATCCGTCATAGAGAACATCCACTTAGAGCATTTGTAATTGACAACAATTCATTCAGATTAAAAGAAATAAGGGAACCAACTGGAAAAATAAAAGAGCTTGACAAAAAAATATTTATTTTTTACACCGTTAAAGATAAAGAATGGACTGAATGGCTTTCAAGAATATTTATAAAACTTTTTAACACTTCGATTGGTTCGGAAAAAAGATTAAATGAATTAAATAAATTAATAAAATGAAAATCCTCGCAATTTCAGACATACATGGAGATATAGGACTTGTAAAGAAAGTTGAAAAACTAATAGATAAAGAAAAGATTGATTTAGTCATTCTTGCTGGAGACCAAACTTGGTTTGAACAAAACACAAAAAATCTTGTTGGTCCTTTAACAAAAAAACCAACCCTTATTATTCCAAGTAATCACGAATCTGAAGAGACTCTAAAAATGTGGGAAAAAATGTATCCAAACCTAAAAAGCATTCATAAAAGTTCTTTTGAAAAGGAGGGAGTTGGATTTTTTGGTTCTGGAACACTTGAATGGGGAATTATTAACAAAAAAAGTCCAGTTTATGAAGAGTTAAAAATGGGTCACAAAAAAATAAAACACTTAAATAAAAAAATTATGGTTACACATGAACCTCCTTCTGGAAGTGCAATTGAACTTCTTGGTTTTCCGGGAACTTATGGAATAGCAAAAGCAATAGAAAAGTTTAAACCAAACTTTCTTATTTGCGGGCATATCCACGAAGGCGGCGGACTTATTGAAAAAATACATGGGACAAAGGTTATGAATGTTTCCCGAACTCCAACAATATTTGAAATTTAAAGATGGAAATAGAAAGAAAATTTTTAATTAAAGAAAAAACAAAAGTATACCCTTGCCCCTTTAAAATTGAAGAATTAAAAAAAGAAATTAAGTCTTCTGGGGAAAAAATAATCCAACACTATCTTCCAGAAAAGTTTTCCAAAGAAATTTTTGAAGTTTTGGGATTTAAAATTAATTTTAAACCAAGTGATTTCAGAATAAGAAAATATGGGAAACATTTTTTTATCACACTTAAATCTTCAGGAAATATTAGAAGAAATGAATTTGAAAGAAAAATTTCCAAAGAAGAGTTTCAAATCCTTGAAAAATTAAAGACAAAAACAGTTGAAAAAATTAGACTTGAAAAACAATACAAAAATAAAAAAATTGAATTTGATTATTATCCAAAACATTCATTAATTGTTGCAGAAATAGAATTTCACTCTTTATTCGAAGCAAAAAAATTTAGAACAAATATGAAAGAAATAACGGGATTTCAAGAATATAGAAACAAAAAATTGGCAAATTAGGCTAAAATTGACTAAAAAGACCTCCAAAACACTTTAAAACAGGCTTATTCTTAAAAAAATATAATAATAGAGACGTCTTTCAAAAAATAAGAAAAATGGCAAAAAGAAAATCAAGTCAAGAAAGAGCAACGGAATCCTTCTTTAGACCGAATACAGATTTTAAAAAAACAACTGAAAAAGCAGTAAAAACAAGTGAAACCCGTGATGAAATTTTAAGATACACTACTGAAAAAGTTGTAAAAGATTATAATCCAAAATTAGAATACGAAACTAAATCAAAAGAGGTAATTTCTTCAAAACCTTTAAAGTCAGAACTTATAACAATTGAAAAAGAAGGAAATTTAGAGAAAAAAACAAAAAACAAAAAAAAGAAAGTTTCAAAAAAGAAAGTATTAAAAAAAGAGAAAAAAACCGTCAGTAAAGAAGAAATTTATACTATTCCAAAAATTCTTTTAAAAAAAGAAGGTTACGAATTGATTGTAACAGAAAAGCCCCAAGCAGCATTAAAAATTTCTAGCGCACTTGGAGTTTCAACAAAAAGAGAAATTGTTAGGGGAGTTCCGTATTATGAAGTTGATAGAAATGGGAAAAAAATAATTGTTGCCTGTGCAGTCGGTCACCTTTTTACATTAAAACAAAATACTCCAGGTTCAAGTGTTCCCGTTTTTGATATTTCTTGGGTTCCAAATTATATGGTAAGAAAAGGAGATTTTACAAAAAAGTATTATGACACTCTTTTAAAACTTGCAAAAAATGCTGGGTCAATTACAGTTGCAACAGATTTTGACGTCGAAGGAGAAGTAATCGGGAAAAATGTTGTAAAATTAATTTGCAATCAAAAAGATGCTAACAGAATGAAGTTTTCTACCTTAACAACTAAAGAATTAAACGAAGCATATGAAAAGAAAAGTTCTCACTTGAACTGGGGGCAAGCAGTCGCAGGAGAATCTCGTCACTACCTTGACTGGTTCTACGGAATAAATCTTTCTCGTGCTTTAATGAATGCAATAAAAACAACTGGAAAATTCAAAATTATGTCAATCGGGAGAGTTCAAGGTCCAGCCTTAAAATTAATCGTTGACAAAGAAAGAGAAATTAATGAATTTAAAGAAGAACCCTACTGGCAACTTTTTATAGAACTTGACGAACCTAAAATTGAATTAAAATGTACTAAAGATTTTTTTGACAAAAAAGAACTTGACAGCTTAAAAGAAATTGTCGGCGAAAAAGTAAATGTTGAAACCAAAAAAACAACCCAAAATGTTTCCCCCAATCCTCCTTTTGATTTGACCAGTCTACAAACTGAAAGTTACAAATTATTTGGAATTACTCCTTCAAACACTCTTAAAGCTGCGCAGTCTCTTTATCTTGCTGGATTAATTTCCTACCCAAGAACTTCTTCGCAAAAACTTCCAAGTTCAGTCGATTATAAATCAATTCTTGAAACATTGAAAATCCGCTATAAAGTTTCTAAATTAATAACAAAAGATACTCCACTCGAAGGTAAAAAAAGTGACCCAGCCCACCCCTCAATATATCCCACAGGAAACAAACAAATTCTTTCTGGATATGAAGAAAAAGTTTATGACTTGATTGTAAAAAGATTTCTTGCTCTATTTTGCGATGACGCAATAATTGACCGAAAAAGGATTTCAACAAAGTTTGAAAACTTAACTTTTTCAACTTCAGGT
>CAZONG010000052.1:0-4135 GCA_964581315.1 Candidatus Woesearchaeota archaeon | reverse complement strand
TATTTCATCAAATCACTAAATCCTTTTTCTCTAACTGGGTCTTCCTTCCAATGTTTTTTTACTTCAGAAATTTCTAAAAGTCTTCTCCAAGAGTGTAATCCATCTGCAGATTTTATTGGATTAGCGACCGCAATAATATCTGTTGCTTTAAAGGACGTCGCTGGAACTCCCAAGTCATTTACTACCCTGTCAAAAACCCCATACGGACTCGCTCCGTGAATTGTTCCTGCTACAACATTTGCAAGAGCACCAACACGCATTGCTTCATACAAGGCTTTTGCTTCAACCGAACGAACTTCACCTATTATTAGAGAACTGTCTCCAAGTCTTAAAGAAGTTCTAATTCCGTCATCAGCCGAAACTTCCGCTCCAGATTTTAATAAAGCAGAACGAACTTTCATTCTTAAAATGTCATAATTTAATTTTCTCAAAGCTTCAATTGGAAGTTCAAGTGAATCTTCAACAGTAATTATCCTAGAATTTGGATTTATTTCAAGCATTAAACTTCCAAGTAAAGAAGTTTTACCTGAACTTCTTGTTCCAGCAATTAAAAGAGTTCTTGCTCCATCAATTAAAAAACTTAATAGACCGGCTCCTAAGGGATTAATCATTTTGTTTTTAATAAAAAGTGGAAGTGTCCACGGGTTTTCCCTGTGACGCCTAATTGAATAAGCAAGTCCGTCAGGACTTAAAGGTTCTTGAATAATTGCTATCCTCGCTCTTAAGTTATCAATTTCTAACTGTGTATCTAAAATAGGGTTTGCTTCGTCAAGTGGCCTTCCTGAAATCATTCTAAACTTTGCAGCCCAACTGTCAGAATCTTCTCGACTAGGCAAAATGTTTGTTGTACATTCGTCATAATCATTATGCCTAACGTAAACCGGAGTTTGAGAAATTGGAGCATTCAATGAAATATCCTGTAAATTCTTGTCTTGAAGTAAAATTTCAATTAAACCAAAACCAATTGTGTGACGGACTAAAATCGTTGCGAGTTTCATAAGAGACAAATAACTCATTTTAATTCCCTTGGATTGAGCAAGGTCACGAATCAAATCTTTTGAAACATTAAAAAAAACTTTTCTTGTTCGAGTTACATCAGTAAACTCTTCTGCCTTTGGTTGGTGTTCAATTAAAACTCCCCGAGCAAGATTCATTAGGTAATTTTCCTCTTCAGTTAAAAGTGATTCTGGTGGAACCAAGTGATAAAACAGTTTGGATTCATTTTTCTTTTTTAAAATTGTAACATTACTTGTATCAAATTCATCAATTGAAACTTCATACTGGTCAACCATTTCTGCATCATTGGGTAAATCACTTACTAGACGAGTAAATGTAAAATTAGGAATAATGTCTGGTTGAAAAAGTTTTGAGTAAATTTCTCTATTTCCTTTTCTATAATTTTCAAAATAAGGAGTTGCATCTTGAACAATTTTGGTTCTTTCAACTAAACTAAAAATTTTTTCTAAAAAACGAATATAGTTTCCCTGGTCTACTCTTACTTCTCCACTTGCTCTTTGAAAAAAAATCTTCGCATCAACTAAGATTCTTTTTAGTTCAAAATAAGAAGAAATTGGATCTTTTTTTAAAAGATACAAAAAAGAAAAAAGGTCATTATACCTTTTAGAGAAAAAGGACTCATTCAAACTAACAAGTTTCTCGTGAGAAAGAATTTCTTCCTGTTTTAAAAAGTAAACATAAAGACTCGCAATTTCCAGAAGATAACTCGTTTCTCTAAAGTCATAATTGTAATTTTTGTCTTTAACAAAAACAATCCTAGAAATATTTGGGTTTTCTATTAATGCATCAATTGTTTTTTCCATAACCTCTGGATAGGCAGCCAAACTAGGAGAATAACTTGAACCTTGATAATTAAAATACAAAATATCCTCTCCCCCTTCCTTTTCTACTTCATAAGAATATAGCTTTGCCTCTTTTTCAAATTGCATTTTTCGAACCTCATAAAAAAAAAGAAAAAAGACTTTATATTAATTTGTGAATTAACTAGAAACAAATTTAAAGGACGGAAACTCTATTTTATTTATGGTTGAAGAGGGGATGGAAAATAATACAAGTTCTCCAGAGTTTAATTTAATGGATCTTGAAGAAAGACAAAGAATTGTTAAAGATAGATTAATTTTAATTGGGCAAAACTTAATTGATTTCAAAGAAAAAAATGAGGAAGAACTTCTTGAAATAAAAAAAGATTTGGAAATCTTAAAGAGAAGCGTTGAAAAAATAAAAGACTTTGTTGAAACAATTTCTACCGAATTTTCAAAATTTGCAAAAAAAGATGATTTAGACATTTTAAAAAAACAGGCAAAACTTTTTCAGCCCTTAGAATTTGCAACCAAAGAAGATTTACTTAAATTGGAGCATTCTCATAAGGAGAGAAAAGTTAAAAAGTAAAAAAACCTTAAAAGAAGATGACTACATTAGAAAGAGTCTTGGAATTAAAAAGGACGGGAATACCAGATTCTGAAATCACAGCAAGATTAAAGAATGAAGGAGTTCCCCCAATGGAAATAAGTGACGCAATGAATCAATCAAAAATAAAAGAGGCAGTTTCTGGAGAAATGGGAAGTTCAACAAAAGGTATGTCTCCATCGATTATGGGAGGACAAAGTTACGAAGAAAATTCAAAACCTAATGAAGACACCTATGTCCCTTCTCCAAGTCCAGAAGGGGGAGAAGATTATCAGAATTATTCCTCTCAAGAGCCTCAAAATTATGGAAATTACTCTGACAATTACCCTCAAGAAGAACAATACTATGAAGGCCCTCCTGCCGAGGAATATTCTGGGGGAGGTTATTCTATGAATTCAGAAACAATGATTGAAGTTGCCGAACAGGTTTTCTCTGAAAAAATGAAAAGTGTAGAAGGAGAATTAAGAAGTTTAAAAGAATTCAAAACACTCGCTGACCCAAAGTTAAAAGATTTTGATGAAAGACTAAAAAGAATGGAAAGACAGTTTGACAAAATGCAAATTGCAATTCTTGAAAGAGTTGGAGAGTTTGGAAGAAATATTGATTCAGTAAAAAAAGAAATTGAAATGGTCGAAGATTCTTTTGAAAAGATGAATAAAAATAAAAAATAATTTTTTAGATAAAAATTTAGTCTTTGGAAGCTGTTTCATTGGCCCATCTCTGGAGTCTAGCCTTTCTTGCCGCCTTTTTTGCCGGGTCGCTTGGGCCCTTTACCATTGCAATGAACCCCCCCACCACAATTGCAACCACAATTACAATGGACAAATTATCTTGAAGCCACCACCAAAAAGGACCATTAAGGATGTCTCCACTCCAAGGGAAGGCGCTTGAAAAACTTTGTAAAACAATCACAATAAATCCAATGAACATTAATCCTCCTATAACAACTTTAACGGTTGGACTTTCAAAGTCCAAAAATAAACTAAGTAAAATTATTGCTACTAAAATTATCGAAAGTAAAACACCCAACCTTGGAAAAATTTCCGAAAAGAAATATGAAACAAATTGAAATTGCAATGCCATTAATGCAACAGCTAATGCAAGAATTACGTTAATTGCTTTTTTATCTCCCAAAAAACCTATCTTCTCAAGAATTGCAAAAACAATTGCAAAGATCATTAAGAAAGGCAAAACATAATCAAAAAAACCCATATTTTCTAATTGATATAATAAATTTCCTACTGCTCCTCCGCCGTTGACAAGGCCATAAGAAGCTAAAGTTACACCCTCAATTAACATGAAAGATTAAGAAAAATATTCTTTATATAGATTTCTGTTGTTTAAGGACTTCCGCCTTTGGCAGCACCAGTTGCTTTAATTGCAGCTGTTACTCCTGCAACAACTAAAACTACAACCAAAAAGTTAGTCCAAAATCCTTCTGTTGAAGGAGAAAAGGCCCAACTAAAAACATCTTGTAAAAAAGTCCAAGTTGATGGAAAAATTCCTGTTGCCCAAAAAATTGCAACAATCAATGCGATGAAAACTAAAACCGCGAGCCCCTTCTGGACCCCTCCATTGAGGGTAATATTTCCGTTATTAATAAATCCCCAAAGGACAAAACCAACAAAGATTACTACTACTCCAACAGTCATAAATAAAATTAAATTGTTAACTACAATTACTGGAAAGACAACTGAAACAAAGATTAATG
>CAZONG010000051.1:0-4508 GCA_964581315.1 Candidatus Woesearchaeota archaeon | reverse complement strand
TTAGCCTGGGTACCTTTTCCAGAACCAGGTGGGCCGATAATTAAAATCTTTGTCATCACAAAAAAAGGTATAAAGAAGTTTTAAGTATTTCGTTGCTTTTCAAAGGGGATAGATTATGGAAATTGAAATAAAAAAAGTAAGAAAAAAGGATTTGGTTATTCTAAAAAAATATTTTAAAATTTATAAACCGTTTCTTGAAAGGTATTCCAAGATGAAAGAAGGGAAATCCCTTTTTTTTATTGTTTGGGAAAAAGGAATTCCAATCGGTCACGCAAGTATCATCTTAAAAAAAGTTCCAATAATTGAAGACTTATATCTAAATAAAAAAAGTCGCTCAAGAAGGTTAGGAGATGTTCTGTTAAGAAGGTTAGAATCAATTTTGAAAAGAAAAAAATACAAAAGAGTTATTCTAAACGTTTTTTCAAATAATCCAAAATTAAAAAGATTTTATTTAAGGAATGGTTATTTTTTTACCGGAAGAAAAATGAATAATGAATTTGAAATGGAAAAATCTTTAGTTTAATAGAACTGCAAAAGTTCTACAGTATTTTCCCACACTAAACAAATCTTATAAATCCCCTAGTCCTTAATTCAAAATGGAAAAGATGGAAAATTTAATTATTATCGGTGCAGGTGTTTCGGGTTGGACAGCGGCAATTTACGCGGCTCGGGCAGAGTTAAAACCAGTTATGTTTACAGGTCTTGAAGAAGGAGGGCAACTAATGTTAACAACAGAGGTTGAAAATTTCCCCGGTTTTCCTGAGGGAATTCTTGGTCCAAAGTTAATGCAAGACATGAAAAAACAAGCTGAAAAATTTGGAACAAAGATAATTCAAAAAAGTGTAACTGGATTTAAAAAGATTAAAGGTGGTTACGAAGTAGAAGTTGGAAAAGAAAAATATTTCGCAAAATCAATTATTCTTTCAACAGGTGCTTCAGCGAGGTGGCTTGGACTTGCCAACGAAAAAGAATTTCAAGGTAGAGGACTTCACACTTGTGCAACTTGTGACGGTTTTTTCTATAAAAATAAAGAAATTTTGGTTGTCGGCGGAGGAGATTCAGCGATGGAAGAAGCAACATTTTTAACAAAGTTTGCAAAAAAGGTGACTGTAGTTCATAGAAAAGATGAATTAAAGGCAAGTAAAATTATGCAAGAAAAAGCAAAAAAGAATCCCAAAATCGAATTTATGTTTAATTCAGAAATTGTTGAACTTCTTGGGGAACCTCCATTAAAAAAAGTTAAAATAAAAAATAATAAAACTGGTAAAACGCAAGTGTATGAAACAGACGGAGTTTTCTTAGCTATTGGTCACATTCCAAATGTGAAAATTTTTGGAAGTTTGGTTAAGTTAGATGATTTTGGATTTATTAAAACGGATGAAAGAAGAAGAACAAACTTGCCTGGAGTTTTTGCCGCTGGAGACGTTCAAGACCATATTTACAAACAAGCAATTACTGCAGCTGGAACCGGTTGCCAAGCTGCCTTGGAAGCTGAAAAGTTTTTAGCTGAAATGGGAAATTAATTAAACTTATTTTTTATCAATTCTTTATGGACATAAATAAAGACAACTTAGAAAAAGCTCTTTCTTCTAAAAATTCTAAAGAAGCCGAAGTTCCGAAAATGAGTAAAGAAGCTGAACTTGGTTTTCATCAAGGCGCTTTGAACACTCTTGCGGCTGAAAGAATTGAACTTCTTAGAATTGTTCAAAACGTTGAAAAGATAATGCAAATGCATATTTCACGGCTTGAAGAAATGGGCGTAAAGTTTCAAGAAAAAAAGAAATAGGTAAATTTTTAAGCTACTCCTTGTTAATTTTTTTAGTTTACGTGGGGGTGCCGGAGTGGTCAAACGGGCTGCCTTTAAGCGGCAGTGGCTTATGCCTACGCAGGTTCGAACCCTGTCCCTCACATATGAATAAGGTTCGAGCTCGAACCCCAAAAACTTTCAGTTCTCCCAATTACTTTTTTCTAGAATTGCAAATTTTGAGCCGTTCCTCACATGAAAAATTTTATTAACCTGGTTTTTAATATAATAATATGGGTTTAGATGATGAGGTTAAAAAAGAGAGTAAAGAATTAGTTCCCAAAGAAAAAATCAAAATTGAGGAATCGATAAAGTATTATATTAAACAGGCTGAAGAGCTTATTAAAAAATCTACTCCCACTTATTTAGAAAGTAAGAAATTTTATGATTCTCTTAAAATCCCTTTTGATATCTAATTAAAACGCCAACCAAACTTTTCCAAATCAATTTTCCCGTTTTTAATTTCAACGCCTTCAGAACGAAGCATTTTAATTTTTTTTGAAGTTCCTTGAGCAAATTTTCCAACTCGTCCATCAGAATTAACAACTCTGTGGCATGGAACTTTTCCGCCGTCTAAAAAAGAATAAGGATTTTTATTCATCGCGGTTCCGACTGCACGGTAAGCCCGCGACCCTAAAGCCCGAGCAATTTCTTTATACGTCGTGACCTTTCCTTTTGGAACTCGTCGTAAAAGTTTGTAACACTTTTCATAAAAAGAATTTTTCATGAATTAAATCACAATAAAATCTATAAAAACTTTTTTCTTTCAATTTAAAATGAACGAAAAAATTATTTTTTCCCTAGCAGCAATTTCACTTTTGTTGTTTTTATTTTACACTCCGATAGATGGATTTTTAATTAAAGAATTTGGCAACCAAAATGTTGTGCATGTCGATAGAGTGATAGACGGAGACACAGCAATAATTGGAGGAAATTCTGTAAGATTTTTAGGAATAAACGCCCCAGAAACAACTTCAAAAGAATTTTATTCTGAAGAAGCAAAGAATTTTCTTAAAAGTGAAATTGAAAATAAAAACGTAACTTTAAAATATACAAATGAAAGGTTTGACAAATACAAAAGAACTCTTGCATATGTTTTTCTCGACGGCAGAAATGTAAATGTCCAGATGGTAGAAAATGGTTATGCATACTATTATTTTTATGGAGGAGAAGATTTATATTCAAAGGATTTAAAAAATGCATGGAATGATTGTCTTGTTAAAAAAGTAAATCTTTGTTTTCCATCTAATGAAGTTTGTGGACAGTGCGTGAAAATAAAAAATACAGGCGAAATAGTTAATGATTGTTCTACTTCATGTGACATCTCAAACTGGATGATAAAAGGTGAAGGGCGTGATGAATTTCATTTTAATGAAACAATAGATAAAAATTTTGAGTCTGGAAGAGAATTGAAATTTAATATTAGTCTTGCAAATTCAGGAAGAAGTTTGTATTTGAGAGACAACGAAGGACACTTAGTAGATTGGGGAGTTTTCTAAAAAATTAGATGTTGGATGCTTACTAGAGAATAAGAATTTTAATAAACTCCTTTTCACATTTTTTTGGATGACTACTTTCAAGGAATTTTTAGTAGAACAAGAAAATCTTTTTTATGTAATTGAAAACTTAAAAATGATTTCTTCTATTAATTATTTCCAAAAAGAAAATCTCGAAGAAAAAATAAAACTTGCGGAAAAACAAATAAACAGAACAACAAATTTTCTTCAAAAATATAATCTTTATTATGGATTAGATGAAATAATTCCAAATGAAGATATTCTTTATGAATCAATTAGGTTAGAAAATGATCTCCTTTTTGAGTTTGAAAGTGAGTCAAAGAAAAAGCTCCTTAACGAGGGATATATTTTGATTTTTAATGGAGAACTTCTAGATGAGATAAAAGGGAGAAAAGGAAATAAAATAAATCAAAATCCTAAATTTAAACAACCCCTCCCTATTTATGAAAAAACCCTGCATAATTTAAAAAGGATTTATGATTTTTTCAATTCCAATGAATCAATTTCAGAACTAAAAACAGAAGTTTTAGATTATGTAAATTTACTTGAAAAAATTCTTCAAACTCCTATAAAACAAGACCCCAAAATTCTTGAAAAAATTTCAATCTATGAAAATGGATGTATTGAAGAAGTTGAAAGTTTTGGTTTTGTTTTAATAAAAAAAGATGAAAAGATTATGAAGATTGTTCCAAAAGAGAAGAAAAAAGAGAAAGGCCTTAATTTGGGATATGAAATCTGTGACTTAAAAGAATACTCAAAATTAGTAGAAAAGGCTGAGGAAATTTATACAAATACCTTGGAAAATCATGAAAAAGCAAAAAGAGCTGAAATTTTTATTAATAACTTTAATGAATTTAGAAAAACTTTTGATTTATATTTATCAACTTTTGATAAGGAATTTAATTTTATTCAAAAAGGGAAATTTTCTAAATTTGATCTTGTTTCTCAGGAAAGAAAATGGCATTTAGAAAAATTAAAGAATTTAAAACAAAAAATAATCCTATATGGCTCAGAATATCAAACTAAGGAATTTAATGGTAAAAGTTAATTTTATATAGAGAAAAAGACCCATATTTCTGTAGGCTTGGTCAGGAAGTTAGCCCCTTCCTTTTATGCAAACGGGCTTTACGGCAGACGACGGGCAATGAGTAAAAAACAAATAAAAAAAGTCTTTAGGCTTTTGTTGA
>CAZONG010000050.1:0-4605 GCA_964581315.1 Candidatus Woesearchaeota archaeon | reverse complement strand
ACTTAAATCCATTACTGAAGTTGAACCCCCTTTTACCAAGTCTTTTATTTTTGTTGGTTTCATTTTTTCCCTTGCGAAAATTCCCCAAGTTTCAGCTGCTTCAAAAAGTCCCACTGCAGCGTTAACAGTTTCTTTTTCTGACTTTTTATCTTTTTCTAGGTTTTCAATTATTTTTTTAATTGTAAAACTTTTTTTGTCTTCTTTTAATTCAATTAAAGTTCTTTCAATTAAAACCGAAACTGGATTAATTAAATTAAGTCCGAAAGTGATTATCCAGTCTTCCGGTTCAAGTTCAGCGGGGTCTAGAGCAAAGACTTCATCTACAGGAATTCCATTATCCAAAAATTCTTGGTAATATCCAAAAGGAACAAAAACTTTTACTGGAAGGTTTTTTGGTTTTAAGTCCCAATCTTGAAGAAGTTTTTTGTCTTTTTCATTTTCATATTTCATTGTCCAATAAATTCCCATTGTGTCAAAAATAAGGGACGCGATATTTTGAGAAACTTCTTTAGGTAAACTTGAAATTTCTTCAGTTAAGACTCCTAAAGTATAGGACTTTCCAGAACCTCTTTTTCCCGCGACGAGAACAACATGACTTCTTGCAACATCGATAAA
Source organism: Candidatus Woesearchaeota archaeon (assembly GCA_964581315.1). Lineage (GTDB taxonomy): Archaea > Nanobdellota > Nanobdellia > Pacearchaeales > GW2011-AR1 > GW2011-AR1. The sequence continues at coordinate 3,990 of CAZONG010000050.1, read as the reverse complement.
AATTTTATTTGAAAGTGAGTTGTATTGGCCCATTTTTACAAATCCTTTTCCAACATAAATTAAACCGTCTTTACCAAAATTTTTTTTATCTGCTTCTCCTCTTCCGATAACAATATCATATCCCATGAAAAGTTTAGGAAAGGCTTATTTTTAATGGTTTTTATCTTTTCGTCTATTCACAAGATTTATAATTTTCTTAATTTTTAGGAATATATGAAATTAGACAAAACAAAATTTTTCATTGGATTGTTTTTTGTTTCAATTTTCCTTTTATTTTTTATAACTCCAATGGATCCAGATTTAGGTTGGCATTTAAGGTGTGGAGGGCTTTTTTGGAATTCTGGGACCTTTTGTTCAGTTAACACCTTTACGGTTCTTCTTCAGAGTTATGTTTGGCCAAATCATGCTTGGGGTTATGAATCAATCCTTTCTCCTGTTTACAATTTAACTGGTTTTTTTGGTTTGTCTTTATTAAATTCAATAATTGTTACTCTCTCTTTTTTGTTTCTTTATTTTTCAGTTAAAGACAAAAGGTTAGAAAAAATTTTATTAATTGTTTTTGCAATAATTTTTAGTTTTGAAACTTTTTCTTTAGGGATTAGAAGTCAAATTTTTGGAATTTTGTTTTTTGCAATAGAAATTTTTATCTTATTAAAATCAGAAAAAAATGAAAAACTTCTTTATTTTGTTCCTCTTTTGTTTTTAATATGGGCAAATTTTCATGGTTCTGTAATTGTTGGAGTAATTCTTTTTGGATTTTTTATTTTAAGAAGAATTATCTTTGAAAAGAGAAATTGGATTAAAGAAGGAGGGCTTTTTTTATTTTCGGTTTTGGTCCCATTAATAAATCCATATGGAATAAAAATTTATACTGACGCTTGGAAGCATTTTGGAGTAGTTGATTTAAGTAAATTGATTGCAGAGTGGACGCCTCCAGGGTTTTGGGTTGGATTTTTTATTGTCATCTTTGGAATATTATTTCTTTATTTATGTCTTAGAAAAAAAGAATGGAAAGATAAAGTCTATTCCATTTTAATTTTAGGGTTTCTTTATTCGGCACTTCACGCAAGAAGAAATGTGGTTCTTTACTTTCTTATTTTATTTTTTGTTTATTTTTCTCTTTCTTGGAAAAAAGAATCTTTTGTTGAATTAATAAATTGGAAAAGTTTACACAATACTTTTTTTATTTTATTTTCTTTATTTTTTGTTTTTATTTTAATTTTTTCGGTTCCAGGGGTTTTGAAAAATGATTTTAATTACAACTCTTGGTGTTCTAAAAGTGTTGAAATCTATTTGAATTATCCTTGTTCTGCCTCAGAATTTTTATTAACAAAACCAGCTGGAAATGTTTTTAATGATTATGAATGGGGAGGTTTTTTGATTTGGAAAAATCCGAATAACAAAATCTTTGTTGATGGTAGAATGCCAACTTGGAACACTCCATCTGGAAAAAGCCCATATACCATTTACCTTGAAACAATTCAAACTCAACCAGGTTGGCAAGAGACTTTGAAGGAATATAATTTTTCTTATCTATTAATTGGTTCAGGAACTTTTATGGATTTAGAATTACAAAAAAATCATGACTCAGAAGGTTTTAAGGAAATTTATAGAGACTCAATTTCAGCAATTTGGGAGAAAACAAATTTTAGTATTTCATAACATAACTAATTTCATCTTCATCAAGTTTAAGTTGTTTTTGGATTTGAGGATTTTTTAAAATATTTTTTACTTCATTCCACTCTGAAAGAATTCTCTTTTCTCCGACGTGAGTTTTTGCAGCCATTTTTTGGCTAATCGTTTTTCTTTTTGCGTGTTTTTGATTATTGAGCCAAATTTTTAAAATTCTGTCGGGTTTAGAATATTTGTAAAAGCCCTTTTTTTCTTTATTTCCTTTTGCTTCTGAAATTCCGAAACTTAAAAAGAAATTTTCGTAAACTAAAAATCGCCAATATTGTTGTTTGTAAATTCTTCCTTTGAAAAGGTCGACTTTTGCAAGTCTTTCATAAGCTTTCACGAGTTCAATTCCAGAATAAACTTTTGGGATATTTCCTTCAATCCAGAGAATGATGTCATCAATTGACATATCTACTTTGTCAAAAGTTCCAAGCATTTCAAGATTTGCTTTGTTTTGGAAAATATTTTTCATTGCATGAAAAATGTCCATTTTTTTTGGCTTTTCAAAAACCTCAAAACTTTCTTTATTTCCCATCTCTGAAAGAGTTTCAAGTTCATTTATTGCACTTCTCAAGTCCCCATTAGATTTTATTGAGATTTGGTTAAGGGTGTCAGAATGAATTGACTTTTTTTCCATTTCTAGAATTTTTTTTAAAACTTCTTTTGTTTCACTTGGAGAAATTTCTTTTAATTCAACTATTTCACACTTTTTTCTTAGTGGAGAAAGTTTTTGCGTCCAGGCGTCATTTGCAGTACAAATTACAGGATACTTTGAACTTTCAATTAAAGAAATTAATTCACTTACTCCTCCTCTATCTGTTCCAGAGATTCCATCTACCTCATCGACTAAGATTATTTTATTTTTTTCAAAGAGGGGCTTTTGTTCTAAAACGGGTCGAAGTTTCAAATTCATTGAAGACTTGTTTCTTAAGTCAGAAGCATTAAGTTCAAAAATTTCGGCGTTTGTTTCAATTGAGAGTGCGTGAGCCAAAGTGGTTTTTCCAATTCCTGGTTGACCATTTAAAATAATCGCTTTCTTTTTTCCTGGAAAATTAATTAAGAAGTTTTTGACTTTTTGAATTGGTTCACTTTGTCCGACTATCTCTTTTGTTGTTTTTGGTCTATATTTTTCTGTCCAGTTTTTCATTTTTTTTCTAAGTCTTTTTTAAATTCTTTGTAAACTTTTTCCCAAGGAGATAAATCATATTCTTCCGAAGACAATTTTTCATATTCCTTGATGAAATCTAACTTTTTTCTATTTTCATCATTTTTTTCAATACTTCCAATAACTCTGTTATACCAAAATCCAAGCTCTTCCTTTGAAGACTTTTTCGTTCTATAAGACTTTTCTTCTAGATTAGACATTTTATTTTCCGAGTCCAGCTAATACAAAACTCGCAATTAAAGACTGGAGTTGTATAAAAGGGTCAGAGCCTTCAACGATTCTAAATTCAATTTCACCAGTTTTCTCAGTAAGTTTTACTTTTATTTCTGGTTCAATTTCTAAATTCCAAACTTCTTTTTGAATTGCTTTAATAATATCTTGACCAGAAATTGATTCCTTGAGCATTAAATTTAAGAGTTTTTCTTTTGCGTTTTCAAAGTCTCCTGAAAGAGCGTAATCGAGGATGACTCTAACATCTTTAGGTTTAGTTTCAGAAATCATCGCTTTTACAAGGTCTTTAGAAATCTTTGGGGAAATTGATGCAGTTGATTGTAAAAAATTAATTGAACGCCTACAATCGCCGTCGCTTCCTTCATAAATTGCTTCTACTGCTTCGTCATCAATTTCAACTTTTTCAGCTTTTGAAATTTTTTCAAGGACTTTTTTTACATCTTTTTTTTCTAAAAGTTTGAATCTAAAAACCGCGCAACGTGATTGTATTGGGTCAATAATTTTAGAAGAGTAATTGCAAGACATAACAAAACGGCAAGTCTGAGCGTAGTTTTCCATGGTTCTTCTTAAAGCTTGTTGAGCTTCAGGTGTCAAAGCATCAGCTTCATCAAGAAAAATTACTTTAAAGGGTACGCTTCCTAGAGACTTTGTCCTTGCAAAGTTTTTTACTTTTTCTCGAACAATATTAATTCCTCTTTCATCACTTGCATTAAGTTCAAGGTAATTTTCTCTCCAGTTTTCTCCAAAGAGCTCTTTAACAACAATTAGGGCTAAAGTAGACTTTCCGGTTCCTGCTGGTCCAGCAAAGAGCAAATGAGGGATGTTAAGGGAGTTTGTTAGTGCTTTAACCCTCTTTACAATTTCCTCTTGCCCAAAAAGTTCCTCAAAAGTTTTTGGCCTATATTTTTCTGTCCAGA
>CAZONG010000049.1:0-4647 GCA_964581315.1 Candidatus Woesearchaeota archaeon | reverse complement strand
TTATTCCCTCGTGTTCACAAAGTTCTTTGAATTCTTCAGCGTCTTTAACAGTTCCAGCAACACTTCCCCAGTGCATCGGAATAGCGACCGTCGGTTTTATGACTTTTGCAGCTTCAAAAGCTTCTTCAGCAGTCATAGTGAAACGCCCCCCAACTGGAAGAAGTGCAACAAATTTTTTATCCGGTTGATTGTGCCCAGTTAATTTTTGCATTTCAGGAATAAAATCAGTGTCTCCAGCGTGATAGATGATTACATCATTTGTTTTAATCACATACCCAACAAGTCCTTCTTCTTTTGGATGAAAAGGTTTGTCAATGTTGTAAGCAGGTAAGCAAGTTATCTTCACCGTTCCTAAGTCCACCTCTTGACCTGGAGTCACGACTTCCATCCTTATCGGGGTTTGAAACCTCGCGACCTTGCTTTGAGAATCTGCAGTCATAATTATTCTGGTTCCTTCCTGAATAATTTTTCCAATGTCTTCAAAACTACAGTGGTCAAAGTGACTGTGTGTCAAAAGAATCAAATCTGCCTTGGGCAAATTTTCTCCGATTTTAAAAGGGTCTATATAAATTATTTTAGAATTTTGGATTAAAAAACCGGCATGCCCTAACCACTTCAAATCAACTTCACCAATTTTCATAAATTGAAAAATAAAAAATGCTTTTTAAGTTTTTATGTTTCGAAGTTACCCCTTAAAAGAAATATTTTTCACTCCAAAACTCTTTTTTTGAAGGTTTCAACATACTCTTCTGGAACTCTTGCTCCTGCAGCAGGAATATGTCCTCCTCCATCTGCGCCTTCGATTCCTTCCGTCCCTTTTTTCATAAGTTCACCCATATCAATTTTAGAGTTTGAACTTCTCGCACTAAATCTAACTACATCCTTTGAATGAAGCATAAAGATAAAATTTTTTTCAGGTTCTGCTCCCGCAATTAAAGTTGCAACATAACTAAGAATGTCAAACTTAGAATTAATTTCATAAAAATAAATGTCTCTTTTTGGAAAATATTTTTTATTTATAGAAAAGTCGTCAACAACTTTGTAAACTTCCTCTTCGATAATCTCATAAATGTCTGTTAATTCTTCAATTTTTCTTTCCTTAACTAAATTGTAAACATATCTTGGGTCATTTTTATAATAAACTAAAGAAGAAGAAATTTTTCTCGCATTCATTCCTGGAACGGTTGAAGAGATATTTTCAGGGTTTACGTCTGGATAAAAAGATTGGATTATCTTCAAATTCTTTTCAGACCTAAAAGCGTAATCTGCAAACATCGCTGCACAAAGAATCCATTCCCAAAGTTCAGAGTCTAAAAGACCCTCTCCTAAATCAAAAGTTGTTAAAGCGCAACAATCTTCAGAAACAGTTTTTATTATATTTTTAAAATCCTTTAATTTTTCATCAATTGGATGGTGATCAATTAAAAAAACATCTTTTTCTCTTCTCAAGTCTTCAAAACCTTCAAAGTCAATTCCATCGATATTTATGTCTGCAAAAAATATTTTGGTAATCCCCTCTTCATTAAGTTTAAGCGTCACTTCTTTTATCATGTCCGCTTTTATTTCCAAAAAATCTTGATAATTCACTTTTATCCCTTTTGCTTCCAAAATCTTGTCTAAAAAAAGTCCAGAAGTAATCCCATCTAAATCATTATGGGTCAAAATTGCTACTTTGTCATAAAGCCCAATAGAGTCCAAAAAATTCAAAAATTCATCTTTTGAACCAACTAGATAGTTCACATTCATTTAGTTTAAAAAAGAATTCCCTATTTAAAAGTTAGTAACATTGTATAGTAGCATAATTAAATTTATAACCTGAAAAATACATAATTTTGTATGGCAAACATAGAAACAAGTAATTACATCAACGCATTAAAAACAAAAAATTTGAAAGACATCAAAATTGCAACTTCAAATAGAGAAGAATTGATGAAAAACCAAGAAGGAAAATGCTCAAAGTGTAAGCAAGACTTAAGACCTGGTTATTTTAAATTTATAAAAAATACAAAGACTGGAAAAATGGATGCAGTTTGTTCTGACTGCCTTGTTCACATCCCAGAAAGAAAGTAAGGTTTACTTCTGAATTTTTTTAGAAAATTTAAAAATTGTTTTATATATTCTTTGGATAAATTTTTTGTCTAAATTAGTTTTTCCCCCTAATTCTTCAACAATTTCTTTCTCTCTTTTAAGGTCTTCAATTTTAATTTTGTTTTTCCTTTTATATTTACCAATATCTTTAGAAACCTTCACCCTTTCTTCAAGAAGACTCAAGATTTTTTTGTCTATCTTGTCAATTCTCTTTCTATACACTTCAATCATCAAAACTACCTTTGTTAAAAATAAAAATTAAAAAAAATTTTTCGAAATTTACATTTCGTCATCATCTTCGAAGTCGTCTTCTTTGTCATCATCTTCTTCGAAGTCGTCTTCATCAAATTCTTCTTTTTTAGCCATTTGTCGGTACCTCCGATTTAATTAAATCTGTATTTCTGTTCGAGTTTTTAAACTTTATTGTGAACTCTAGAGGACAAAAAAAGAAGGGGAAAATTTATAAGGGAATTTTAATGGATTTTGAGAAATTTAATAGATTTAACTTTCCTTCTTTTTTCATCAATTTCCACTATGGAAAAATCTCCGTGATGGATTGAACCACAATTAACTGAAATGGTTTTTCCAACTTTGTCTTTACCTTTACTTTCTTCAACGTGACCGCATAGATGTAAAATGGGTTGGTATTTTTGAACAAGTCTCTTGAAAAGTTTTCCACCACAATGTTTATTTTTGGCAAGTTTGTGGGCATCTTTTGCCTTAATAAGATCTAATTTAGTTTTATATAAAGGAGTGTGAGTCACAAAAATTAATTTTCCTTCCTTATTCTCTTTTGAAAATTTTTTGAAAATTTTTTCTAATTTCTTTCTAGATCTAGTATAGGCTCTACTCTTCACCATCCCTGGAAAACTGTGACCTCTCCCTCCTACAAAAACATAATCTCCAAACTTAAAATAAGAATAATCAATTTTATTTACATTTTTTAAATTTACCATAAATTTAGAAAAATGATCTTTGGAATTCCAGTCCCAATCCCAAGCATCTTTAGGTTTTCTTATATCCATTATATCATCTGCAATGGGATGGTCATGATTTCCAATGGTGCTTATTACAGGTACAGAAAGGTTATTTAATTTTTTTAAAACATTTTCTCCTTTCTTGTAATCGTTTGAACGCATTTCCATGTATTTTTTCTTTCCAAGGATATCTTTGTCCCAAAGATTTTTCTCTTCATTTCCATAAACATATTTAAAAAAAATTTTTCCCATAGAAAAAGGAGGATAATCTCCAACAGAAACAACAACATCCACTTTTTCTTTTTTTAAAATTGAATTTAATTTATGGGGAAACTTACCATGGAAATCTCCAACAACTAAAATTTTCATAATAAATCAAAAGAAAAATATTTTATAAACTTAAGGATAAATCCTCGTTGGAGTTCGTGGGAAAGGAATTGCATCTTTTATTGTGTCAAAACCACAAATCCATGCAACAAATCTTTCAAGTCCGAGGCCAAAACCAGCATGAGGAACACTTCCATATCTTCTTGAATCCAAATACCAGTCAGAAGCCCCTAAATCAATTTTAGCTTTCTTAAGTCTTTCAACAATCTTCTTTAAATCTGGTTCCCTTTGCGAACCATCAACCATCTCTCCAACACCAGGAGCAAGTAAATTAAAATTAGTTCCAGTTCCAGGTTTTTTAGGATCTTCTCCGTGATAAAATTTCAATAAGCCCAACGGATAATTTGTTACAAAAACAAAATTATCTCCATAATATTTTGCAAGACCTCTTTCTTCAGCTGAACCAAAGTCGTCTCCATATTTTAAATTGTGTCCATTCTCATTCAATTTTTTAATTGCTTCTTCATAAGTCACCCTCTTAAAAGGGGTTTTGACTTTTTTCAACATTTCAATATTTGCTCCTACTGCCTTTAATTCATCTTCATTTTCTTTCAAAACTTTTTGTATGGCATACGTTATGCAACCTTCTGCAACTTTCATGTCATCAAGTAAATCCATCCAAGCACCTTCAACTTCAAAATGCCAGAACTCGGTTACATGCCAAGGGGTCTTTGACTTTTCTGCCCTAAATGAAGGAGCCATCGCATATGCTTTACCGACGGCGTGAATAAAGTTCTCCGCATAAAATTGCCAAGACTGGGTTAAATATGCTTTCTTCCCAAAGTAATTCGTTTCAAAAACTTCTGAACCTCCTTCACTTGCAGCTCCGCTTAAAGAAGGCGCTTCAATTTCAGTAAAACCATTTTTGTGCATATACTCGTGCATTGCAAACATAACTGTGCTTCGTATTTTCATTGCAGAAGTCATCTTTCTACTTCTAAGCCATAAGTGTCTCCTGTCTCCCAATAACTCCTCATTCAAATCTTTGTTTATTGGAAATTCATTAGATTCCCCAACAATTTTTATTTTACTTGCTAAAATTTCATACCCTGAAGGCGCTCTTTTGTCTTCCTTAATCTCTCCTTCAACTTCTATACTCGCTTCAATTTGAAGTTTATCAATTTCTTCCCATTGTTTTTCAAACTTTTCCCTAGGAAAAACAATTTGAATAATTTCAGTTGAATCTCTTAAAACA
>CAZONG010000048.1:0-4776 GCA_964581315.1 Candidatus Woesearchaeota archaeon | reverse complement strand
ATAAGTTCACCATTAAGGACGTCCAAATAATCTTCCCCAAAAATTAATTTTTTTCCAAGATTTACTTTAACTGGTTTGTAAGGGTCAAATTTTTCCCCAATAAGCTTTTTTGAAAAAATATAATCTTCTAAGTTCATCTCTCCAATTGAGGAAAGAAAGTAAAGTTTTCCAATTTCTTTTTCAATTAATTTGTTGTTTTCAATTATTTTTTTTGAAAGATTGTTTTGTCCTATTTTTGAGAGGTAAGTTGCTTTTGCAAAATTTAGAAAATATTTTTTTTCAAAAAATGTTTTATACTCTTTTATAATTCTTTCAATTTTTTTTTGATTGGTGTTTTTCATCTCTAAAGTTTCTGAACAAATCCTCTACGAGGTTTGAAGATTGTTCCCTCTTTTGAGAGCTTTTCAATTGCGTCTTCAATTTCTTCGGGAGAAATTTTTCCTTCCAATCTTTCTTCAATTTTTTCTACGGGGACAAGTTCTCCAATTTCCTTAGCTAAAGCGTAAATTGTGTCACGAATAACAAAAATTTTATTTCTAGAACTCGATTTCATTTTTCCTGAAATTTTATCAATGTCAATTTCTCCAGTTTCTTCATCAAAACCAACTTGCATAAGATAATATTTTAAAAGATTAATTGCAACCTCCGCGTCTTCAGCTTCAACTTTTTCAGACATTCTTAATTTTGCTGTTGCTTCGGCCATTCTAATTAAAGAATTAAGTTGTCTAGCTGAAATCGGAATTGTCCTCATTTCTTGACCTTCAATCATTGGCCTATTTCTAAGTCCAACATAAAAGTCTTTCATTTTGGTTACTGCTTCGTCCGTTAATTTTGGTTGTACTCTTTGACGAGCGTAAGCAATGTACTTTCTGAATAAATTTTTGTCGATAAGCATTTCTTTTGCTTCTCTTTGATGTTCTTCTAAAATGTGGTCTGCAACTTTTGTGTCATTACTTAAATTTGGGACGTCTCTCATTGTAAAAATAATGTCAAAACGGTTAATTAATGCTGGAGGCAAATTAATTTGTTGGGGGATTCCTTGTGTGGGGTCAAAACGTCCAAACTTTGGATTCGCCGCAGCAAGTACTGAGGTTTGCGCTCTAAGGGTTGCCTGAACGTTTGCTTTTGAAATTGTCACGGTTTGTTGCTCCATTGCTTCGTGCATCGCTGACTGGTCTGTAGGGTCCATTTTTTCTAATTCATCAATTGCAACTAAACCCTTGTTTGCTAGAACCATTGCTCCTGCTTCAAGTGACCATCCTTTCAAATATTCATCTCTTACTACACTTGCAGTTAAACCCGCACCCGAAGTAGATTTTCCAACAACGTATCTACCTTTTGGGGAGATGTTTGCCATGAAGTTAAGAATTACGGATTTTGCTACCCCTGGGTCTCCAATCATCATGATGTGAATGTCTCCACGAGTTTTTTGTCCATCTGGTTTTTGTTTTTGAACTCCTCCAAAAAGTTGTAAAAGAAGAGATTCCTTAATTTCTTCATAACCCCAAACACTTGGAGCGATACTGTCTCTTAATTTTTCTCTTACTTTTGGGTCTGCAGCGAGTTCTTGAATCTGTTGTTCATCTTCTTCAGTAATGTCTAACTCTTCAAAAGTTTCTTCCATTGGGATAATATTGTTTACTTCAAGAGCAAGTTCGAAACGAGTTGACATTCCACCAGTTGAAAGTGGGACGGGAACTTCTTTTAAGATTCCGATAACTTTCACACGTGAACCTGGAGTTGTTCTTTCTTCCATTTTTGGGTCAACTAAGTCTTCTTTAACAAAAACATTAATTCTTTTTGGTTGCTCTCCCCCTTGGAGCATGTCTGGTGCTTCCTCTACAATAAGCCTTTGAGTGTCAACCATTTCCTTACTAATCAATTTAAATCCCCCTCTTCTACCACAGGAACAACGCGACGGTTCACGGAATTTTTTTTCAATTTGCAAGACAGAAATAATTGTTCCACAACTTGGGCATTCAAATTTTGCATTAACTACTTGAGGTCTAACATCTGAAGACTGACGAATTATTCCTTCGATTAAAATTAATTCATTTAAATGTTTTGAACGAATGTTTCTAACTAAAATTTCATCTGACTTTTGAAGGTTGAAAAGTCTGACTCTCACGTTTTCAATTAAACCCATTTCTTCAATTGCAATTTCTAAAAACCTTAAGGCTTCTTCAGGGTTTTTTATAAGTTCTTCAGAAAGAATTGGAGACTCTTCAGCAATTTCCATAAAATCCAAGTAAACAACGTTGTTTTCGTCTCTAAGTGAAGACTTAAGTTCTTTTTTATAGGAATCAATAAATTTTTTTGACTCTAAAATTAATTCTTCTTGTTTTCCTGATTGTTCTGGTCTTTTTTCTGTTGAAACGTTTTCTTCACCAACTTCAGCTGTAAAATCTATTTCATCCATGTAAAATTGATGAAAGTTTTCTTTATAAAAATAATTATGAACTAATGAGTGGTTTTAGAAGGAATTCTTTTTTGAAGAGAATTTTATTTCTTATAATCTTTTAAAATTGCTTTTATATTTTTAAGAAGTTGAGTCATTGAGTCTTCAAGTTGTTGCTTGTTTTTTGTTCCAGTACAAACAAGTTTTCCGTTTGAAAAAAGTAAAAAAGTAGCGTTTGAGTCTTCAAGTTTGTAAACAAGTCCTGGAAATTGTTCTGGTTCGTATTCAGTGTTTTCCATTTCAAGAGCTAAATAGTTCAAGTTAAGTTGGAGGTTTATTGTTCCAGATGCAACAATATTCTGAACAGTGATTTTTGGTTTAATTGTGATTTTTACATTTACTTTTTTAAGTTGCTTAATTACTTCATCAATTACTTTTCTAACTTGAGGAAGAGATTTAGTTCCAGTACAAACCAAATTTCCCGAAGAGAAAACTAAAACGGCGGACTTTGGTTCTTTAATTCTTAAGACAAGTCCTGGAAAAGTTTCTGGATTGTATTCAGTATTTGGCTGAGTTCTAGCTAATTTTGTTAATGGAACTGGTTTCTCTAAAGAAGTCGTTGCAACAATATTTTGAATTTTGTATTCAGAATCTTTTTTAGATTTTGGGCTTGATTTAGCTTTATCGGCTGTTTTCTTTGCAGTCATCCTTTTTAAAGAAAAAAGGGGTTTATAAAGGTTTTTGGTTTACTGGCTTTGCACAAATTAAAACAAAAATAAAATGTTGCACAAGTAGAAAAGGAGGTTGCACAAGGAGGATTCTTACCACTCTCGCGTTCTTAAATAAATTTAATTAGATTCTTTTTCTTTAGATAAGATGGAAAGCGAAGACATAAGAAAATGTGCTGAAGTGTTTCAAGATGCAAAGCAACTCCAAAAATCTTTGGGCGTTGAAAATGTTGATACTGCTTTACTCATTTTAATGCATGAAGTACTTGAAGAAATAAGATTTAATACCTCTAATTAATTTTTTCTTCACTTAATTTTGGAAAGAAAAAAGCAAGAATAGACAACGCAAGATAAGAGTATCCAACAATTGCAAAAAATAAAGCTTGATTCCCTGTAAAATTTAAAGCAGAACTTAATGCTAAAACAGTTAGACCAACCCCAAATAAAGTTGCCCCATTCATAAATGCCCTACTAAAAAAAAGTTCATTCTTTTTAGATTCAATTTTTTTATTTTCTTTTTGTTTTATTTTTTCTGTCATTTCTTGAATATCTTTGACTGCTTTTTTAACTCCAATTATTTCTTGAACAAGGAAAATTATAAACATTGCCATTTCTGTAATTATTCCAATAATTTGAACCCACCAATAAGTTATATCTTTAAGAACACCAAAAGTAGCAAAAATTAAACCTGCAAAAATAAATCCATTTAAAACATTTTCATTAAGAACAGCTTTCCATAATTTTTCGTTCAATAAATTCATAAAAAACTAGAGCTTTTTACGTATATAAATATTCATCTTCTTTTGATTTTGAATTTTTTAAAAAAGATGTCTCCAAGAATTAAAAGAACAATCAATGCAAGAATAACAACATAAATAATCCAACTTTGATTTTGGGAATAGTTATCAGTACATTGTAATTGATTATTTATATAATTTGGAGATTGGTTTTCTGGGCAAATTTTTATTGTAGTCCAAACATTATTTTGGCATTCTTGAATTGCATTCTCAGAATTAACCATTCTTTGGTCTCCTTGATTACAAATTTTAATTTCTTTAGTTGAAACTAACACTTGAAGAGAGATTTTATTATTTGGTTGATTTGCGTCCGAGACAGATACATTACAGATAGAGTTTAATCCCTCTCCTCCCAAAATTGTTAGATAAGCAGATTTTGTTTCTCCTTTATTTAAATCTGAAATTGTCCATCCAGTTCCACTTTGAGAAAATTTATTCGTACAAGAAGCTCCAACAAAAAGATATGAGGGGCTGTTCGCATCAACGTTTGTAATATCCACTTTGATATAATTTTCTTGTTCATTCCAGGTTGCAGTAGCTTTTATTCCATAATTTTGACTAGTCACTGCCAAAGTTAGAGGTAATGATAAAATTAAAAAAAAAGCCACCAAAAATAATTCCTTTTTCATGCTTTTTACAAGTTCTTTCTTTTTTTAAAAGTTACGCTCTTTATCACTCTTGCTTTTATTCTAAAAATCACGCTTAAATTTATGGCGGGTGATGAAATTTTAATCTTCTTTGCTAGAAGTAAGCTAAGATTAAAGGTGCTAAAAGAACTTTCTGAAAAACCCCAAATTGCTTCTTTTCTCGCTCATAAGTTGGGAAAACACAGAGAAGTTATCTCTAGAGTCTT
>CAZONG010000047.1:0-4896 GCA_964581315.1 Candidatus Woesearchaeota archaeon | reverse complement strand
ATTAAACAAGGTAAATAAAATGGAATACATATATGCGGCACTTTTGTTGCACAAACTAGGAAAAGAAGTTAGTGAAAACACAGTGAAAAGTGTTGTTGCGGCTACAGGCGCTAGTGTTGACGACTCAAAAGTCAAATCATTAGTTGCTAGCTTGAAAGGTGTAGACTTTGACGCTGAACTTGCAAACGCAAGCTTAGCATCAGCAGCTCCAGCGGCTCCGGCAGCTGAAGCCAAGAAAGAAGAAGCACCAAAGAAAGAAGAGAAACATGCAGCTGCAGCAGAAGGATTGTCTTCGTTGTTTGGATAGTTTTTAAGATTTTATCCCAAGGGCAATCCTTAACTTCTCTAGTTAGGACTTGAAAATTTGAATGTTTCTTCTTAACAGATGTATTTCCCATTTTAAGAAAATTTTATAACTCAATCTTATTTTCTCTGGCTACTGCCTGCATAGCTCAGTTGGCAAGAGCGTTTGATTCGTAAAACGTTTTTTCGAAATATCAAAAGGTCGGGAGTTCAATCCTCTCTGCAGGCTTTTCTAAAGTATATTTTTGAGAAGGACAATTGTTTTAAATTAAAAAACCTACAAAAATTCATGGGAACGATTGGAATAAATTATTTATACAATGAGGGGGGAATAAATTATGTTATTTATGAAAAATTTGTTAATAATGGGAATCAAAAAGACCTTAACATGTCTAAAGGATTTGGAGATTTGATAAGATACGTTATTAAAAATAAAAACAAACTCCAAGGGAAAGAGGTTCTTTTGTCAAACAATTTTCCTGAAGACAAGAAAAAATCTCTTTTGGATTTGCTTTTTTTGTTAGATATATAATAGAATCCAAAACCTTATAACAATTCTAGAATTTAATTTTTCATGACTTGGAATTTATATAAAAATCAAGAATTTTTGAAACCCCTTTGTTTTTCGAATGGTAAAACCCAAGAAGACGTGGTAGAAGAAGTTTTAGGATTAATTAAGGAAGGCAAAAAAATAATTTTTATTCATGGAGTTTGCGGAACAGGAAAGTCTGCTATCGCATTAAACCTTGCAAGTAAAATGGGAAAGTCTTCTATTGTTGTTCCTGGAAAAAACCTTCAAGCACAATATAAAAGAGATTATGAAGGAGAAAAATACCTCTTAAAAGAAAATGGTGAAAAATTAAAAATTAGTGTAATCACTGGTCGAAATAACCACAAGTGTAAATTTTTAGAAGACAATAAAAACGCAATTCCAAAAATAAGAAGAGAAATAAATGCAAAACTTAATGACATTTTTTCTGGAATTCTCCCTGACGAGAAAGAAGGAGAAGAAAATTTGTATGCAAGTAACCCCGAACTCCCTTGTAACATTGAAATAAGGGAAAGGAATTGGTTAAAAATAAAAAAATATATTCAAGACAATCCACGAGTTGACCCTCGGAATTTTTCAAAGATTAAAGACGTTAAAAGAATGAGTGTTGCACCTGCCTGTCCTTACTGGAGTCCTGTCCTACCAGAAAAATATGAAATAAAAAATTTAGGAGAATCTAAACAACGAAGATATGAAGGACTCGATGGAATGACTTTTGTTCAATATAAAAGAAAACCTGGTTGCCCTTTTTATGAACAATTTGATTCTTACATTGATTCAGATATAATTGTTTTCAATTCTTTAAAATATAAACTTGAGACGGCGTTACTCAGGAAACCAAAAACAGAAGTAGAAATAATTGATGAGTGTGATGAATTTTTGGATGGTTTTTCTAATGAAAGAACAATTAACATTGACCGGTTGAACAATTCTCTTGTTCAGGCACTTGGTTCAGGAGAAGGTGATGAAGACAAAATTGAAGAAATTTTTCAACTTTTGAAACATTTAGAAAAAGATGAAAGAATTCAAGACGCGACGATAAACGGAGAAATTCTTCCTCTAAAAGCAACTGGAATTTTTGACATTTTAAAAATATTTTTGAAAGAAGAATGGTTAAACTCAATCGATGACGAGAGTTATCTTTTTGATGTCTTGGAAACAGCAAAAATGTTTTCTGAATTTATGGATGAAAGTTACACCACTTTTGAAAAAAAAGAAAAAGGACTTTTTGTAAATATTGTTACAACTAATTTAGCAAAAAAATTGAAACAACTAATTGAAAAAAACAAAGCAATAGTTTTGATGTCTGGAACTCTTCATTCTGACAAAGTTTTAAAAGAAATTTTTGGTTTGGAAAATTTTCAAATTGTTGACGCTGAAACTGAAAGTCAGGGAAGAGTTGAAGTAAAAAGAACAGGGACGGAAATGGATTGTAAATACTCCAATTTTTCAAGTGACAAATTTACCCGAGAAGATTACCTTATCTCTCTTGACAGGTGTATTAGGGAAGCTCCTCGTCCAACTTTAGTTCACGTTAATGCTTTTTTGGATTTACCTAGTGAGTTTGAAATAAATGAATACGGGCTTGGCTCTCTTGTACCAAGAGAAAAAGTTAGAGAAATGCAAATACAAGACAAAAGAGGAAAACTTACTAAAGAATTTAAGGAAGGTAAAGTAGAAATTTTGTTTTCGACCCGTGATTCACGAGGGGTTGACTTTCCCGGAGACGAATGCCGTTCAATTGTTTTTACAAAATACCCAAATCCAAATGTACAAAATCCATTTTGGAAAATTTTAATGAAAAATAAGCCTCACCACTATTGGGATTTTTATAAGGACAAAGCAAGACGGGAATTCTTACAAAAAATTTACAGAGGACTTAGATTTAAAGAAGACCATATCTATTTACTTAGTCCCGACACAAGAGTTTTAGAAATGGCTGAGAAAGAGTTTGGTTAAATTTATAATTAGAAAGGAACTTTAGAGTTTATGAAAACAAAAGAATTGGATGAAAAAGATTATAAGTTTCTTGTTAGTTTGACCGAAAAAGAATTTAGGAATGAAAAAAGATCTCGAGCCTTTTCGTTTATGGGATTGGCTACTTTTTGGATTTTAGTCATAATTTTCTCTAGGGGAGCTCTTTTTTGGCCGGCAATCATTTTGATTTTAATTTCACTTTCTTTAACACCCATTCCAAAAGAAGAAAAAATTGAGAAACTTTATTGGAAATCTATGAAAAGAGGGATTTCAAAAAAACAGTTATTAAAAATTTCCAAGATGAAAAACTTTGATAGAAAAATTAAGGAATTAAAAAACATTAATAAACAAGAAAAATAATTTTTATTAATGCCACACAGAGATATTCATAATGGGGGACTTTTACATCATTATTTTGAAAACAAACAGGTTGATGGGCTTTACTTTTCTACTGCAATAAAAACTTTTGCCGGTTCATTCATAACAATTTTTGTTCCGATTTATTTACTCAGTTTAGGTTTTACACTAAAAGATGTTGCCTTTTTCTTCCTTATTAATTACTTGGTTAGTTTTGCTTTCTTCTCTATTGGATTAAAACTCAATACTAAAATTGGGGTAAAGAAAGTAATGTCTTTAGGAATAATTCTTTCAATTGTTTATTATTTATTATTAAATAGTCTTTCTACTGGGAACATAAGTTATTGGATTGTTGCTATTTTTCTTGGAATAAGTGGGGGTCTTTATTGGGCAGGATTTAATTTGGAATTTTCAAGATTTTGTGACAAAAATAAAGAAGCTTCAGAAACTTCTTTTCTAAGTATCATTACAAATCTTGCAGGAGCAATAGGTCCTTTAGTTGGAGCAATATTAATTGTTGAAACTTCCTTTAGTTTACTTTTTATCCTGTCTGCAGGATTGGTTTTTACCTCAATATTTCCTTTGTTCTCCACAAAAAATGAGAAAACCAAATTTAAATTTTCAATTAAAAAATTCATCAAAGCAGATAACTTGAACAAAACTCTTGCATATAATACTGCTGGAGTTATAGGGGTTGTTGCTGGAATTTTTTGGCCAGTATTTATTTTTCTTAGTTTAGGAAAGGTTTTGTCTTTAGGAATAATTATTTCAATTACTGCAGTTGTAGGAGTAATATTTTTGTTTTTCGTTGGAAAACTTTCTGATAAACACAAAAAGAAAGTATTGAAAGCTGGAATTTTTTCCCACTCTTCATCATGGATAACCCGAATTTTCTTTTTGACTCCTTTTGGAATTTTTATTAATAATCTTTATTCAAGTTTCTCTTACTCCTTGATCAACCTCCCCTTTGCAAAAATTATTTTTTCAAAATCAAAAGAATCAAAAGATTCTTCAACTTATTTTTTGTACCGAGAGATAAATCTTTTAATTGGAAGAGTGATTATTCTTTTATTTGTAATCTTTACTGAAAACTTACTTTGGACATTTATTCTTTCATTTTTTATAACTTTCATTTATTCTGTTCTATTAAAAGAGAAATAGGTTTTTGGGACAACGCCCCCGCCAGGAATCGAACCTGGAAGCCCAAAGGGCCCGGATCTCAAGTCCGGTGCACTACCATTATGCGACAGAGGCTTAAACTCAATAAAGAGAATATTATTTTAGCGAGAACTTTAGTTTTAAAGATTTTGGTTTTAATTTTTACTGAAAAACTTTTGAATGAGGAGACCAATTAATCCCCCTATCACAAGAGGTATTAACACAAAATAAGAACCACTAGTATAATTTTCAGTCCTTATTCCATTAAGGGAAGTGTAGATAATTCCACCTAAGGCTCCAAGAACACACCCTAAAATAATTCCAAGATTTTCTTTTTCTTTATAAGTTTTTTCAACATATCTTGATTGCTGCCTATTTATTCTAAAGAAAAATTTTATGCTAAATAATCCAAGAAATCCTACAAGGATTAATGAAATCCCCCATAAAAGGTTATTTTCAATTAAGAAATAAATTCCAATAAATAGAAGGCAAATTACTGCAAAAGAGTATTTTGTGCTCCTTATGTCAGACAAAAAAGTTAAGATTCCCAT
>CAZONG010000046.1:0-5146 GCA_964581315.1 Candidatus Woesearchaeota archaeon | reverse complement strand
TTTATTTATTAAATCATGAAAGCACTCATTCCTTCTCACAAAGAAAAGAAGAGGTATCTTTTACTCGAAGGAAAAAACCTCAAAATTAATGTGGAAAAAGCAATTAAAGAATTTACCGGAATTTTTGGGTTAAGTGAATCTTCTCCAAAATGGATAAAAGAAAACATCCTCTCAATAAATAGAAAATCCTTGGACAAAGTCAAGGCTTCTTTTGCAGTTTATCCTGAAAAAATTGAAGTAAAGAAAGTTGCAGAAACTTTAAAGAGATTGGGAAGATAATTATTTTTCATTTTGAAATTCTTCAATTGTTGTTAAAATAATGCCCGTTAAAACAAGGACAATAATAAAATCAATTGCAACTTGGATTGTAGAATTAATATTAATTTTTGATATAAAAAAATAATGTAAATTTAGAGTAATAAGGGCAGAAATAAAATAAACCAGAACACCATAATCTTTTTTATTAGATTTCTTTTTTGGCATTTTTCAAAAATTACTTAATCTGCTTCATGTCTTTCCAAGCAAGTTCAAACATTTGTTCTAATGCTGAAGCAAAGAATTCAGTATTAATCCAAACTCCAACGTCATAGTTAGGGTGGAATTTTTCGTCATCTAAAAGCATAAACATTAATTGGTTGCTGTCAATAATAGTGAATCTTGCTTTAATGTTCTCTAAGTTTCTAACTTCAGCAACTTTTTTAAGTTCTCTAGCAACAGCCAAATTATTTTTGTCAATTGGAGCAGCAATTCTTATTTTAACTCCTCTTTTTTTAACCTTTTCAAAACTAGCCATCAAAGCTTCAAGTTTTCTGTTCAACCCTTCAGCAGTTGTAACCATTGTAATAGTTTTTTCTGCGTCTCGAACCATCATGTCCAAGTGATTGTAAAGATTCTGTCTTCCTTTAAGGCTTCCAGAAAGGTCACTTGGTTCAACGAATTTTATTCCTTTAGTGAAAAGTCCAGTTAATTCGTCTAGAACTTCATCCCCTTTAAGAGTCTCAAGTCTTTTTGTTTTATCTTTAGCTTCAACCATCAAATTTTTCTTAACCCTTTCAACAACTTCCTCTGGTTTTAGAGCAACAAATTTGATTGGTTTTCCAACCTTCATGAGAATAAATCCTTTCTTTTCTAAAGATTCTAAGATATCATAAGTACGAGACCTAGGGACGTCAGAAATAGTTGAAAGTTCTCCAGCAGTTGAGGTTCCACGAGACAAAAGTGCAGTCCAAACTTTAACTTCATATAGGTTCAAATCAAAAATTTTCCTCAATCTACTTAAAAATTCATCTTTAACTATCATTTTTCTTGAACCTGATAAGGTTTTTTAGTTTTTAAATATTGCTATCCTCAAGAGGTAATTCTAC
Organism: Candidatus Woesearchaeota archaeon; assembly: GCA_964581315.1. Classification (GTDB taxonomy): domain Archaea; phylum Nanobdellota; class Nanobdellia; order Pacearchaeales; family GW2011-AR1; genus GW2011-AR1. The sequence goes on along the minus strand of CAZONG010000046.1, from coordinate 3,782 downwards.
TTAGTTACTCCCACTCAGTCTAACAACATTGATTTTTCCAACATTTTCCTTAATTTCAAATTCTTCAGTTTCTCCTCGAGAATTCCCTAATTTTTGGGTGAATTTTAAGGTTTTGGAGTTTGTTCTTTCTTGAATAATTTTCTTTTGTTTATCTAAAATTTTCTGAAATTCAGGAGTAACTTCAATTTCAAGTTGAATTAAATTTTCTTTATTTAAACCCATTTTTTTTCTTAAAGCTTGAACCTTTCTTGAAATTTCACGGGCAAATCCTTCTGCCTCAAGTTCGGGAGTCAGTTGAAAATCCATCTCTATTTTTAATTCAGTGTCATTACAAGGTTTTTCAAGATATTTTTTCACGTTCAATTCTTGAATAATTACCTCTTTAAGTTCATCAGAAATTTTTGTCTTAGAAGCAACTTCAACTTTTGAAAGAGGCCACTTTAGGGGAACATTATTTTGGTCTCTTTGTTTTAGTCCTTCAGAAACAATAGTTCTTACATATTCCATTTGTTTTTCAAGTTCAATATTTATCTTCTTTTCTTCAAATTTTGGCCATTTTTCAAGGTGAACGGAATCTTTTTTTCCATTAATTTCTTGGAAAACTTTTTCTGCAACAAATGGAATTAATGGTGCAATAACCTTTGAAGTTTCAATTAAAACATGTCTCAAGGTTTTTCTTGCGTTTTTATCTTGATTGTTAAATCTCTCACGAGAATTTCTAACATACCATGTTGACAAGTCTTCAATAAAACTTTTAATTTCAAATGAAGCTTTAACAGTATTATAATTTTCAAGGTTTTTTTCAACTTCTTTAATAAAAGTGTTAAGTCTCGAGTTAATCCATTTATCCATTATGTTTTTTGATTTGGATTTTTTCTCATCACCTTTTTCTTTATACATTGAATAAAAATTGTTAACATTATATAACAAAACCAAAACTTTTTTGTAAACCTCTTCAAGTCCTTTTTCTGAAAAGTTGAAGTTGTCCGCATTCATAACACTTGAACCCAGAAGATAGAATCGAAGTGAATCTGCACCATATTTTTCAATTACATGTTTCGGGTCTGGATAGTTCATTTTTGACTTAGACATTTTTTGTCCATCTTCAGCGAGGATAGTTCCTGTTGTCAAAACATTTTCAAAAGGAATTTTGTCAAAAAGAATTGCTGAAAGTGCCATCATGTAATAAAACCAAGCCCTAGTTTGACCAATGTATTCGACGACAAATTGTGCGGGAAAGTTTTTTTCAAAGAATTCTTTGTTTTCAAAAGGATAATGGAACTGTGCAAAAGTCATCCCCCCAGATTCAAACCAACAGTCCAAAACTTCAGGAATTCTAGAGTATTCCTCTCCATTAAATTCAAGTTTCACGTCGTCAAGGAAGTCTTTATGTAAATCAATTTTGCCTTTTGGTAAATTTTTTGCATACTTTTTTAATTCTTCAATTGAACCAATAACTTTAACTTTCCCGTATTCGCTTCTCCAAATAGGAATTGCGCTTGCCCAATATCTGTTTCTTGTAATGTTCCAATCTGGAGCAGTTTCAATGTTGTTTTTCATTCGACCTTCTTTTAAAAATTCAGGAATCCAATTAATTTCTAAATTCAGTTCAAGAAGTCTTTTTTTTACTTTTTGAATATTTACAAACCAAGCTGGAAGAGCCCGATACATTAATTTGGTTTCACATCTGTAACAAAATGGATACTCATGTTCTATTTTTTTTGAAAGAATTGCCTTCCCATTTTTCTTTAAATCAATTACAATTTTTTCATTTGTGTCATGAATGTATTCCCCTGCATAATCAGTAACTTCATTTGTAAAATTCCCTTTTTCGTCAACTGGTTGAACCATTGGAATTTCATATTTTCTGCAAATCATGTTGTCATCTTCACCAAAAGCGGGAGCGGTGTGAACAATCCCAGTTCCTTCTTCATTCGTTACAAAATCTCCAAGAAGAAATTTAAATGCATTTTTTGCATTTTTAAAATATGGATAAAGGGGTTCGTATTTTTTCCCTTCAAGCTCTTTTCCAAGGACTGTTTTTTTTATTTTGTATTCCGCTTCAGACTTATAAAAATTTTTAACAAGTTCTTTAAGAATTATGTAAGTGTTTTTGTCCTTTTTGTCCTCGACAAATGCATATTCCATTTTTGGATTAACAGTTAAAGCAAGGTTTGAAGGAAGAGTCCACGGAGTAGTTGTCCATGAGAGTGCATAAGTGTCTTTTTCTCCTAAAAGTTTAAACTTTACAACAACTGACAAATCTTTAACCGTTTTGTAGGAATTGTCCATTGCAATTTCTGACTTTGCTAAAGGAGTTGAACAACGAGGGCAGTACATTAAAATTTTTTCACCTTCATACATATAACCTTTTTCGTAAAGTTCTTTGAATGCCCACCAAATTGATTCAATATAATTTGTATCCATTGTTTTGTAACCATTTTTAAAGTCAACCCAACGACCAATCCTGTCAATTGATTTTTCCCATTCTTTAGCGTAGGTTAAAACTTTACTTCTACAAAAATCGTTAAATTTCTTAACGCCCATTTTTTCAATTTCATCTTTTGAATTAAGTTTGAGTTCTTTTTCTGAAACATTTTCAACTGGAAGTCCATGACAATCCCAACCCCAATTTCTTTTTACATATCTTCCTTTCATTGTAAAAAATCTTGGAAAAACGTCTTTCAAAATTGAGGCAAGTAAGTGCCCATAATGAGGTAAACCTGTTGCAAAAGGAGGTCCATCATAAAAAATGTAAGGCTTTCCTTTTTCTGTCTTCTTTAAAGATTTTTCAAAAGTTTTGTCTTTCTCCCAAAAACTCAAAATTTCCTTTTCAAATTCGTTTATTTCTGTCATTAAAATGAAATGCAAAGGCAGTTTTTAAGATTTTCTTGGACAACAATAATCTATATTAATCTTACAACTCTTTGTACTCTTGGTGAAAAAGAGTGGAAAAAGAATATAATCGGTTTGTTAGACCAGGAATAATTGAAGGATTTGCTGGACCAATGATGTCTGGAAAAACAAGAAAATTACTTTTAAGAGTAGACCCTTTAAGATGGATGAATGGAAAATTTTCATATATTGGTTTCAAACCCAATTTAGACAACAGAAAATTTAACTGTCGTTCTTTTGAAGACTTCATAGATTGGAATTATGTAAAAAATCCAGAAGAAATTTTGGAACCCTCAAAAAAATATGACTTAATTGCAATAGATGAAATTCAATTTTTCAAAAAAAATATAGTTGATGTAGTTTTAGAACTCCAAAAACAAAATAAAAATATTATTTTTTCAGGTCTTGACTTAGATTTTAGAGGAAAACCTTTTGGTTCAATGCCAGAACTTTTAACAATTGCAAACGAATTTGAAAAACTTCATTCAATTTGTACAAGATGTGGAGACCCAGCGTATTACACCCAAAGACTAATTAACGGAAAACCCGCTGATTACAATTCCCCTGTTGTTTCAATCGAAGGAGACTCAGTTTACACCGCAAGATGTTTCAGGCATCACGAAGTACCTGGGAGAAATTAATAATTAATTGGGCCTTTTAATTTATCTTTTAAAAGAGAAGAAATTATCTTTTTGTCTTTTTCATTTTCAATTGGTTGAACTTTAATTGCTGAAAACCCTTGTTTGGTTGTGTAAGGTTCTGAGGATTTAAAACCAGAAATTACTCCATAAGGGAAATTTTTTGGACTATATGCTTGTTGATATAAAACTATTTTTCCTTTAAACTTTAGTTCTTTAATTGGATAAAAAATTGGCATATCTGTAAAA
>CAZONG010000045.1:0-5238 GCA_964581315.1 Candidatus Woesearchaeota archaeon | reverse complement strand
AATTCCTTGGACTAAACCTGTAATATAAAGACGAACCGACTTTTTCATAATCTATTAAGATATTGTGGGTTTTTAGGTTTTATTATGAAGCTCTTGTTCTAATTGGAGGGTAATAGATTTGAGGCGGACTTTGGACTACTTGTGCTGGAGCAGAGTTTGTTTGAACAGGAGTTGGATTTGAATTTTCAAGGACCTTCAAAGCAGTGCTTCCAGAATTTTTGTTTGGAATTATTGCTGAACTTATTTTAGAACTTCCGAAAATTAAGACATTTGCAACTACCAAAATGAAAAGGACAATTGAAATACCCAGGACAATTCTTAATTTTTTAAATCTCATTTTATTTTATGTTTTTTAATTATCTAAAGTCAAAGACCTCCTCATGGATTCGTGATTTTTTAACGCCAACTTCCAAAAGTTGATTAATTAAACTTTCTTTAAAACTTGGCGAACCACAAATAAGGAATTCTTTACTTGATAAGTCACCGCTTAGTTCTTTAAGGTTATGGACGTTAATTCTACCTCTTTCTTTTGAAGCCCAGGGAATAAATCTGAAATTTTTTGATTTTTTTGAAACCTCTTCTAAAACTTGAAGCCCCACAAAATCTTTTCTCTCTTTTTCAGTGTAATAAAAATCTACTTTTGACTTGTGTTCATCTACTTCTTCAGACATTCCAATAAACGGAACAACTCCAATTCCAGAACCTAGCCAAATTTGATTTCGGTTTTTATGATTTTTAAAATTGAATCTTCCATATGGTCCTTCAACCGAAACCTTGTCTCCCGGATTTAAATGAACCATTTTCCTTGTAAAGTCTCCAAGTTTTTTTACAATTATTTTTAATTCTTCAGAATCAGACTTTGAAGCAATTGAAAAAGGATGTGATTCCGTTGAAAGTTTTTGGTTGTAGAACCTTACAAAAATGAATTGCCCAGACTTGTAACTAATCGGTTTGTGCTCAGGAGTCAAAACTATTTCAAAAACTTCTCCAACATGTTTAATATTTTTTATTTTGTAAACTGCATTCTTTATCGCCCTGTTTTTTAAAAAAAGTGAATATGAAAAAGCCCAAAGTCCAATTATTGAAACGACCGCGGCATAAATGTAATAGCCTTGAAAAATTATTCCCTCTGAACCATTTCCTCGAATTAAAAAAACGTGTAAAACTGCAAAAAAGAAAACTAATCCTAAAAACTCATGAGTGAATTTCCACCGGTGATACTTCATCTTTGTGTAAAGAGTAATCCAAATTAAAAGGAGCATTCCAAAAAGAGCGATGATTCCAAAGTTCGTTGACCAATATTGACTAGGTAAAAGATACGCTGCTGCTTGCGCCATATTACTTGGAATGAATTTTAAAACTAAGAAAATTGGATGAGCTAAAATAAAAATTAATGCGCTTCCCCCTAAAATTCCGTGAACTAAATAAACTTTATCCAGTCCCCCGAAAACGTCTTCAATCCACTTTATTCTTGTTGACAAAACAAAGGTTAAAGCAAAAATAGTCATTCCTATAAGTCCAAAAAGTTCTCCAAAACTGTGAACGGAGTCTCCATAAGTTGCAAATCCTCCTGGGTCCCCAAAGGCAAACCACAAATAAACTGGAATTAAAATTAAGACAATTAATCCCGTCCGACCTAGGAATTTTTTAGTTGTGTGTTGCATTTTATTTTCTAGAAATCGTTAGACTTTGTTATATTTAATTCTTTATCCACAAGGAAATATTTTATCTTTGGATTTCTCATGATTAAATCTTCTCTTTCTCTTTTTGAAGAAACACAAAAAGCTGTTGCTAAAAGGTCAGCAATTTCTAAAGTTGGAGAAACGACTGTTGCAGAAATTATTTCGCTTTTATTTAGGAGGTGAGAATTTTCAAAATTTTCTGAAAATTGTTTATAATCTCCTGACGTTGCGACCGCTTCATTAGTAACTTTAACTTGTCCGATTGATTCACCGTCTTTTCTTGGATGTTCAATTTCAATTACTTTTACTGAATCTCCACCAAAAAGAATGTCTCCACGTGAATCAATTAAAAACTCTCTTACTTTATTTTTTTTCAAAACTTCTCCCATTTTGTCCGTAACAAAACCCTTAGCGATACTTCCCAAATCAATTAAAACATTTTCATTTTCTAAAGAAACAAAATTTTTCTTTATTTTAATGTCTTTGTGAGAACAAGAGATGTTAATCAAATTTCCTTTTTTTCTTTCTAAAAATTTCTTTCCAAGTGAAACATCATACCCTTTTACACTTTTTGACATTTCTAAAGATTTTTTTAAGACTTCTAAAAATTCATCAGAAACCTTCAATTTTCTTTTTTTATTTAATTTTGACAATTCACTTTTTCCATCATAAAAATTGAAAATTTTTTGAAGCTTTAACCCATCTTTGAAAGCCTTTTTTGACGCCTTCAGAGCTAACGCTTTTGGTACATCATAAACCATAATCTTAACCTTTTCCCCGAATAAATTTTCTTCAAAAATATGCTCTTCCATTTTTAGACACAATCAGGAAAAAAATTCATTTTTAAAGGTTTGTGGATTTGAGGTTTTAATATATATTTTAAAGAAGGGGTTTATTTTTAAAGAAAAATTTGTTTTTCCCCTTATGAATAGAAATGAAAAGATTCTTCAAAAAATTCCGATCTTAAAAGATGAATATTTTCAAAGATGCTTAACTCTTGCTTTCAATTCTAAAGGTGACGAAAGATATGGAAGCATACTTGTTAAAAATGAAAAAATAATGGGAGAGGGTTTTAATCGTGCGACCGTTCACAAAAAATTTAAGCTCGAAAGAAAAATTAGACAAGGGTATTGTAATCATGCCGAGGTTGAAGCACTTTTAGATTCACTTAAAAAACAATATGACGTTTTTTTAGGAGATATTTATTGTGCGGGTTACTTCAAAAAAGAAGATAAAATTTTTTTCCAAAATGAGTACACATGCACCATTTGTCCCCCCCACCTTGAAACCTATGGAATTAAAAATATTTTTCTTCCGACTCCTGAAGGTTGGGTGAAAAGACCTCTTGATAAAGCAAAAGAAGAATCAAAAAAATTTAGAATGGGAACTCACAAAAATCGATTAATTCATTCTATAAAAGGTTACAAATTTAAAAATTTGGAAGAAACCTTAAAGGAAATTTTTGAATTAAATCCCTCGAAAATCTAATTCATTATTAACTACTGCAATTGTTTGAGAAGCAAAATACATATGCGGACCAACTGAAACCGGAGTTAGGACTTTTTTTAACCTTTTCATTTCTTGCTTTGGAAGCCCTTCATGATCTCCTAAAATAAACGCGCATTCTTTTGGAATTTTAATTTCTCTTAAGCTTTCACCTTTTTTATCAAGAATAAAACATTCAACATTATTTTCCATAAGTTCTTCAATTACTTTTAAAAAAGATTTTTTCTCAACAAAGCAACCTGGTTCAACTTCACTTTTTTCACCTTTCTTTCCCTTGTAAAGTAATTTTTGAATTAATCTTACTACATCTTTTTTTGAAATTGGGGTTTTATCGTTAACACAAATTTCTATATGTTTTGGAGGGTCAGGCATTCCATAGAGAACGAAGTGAAAAGTCACGTCATGCCTAAAACCATGAGACAAAAAAACTGCTTGAATGAAAGAATGAATAGCGATGTCTAACCTTCCAGCTTGCATCAAATCCCCACTTAACGCTTTCCCAGACGTTGCTCCTCTAGCTGAAAAATAAACAAAATGTTTCATAGGTTAAGAAATTTGGAAAAGGTTATAAATTTAATTAAAGTGGAAGAATTAATGAAAAAGGAATCTCTTGCAGAAATTTTTGGATGGATTGGAATGGTTCTTATCCTTTTAGCATATTTTTTGGTTAGTTATAAATTTGTGTTGGGAGACAGTCCTTTATACCAAATTATGAATCTCGTAGGAGTTTGTGGAACATTTTACAACGCTTATTATAAAAAATCAAAACCTCTTATGGCACTTCAATTAATTTGGGGGATAATTGCATTAATTTCAATTATTCAAATTTATATTTAGAATTAATAAGTTTACCTATGTCTCGGGGGATTTTTATTCGGAGGATTCTTCCTTGGAGGACGAGTTTCCTGTCTAGGCCTATTGTTTCCTCTGTTTCCATTGTTATTTCTTAAATTTGTATTTCCCTCATTTCTATGAAATTTTTGTGGAGGAAAATAATTTTTTTGGTAATCTTTTGGGGGATGAGAATATCTTTCCCAAGCTCTCGGGGGATTAAATCTAGGAAAGTTATAGTGATAAAGATTAAACCAGATAAAGGTCCCCTTATTTTGAAAAGGATCATAGACAAAGGGGGCATCATCTAACAAATCTGGAACCCCGTCCCTATCTATATCTGAAAGTGGGTAATTTTGACCTTTGGGTTGAGAAATTTCTCCTTTTGCAGTTTCAATAATAGTGTAACATCCCGCAAATAGAAAAGCCCCTAGAACTGGAACAATTAGTTTTGACTTTAACGAACTTGCAATTTTTGAAAGTTTGCTTTCTTTTTGCATACTTGAATATATACTTTAAAGTATATATATTTTTCTCAAAATTAATTTCTAATTTCCTGCATAACAAATTCACTTTTTGCAAAAAGATTTCCTTCATTTAAGACTTTATACATTCCAATAAACTTATTTTCACAAAAAACTGAAATTTTTGTTTCTTTTTCTAGATTAATTTTCTTCTTTAAGTCTTCAAAGTAAATTGGTTTACCCGTATAAATTTGTTTTAGGTTGTCAGATTTAATTTCTACAGAATCATAAACCTCGGAAACAATTTCTGCAGGAATTAAAATTTTTCTTAACTCTTTATCGTTTCCATTTTTATACTCAGTAACTGCTTTCTCGAATTCATACAAATTAACTGCAGGATAAGTTTTGTCATCCTCGTTAAAAATTCCTGCCTGAATTCTTCTTAATTCGAGCATGTGCGCCCCAATTCCCAGTTCTTTTCCCAAGTCATCAATTAATTTTCTTATGTAGGTTCCACCTTGAACTTTTGCTGAAAATAAAATATCCTTTCCATCTTTTTCCAAAAGTTTGAAATTATAAATTTCTCTTTCTCTAAATTGCCTTTTTACTCTAGACTTCACTGGAGGCATCTGGGTAATTATTCCTGAAAATTTTTCTTCAATTATTTTTTCGATTTGTTTTAATTCCACTTCTTCATGAAATCTTGCAATTCCAACGTAAGTTTTGTCTTCGCCTAAAAAATATCCTGTTAATTT
>CAZONG010000044.1:0-5392 GCA_964581315.1 Candidatus Woesearchaeota archaeon | reverse complement strand
CCTATCTGTTGACCTAAATATGAAAAGCCTGAAGCGACTGCCGCTGCTCCCGCAAGTTCAAGAGCTGAATAACCAGAACCCAAGAAACCTTCTCCTAATGTTCCAGGAGAATAAACTTTTGGAAGAAGATTTGGGTCTGTAACTTTAACTGGATCTGAAGGAGAAAGTTTTTTTCCTGCAATTAATTCTTTTAAAGAAGTATAAGTTTGTGGAACTGTTGTGATTGGGCCTAATTTTTGCATGATAGATTCATAAGCCCCTTTGGAATTTGAAGTTGAAAAATCAATTCCAGTACAACATTGAATATTTGATGGTCCATTACAAAGAAGAGCAGTAGATTTTCCTCCTGCACTTTTACACAAAGAAGTGTCTATACAACTTCCACCAATTTTATCGCATTTGGGGTTACTAGAAGTTCCTCCTCCGCTTGCATTCACTCCTGGAATTCCGCCAATGAGCCATGCGAATGCAAAAACAGCGACGATTAAAATAAAGATTTGACTAAGAACAATTGTCTTTTCTGCCTTGCTTGTTTTCATTTTATTTTTCATTTTTTAATTTTAAAAGTGGAAAAAACTACTCCAACTAATTGATTTAGTTGTTCCGCCTGGTCCTGGAACTTGAACTGTTTTTCCGTCTGACCTTACGAAATACCCAACTGTTTTACCTTCATCAATTTTCTTTTCTACAATTGTTTGCATTTCTCCAGGTTGTCCTAAATAATTCAATTTTGGTCCACAATCTCCAATTTGCATACATCTGTAAGCCATTGATTCAATCCAAGTTGTTTTAACGCTGTTATCTGAATTTATACATTCTTTTCCGTCGTCAACCCCGCTTCCAGAAACAAGACTACTTGTTGTTCTGTATTGACAAGCAATAGTTCCGAGTGAACACAAATTGTCTCCGTTTCCACTTCCATTCCAGAAGTCAAAACCAGGAGCATTTAATGGAGTACAGTAACCAGTTTGTCCTGGAGTTTTGAAAGCAGAAGTTTGCTGTCCCAGAGGTTCATTAAAAACGAAAGGACATAAAGAACTAGCAATTAAATTTCCAATTCCCGAACCAATCTTAATGTTTAAATTACTACATGCTGAAAATTTCTTTGTGTCTTCTGGACTTGGAGTCCATTTACAATCTCTAACTTCTCTGTCTAAGCAAGAAGTTTCGTCAGTTTGGTCATAACAACTTTGCCAAGTGTTTAATTTACAAACTGCATTTTTGAAAACCCCACTACTTCCGTCTTGTTTTGTAATTGGAACATCAGACTCAACACAAACTTTTTGTCTTCCATCATAACAATTTTCAGTTGTGACTTCTCCATTGTAACATGAAAGTCTTGTGTAAGTTGAACCAGGTAAGTTTGCTTTTGTAACACTTGGTGAAGCAGTTTTTCCGTCGAACAAATAACTTCCGTTGTTGCTTGAATCTGTAATATTTGAAGCTCCAGGAGCCAATCCACACCAGCTTTCTCCATGTGAATAATGAACTCCATTGTAATCACAACCTAAATCTTTACAGATGTAATCTCCATAAGTAGGAGTTGGTCCTCCTCTTTTAACTGGAGAAGCGGTGCTTCCTCGGTAATAATCACAATTTCCACAAGTTAAAGAACCAGCATTACTAAATCCAGCTCCGCAAGAATCACTCTTTGCAACTATTTTTGACCAATAATCTTTGTCATTAATTTTACTTGCGTCGTAAATATTAGCTAAATTTCCACAAGTGTCAACAAAATAAACTTCATCTTGGCCAGACACAGTTGTTGTTTTTTGACTTGGTCCACAGTTAGTTCCTAAGTTTTCATCTGAACAAAGAATTCCAGAATAAAATTGAACATTTGAATTTCCTGAATCTCCTTGAAGAGTGTTACAGTCTGACTTTGTTAAAAGTTTACAAGTTCTTTCACTTCCAGTTTCGTAAGTACAAGCCCCTTTCTCGTCGCCACCAGCACTTGCAATACATTGAATTTCAGACTTCACGCTTGGGTCAAAATTAGTTTGAAGTCCATAAAGAGAAGACAATTGTTTACATCTTGATTGAGTCACAAATGAAGCTCCGTCACCTAAAAGGCAACAACCTAGACCACATTGAGGAAGTTCACTAGCAGGTCTTGAATCCCAAACTCCGCCTTGAGAATTACAAACATTTTGGGCAACTCCTTCTTCACAAATTCCTTGTTGACTGTCAAAACAAGTTCCAGTTGCACAAAAAGAAGTTGACTCACAAGAAGTTGGAGCTAATTGATAAGCTTGACCTGTTTTTGGATTTATTGAAGTGTCACAAGAAGTAGGAGGAGCATTTTGACAAAATTGTCCAGTTGTTAACTTTTCACAACAAACATTGTTTGCCGCAGAAACTTGATTATTACTTATTAAAAAAAATGAAGTTAGAACTAAAAAAGATGCTAGAAAAATTAATATGATTACGCTCTTTTTCATTTTATATTGGTTGGAATGTCACTCCTAGCGGCCAAACGACACTTCTTGAAGCAAACTGAAATTTACTTTTAGTATTTCTGTCTGTAATAATATATATCCTTGTCCCGTCGCTCTGAGGCATTTTTTCAATCTTTAAGTCACGGTAAAAATTCATAAAGTATGTCGGGTCACTGTCACCATATGTTTTCTCCCAATTGACTATGACTCTTGCAATTGACGCGAGTTCATAAAGATTATTGTTCAAAACTATATCAAAAGATTCATATTTTTGAGTTGAACCTTTTGTGATTGAAAAAGTTGTATTACTGTGTAAAAGAATTTGCTTAGGTAAAAGAATGACATTAAACTCTCCTCTTTTCAAACTTGTTTCATAACCTTTTGAAGAATAATCTGAATTCATTGAATCAAAACAATCATTTAATTTTTTTCTTGTGCTATTTTGTAATTCTTCCTCGATATGAGAAATTAAAAGAACTCTTTGAACAACACACTTTTCGTAAGGTTGATTGGTGTAACACAAATATTCTACATTTGTTCCGTTGTAAAAAAAACTTGAAGGAGGATTTATACTTCCACCTTGAGAAGAAACAGTGTCGACATTTTCTTGTAAAACTCCTTCAACACAATTTTGCATATAGGTTTTTGGATTTTCTTCTAAAGAATTTGAATTTGAAATAACCTTTGGATAAAAAAAGTAAAGAGCAATTCCAACAACAACAATCACGAGCGCAAGAATAACAAAAATTGTAACTTGTCCTTTTACGTTTTTTTCGTCCCGAACCCTTCCCTCTTTCATAACTTCCTTAAAGATATTTCTATTTATAAATATTTCAATTAGAAAAATTTCTAAATCTAATCTTCAGTTTCAACTCTTGGTGCCAAAAGGAAACTTAAACTCAAGTGTTCGGAAAAAAAATCGATTCTTAGAGGGTGGTCACGAGCAAATTTTAAAGTTGTTTTCGGGAAATGTTTTCCTGCTTTTGTGAATTTTTGTAAATATTCTAAGCTGTAACGAGAAAAACAATTCTCTGCAACAATTTCAACTTCATCACTTGAAAATTCTGAACGAGCTGAATTTGTTTCTTTTGCTTCGATGATAAACTTTTTGTCTTCAATTATAAATGAGCAAGCGTCAGAAACGACAAGGCAGTCATCAATTGAATCGATTAAATCTTGTGAATCCATTGTAACAACTGAAGAAAATTCTAAGTGGTCTGGAAAATCTTTGTCCTCTCTTTCCACTTCAATTAAATTCAGTGAAAAAATTCTTTTTATTTTGTCTTCAATTTTTATTTCCAAAGCATTTTCTTTTTTCTCTAAAACTATTGAACTAGATTTTGTTGCCCTTTTTAAGATTTTTTTTAGATTGTCTAAATTTACTCCGAGAACCTCTTCACCAGATTCAAACTCTTTAAATGCACTTTTTGGAATTTTAAGTGAGACCATTGAAATGTTTCCTGGGTCAATTGCGACGACAGAAAGGCCAAATTCACTTATTTTTATTCTGACCTCTAAAACTAAGTCTGAAATTAATTCTACTGCTTTAGTGAAAAGGGTTGGGTCGTTAAGTTCGAGTTTCATATATCTTCAAGTTGTGTTCCTTTTTTAAGTATTTTTATTGTGACAGGAGTAATTATATAAATCTTTTTTGTTCTATTTTGGCATGGAAAAAGAGTCAGAACATTCTAAAGAAAAAAAGATAAGAAAAATTACCCAGATGTATTATTCTAGACCTGATGTGCAAAAAGCAATTTTTGAGTTTTCTAAAAAAAGAGAGATTTCTCCAAGATATTTTGAAGGATTTGGAAAAAGACCAGATTCTTTACAATTTAAGGGAGACGTTTTAAGTCTTGCAAAAAAGGGTGCAACCTCCTTTCACTGTTCCGTTGAACTTTGGAGTGACCCACTAAAAATAGAAACAGGAATGGATAAAGACAAAGCTGATGAAATTAGAATTGGATGGGACTTACTAATAGACATTGATTGTGAACACGGAATAAAATATTCTAAACTTGCAGCTAGAGCAATTATTGAAACTTTTAAGCAACACGGAATAAAAAACGTTGGAATAAAGTTTTCCGGTTCAAAAGGTTTTCACATCCTTGTTCCATGGAAAGCTTTTCCTAAGGACCTAAACGGAATTCTTACAAAAGACCTCTTTCCTGAACTCCCACGAAAACTTATTGCGTATGTTCGAAATTATTCAGCAGGGGTTTTAAAGTCAATACTCCCAGAAGAATTCGAAAAAGAAATTGCAGGAAATTTGAAAACTGGTTACTTATGTAAAAAGTGTGGTGACTTTGCAACTGAATTTAGATTTGTAGAATTTAAGTGTAACAGTTGCCAAGTTTTTGAAACAAAAAAATTCCGAATGGGAACAAAAGGAAAACTTCCGAAGTGTTACAAATGCAAAAAAGAAATGGATTTTAGACCAATGAAAAAGTTTGTTGAATGTGAAAGATGTAAACTTAATTCAAACGAAAACCCAGAAAACTTTACTCGTGAAGAAAAGGACATTTATTCACTGATGGGCTTGGATTTAGTTTTAGTTTCTCCAAGACACTTATTTAGAATGCCTTATTCACTTCACGAAAAAACTTCTTTTGCAAGCGTTGTTTTAAATTCTGACGAACTTGATGAATTCAAATTTAAAGACGCTGACCCATTAAGAATAAAAGTAAAAAACTTTATACCTGAAGTTGAAGAAAATGATGCCGCAGAATTTGTAATGCAGGCACTTGACTGGGCAAAAACTTCTGGAATTGATAAAGACCTTTCAAGAAATGCAACTGGAAAATATGAAAATTTTAAATCGGTTAAACTTGTTGAATTAAAGGACAGCCAATTTCCTCCGACGATAACTAAAATTCTTGAAGGAGTAAAAGACGGGAAAAAAAGAGCACTTTTTGCATTAATTAATTTTTTTAGAAGTGTTGGTCTTGAAAAAGAAG
>CAZONG010000043.1:0-5423 GCA_964581315.1 Candidatus Woesearchaeota archaeon | reverse complement strand
TAATAAAAATTTATTAAAATAGAACTCCAAATTCTTCTCCAAGGAATTTGGGTTTGGTTTTTGATTAAGGTCTTTTTAATTATTTAATGAAACTCTTTTGATCTTTTCTTTTTATAGAATTTTTCTACTTCGTTTAAGAAGATTGAAGGAATCATACAAAAGAAATAGATTAAGATTAACGAGATCCAAATTTCAAGAAATAGGGACAGAAAGACGGCAACAACATCCATTATTAACACAATTTCTATGAGAAATTTGGAATTTTTGTGACTCTTTTCGACAAGACTATCTAGAAACTTTTTCATTTTAGTATCCTTTATTTAATTCCTTTTTTTTCTTTCGCAGAGGTCAAAAAGAACATAGGAACCTCCTCCAGTTATCCCGGTAAAAAGTAATCCTGCAAATATTGGACCAACTTGATCATATCCTGGGGCTCCTTCCCACATCATTAAGATAGCTGTTGAGAATAAAATAAGTGCAACTAAACTGAGAGAGGCCGAAATAAATCCGAGAAAAATGCGGGCAGTTAAACTAAAATGATATACTCTTTCCTTCTTTTTCAGATTCTGAGCTTTGTAGAAAAAGAGTGCGATAATTGCCCCTCCTCCAAAAAGAAGTAGAAAATCAAGAACAGAGGAAAGTTCAAAAATAGAAGTTCTTAATGAAATAAGAAGAATTGCAAGAAGAATTGCTAAAGAATTTAAGTAAATTTTCATAACACACGCTCCTTTTTATTTAACTATTAAAATTAAAAAGCTCTCTAAATGAAGTTTATCTTTCTAAAATCCAGATTAGAGAATATTTAACTGGACGATTAAGTAAAAAGAATGAAATGGCAACTGTGCTGAACCAAAAAAGAGAGGATTCGGGGGAAGAACTTGTTAAGAATTCAAACCCACAGAAAAGAATAAATGCACAAAAACAAATAAAGAAAAAAACGGCAATTACTTTAGAAAAAGTTTTCATAATGTCACCTTTAAATTAAATTATTAAATTAAGTTATTTCGATTAATTTTATGCTGAAATATGTTATTTTAGGGTATTTCAGAGGTATTTCACAGGGTGAAATAGCTAAAAGTATTGTTTTTTCCGTCGAACTTCTGTGTTCGAGAGGTATTTCTTTGAACCTAAGGCGGTTCGAAGGGTTTTTCTTCAAAATCTTTATCGACTTCGAAGGTATTTCAAAAGGTTCCAGGGGTAAAATCTTTTTAACAAGGAAAGAAAATTAAATTTTCTTAGTTTGTTTGTTGCGATTTTTTGGATGTTTTTTGAAATTTTTGTAGTGTTTAAAGTGAATATGAATTGACTAATTTGATTAATTTTTTCCAGCCTTTCTCGTTTCTTTCTTCTTCGATTTGAATAATTCCTTTCTTAAGTAATTTGTCCTTTACAACATTTCCTTTTCTTGGAGAGAATCCAATTGATTTATACAGATTGACTGTGGAAAGATTGTGTTTTGGGTTATTCATCAAGAAGTTTACAAAAGAGATTTCTTCTTCAGTTAAAGAATTTGGTAAAATTGGTTTTTCTTGAATAAGAACTTCTTTTTTTAAGTTGGACTCTTTTTTCTTTATTTTTAACTTTTCTGAAAGTGCCCTATTAACTACAACTAAAACATCTTTTTTATTATAGTAACCTGAAACAATTCCTGAATCTAAAAGTCTTTCAATTTCAATTAGGGTTTTTCCCTCGGACAACTTTGAATTTACAAACTCTAAAAGGATTTTTCTTGTTTCATTGAATTCTTCCACTAAAACAATTTCTTTTTCCTTTGCCTTTTCTACTTTAGCAATTGCTTTTTCTCGGATTTTAACTTCTTCCTTAGTTTCCTTATGAACTATTTCTTTCATAAATTCTGGATTTGTTCTTTCGATTTCAAAACCCTCAACAGTTGCATTCATTTTGCTTTTTATTTTTTCGTCTTCGAAATTTGATTCCCTAAGTGAAGTAAAAGGAACTTCGACTAAAAAGGGAGAAGTGTGTCTCTCTGAAAGCTTTACGATTGCTGAACCCACAGGAAGTTGAGTAAAAATTTCTTTTCTATCTCTAAGTTGCATAAGTGAACTAATTTCTTCCAAGTCTTGAGGAAGCTGTTGCTGAAAAGCGACGTGACAAGCGCTGTTTCCCACAACCGTATCACTTAATTTTGACGCGTGTTGGTCTAAACAAATAAGAGCCGTTCCATATTCACGCATTTCCCTGTAAATCATATCCGTAACTGATTCAGACATAAAATTAGTTTGTTTTTTCAAAAAGATATTGTGGGCTTCATCAACTAAAATTGCATGATTAAATTCTTGATTTCCTTTTTCGTTTCCAGCTTTTTTTAATTTGTAAATGTAAGTTAAAAGATATTCACAGAAAAATTTCTTTTCAATGTTTGAAAGCGAATTTAATTCAAAAATAACTTTTTTGTCAAATAAGTCTTCGACTGAAAGACTTTTCTTTCCGTCGTAATTTACAGTTTTTCCAAAATCTCCAAAGGTTAAAACAGTTGCAATTCTTAAAGCACTTTCATACCAACCAGTTTCTCTTCCTTTTGAATCTCTTGCTTTTACTTCAAGCATTCTTTTCACGTGTTCCCAATTTGGATAAAGGTTTGAATTTTCATAAACTCCCCAACCTTGAAAAGTTTCATCTAAAGTTTCTAAGAGAATTTTATGAACTCCAAAAGAAACGTTAAAACTTTCAGTTAACAAATCACACAAGGTATTAATCCACTCTTTTGGACTAACTCCTTTTGGGGGTCTATTTATGTTTGTTTTAAATAAATTACTAATTGAATTATTTCCGACGGTAAAGCACATTACATTTGGGTCTTCTTTCATTAAAGGTCTAAAACTTTTTTTCCAATCAAAAACTAAAAAAGGTTTGTCTTTTTTTATGAAATTTTTTAAAATGTTTAAAGCAAAAGTTGTTTTTCCACTTCCACTCATACCTGTAACACAAACATGTCTAGGCCAATCTTTTTCTCTTAGATTAAAAGGAAAAAGTTTTTTTCCTGCATAAGTTACATCTGCTAAATTATATTCTCCACTTAAAGAATCTTCTTTTGGAGGTTCTAAAAAGAAATCTTTGTCAAGAAGTTTATTCAAATGTTTTTGATAAAGTCCAGCTAAAAGTTCCATAATCTCTCCTTTTTCTTCAAGACTTCCAGCATTTAGATATCTAAAGTAAACTTCATCTATTTTCTTTCCAAGTATTGGTTTAAGTTTTCTTGCTATTTCTTCGACTGAAATTTGATATTTATTCATTTTTGTAAAACTCCTTTACTTAATCTATATGGACGAAATTCTTCATACCAGTTATAAATTTCCTCTGCAGATTTTTTAGAAATGTTATTCATAGAAAGGAATTGCTCTAAATTCATTGAATTTGATTTATGGTTCTTATAAGGAAAGTCATCGGTGTGTAAAAATTTTCCATCTGAAAAACTTAAATTAATATGAGTTTTTTCTTTATAGTCTTCCCAAAAGTTCGCTTCAGTGGGTACTTCTCCATAAATTGTTTTTAACCCTGCCAATTCAAAAATTTGCATAACCTTATCATAAACCTTTCTTGAAGGGGTTCTAACGGCTGTGTCCTCAACAGAAGGCAAATAAAGTTTCGACTTTCCATCCAGCTTAAACTGTCCATTTTTCTCTCTTGCATTCTCAAAAGTGTTTTCATTATTATCATCTTGAACATAACTTGTAATTTCTCTTCCCTGTAAATCAAAAACTTTTAGTTTTTTTTCTTTAACATAATTTCCAAATTCATGAACCCCTGGTTTTGAATTTTTTGGAGCCATCATCCTTAAAATTCCATCGGTAGAATTTAATGGGGCTTTTCGATAAATTAATTCATTGGCAGCCTCATTTGAGATGGTTCCATTTGAAGAATAAACTCTATTCATCAAAGCTTCATCTGTAAGGTTTTTTAGATTATTCATTTTTAATTTTCCCTCTTCTTAAGGAGATGTTTATAATTCCAATATTTGGGAGAAATTTTTAAAGGCGTTTTGATATTAAAATCACTTAAGTAAGAGTTTGATAAATTGTAAATATGTTCCATAATGGTTCCATCTTTATTTCTGTTTATTGTTTTAACTAGCTTCTCTGAAGATTTTATTACTAATTCATCTGGTAAAGAAAAAGTTTCTTTTAAATTAGTTATTTTTTTTATGAGTCCCTTTGTGCAAATCTTATCTCCTTTTTTAACATCTCCAAAGTTGTAAGGATTATTAATCATAATTACCGTGCTAGTTAGAGGAAGATTCTCTTTTTCATTCATTTAATTTTCCTCCTCTGACATAATTTTATTGAACATTTTTTGCCTTTCTTCTTTTTCAGTTAATTCTCTTTCGTATTCCCTTAATTCTTTTTTAAGAAGTGCGACGTCTTTCCAACAACCGATTTTTTCATTCATTTGAAGTTCAGAAATTTCAATTTTTTTATGTCTTAAATCATTTTTTTCTCTAGTTGGGTCACTTGAAGCAATTTGCATTTTTTCATTTTCTGAAAGGTATCCTTTAATTTCTGACTTTAAGTTTTCCCCTTCTTCGTGAATCTTTCTACTTAACTTTTCTCTACCTTGAATCATCTCATGAATTTCAGAAATAGAATTTTTTAGTGCATCAATTTTAGACTTGCCTACCTCTCCAAAAGAGCTCTCACTAAAGGTTATTTCATGGTTTTTCGGCATTTCGAACTCTGAAAAACCCTGTTTCAAAAGATTTTTAGTGTCTAAATCCATGTTTTTACTACTAAATAATTACTTATAAATCTTTCTATTTTGTTGTTACGGGCAAAGAGTAAAAAAAGAGATTTAATGGAAAAATCTTGGGAAAATGTTCGAATCAAATTAATATGTGGATACTAGGATTCGAACCTAGGTAAGCATAAGCTAACGGATCTTGAGTCCGTCCCGTTTGACCACTCCGGCATATCCACTTATAAAAAATAAATGCCCAAACTCTATTTAAAGTTTGGGGAAACCAAAACTTTATAAAAGCAATTAAGCTCAAAATTTTACCTGCGAGTTAAAAGCGCAAAAGCGGGAGATTTATTTCTCTCGAAAATATAAAAAATCAAATGAAATCAAAAACAAAAGTTGAATCACAATTAACAAGAAAAACTAATCCGGATTTAGTTGAAACAATTCTTCTAGCTAAGAAAAATCCCAAATGGATTGAAGTTGCAGGAATTTTAACTGGTCCTAGAAAAAAAAGAAAAGACGTTAATGTTGGAAAAATTGATGGAACTCCTTCAGAAACAATTGTTATTTGCGGAAAAGTTTTAAGTGAAGGAGAAATTTCAAAGAAATTAAAAATCGTTGCATTAAGTTTTTCTGAAAAAGCAAAGGAAAAATTAAAGAAAGCTGGATGTGAAACAAAAACAATTGTAGAAGAAATCAAACAAAATAAAGAAGCAAAAGGAGTTAAA
>CAZONG010000042.1:0-5626 GCA_964581315.1 Candidatus Woesearchaeota archaeon | reverse complement strand
AGAATTTTATTTTTTCCCATCTTGTGAAAGGTTCAACTTTTATCTTGTTATTGTTCTCGTCAAAAAGTTCGTATTTGATTACCGGTTTTTCTTTTAAAACTGGTGCCTTTTCTGCAATTTCTTTATGAGCCTGAGTTAAAGCTTGTTCGATTGCAGTCCGAGAATAACCTTGGTTTTGAAGTGCAAACTTTAGAGAATCTTCAGTATAATTTTTAGCCAAATTTTTTTTAAAATACTCTGTTAACTGGTTTTTGTTTTCAGGTCTTCTCATTAAAAAGAAAGTGTTTTGAAGTTTAAAAAATTATTTAGTTGGAAGATTAAAACTTTATTGGCTGCTTTTCATTGTAATATTTTATTGCTTCTTTTAAACGGGGTTGGGATTCAGCATAAATTGTTAAAAGTTTTTCACCTTTCTTAACCTTGTTCCCAATGTGTTTATACAAATAAACCCCTGCATATTTGTCCAAAGGACAACCAGCAAACCTTCCAAGAGAATTTATTTCCTTGTTACCAATGTGTTTTACTTTTCCTTTTTTAGTTGCAAGGATATCTTTTTTTATTTCTGAAGGAGAAATCTCTTTTACTTTTCCCCCTTGTGTTTTAATTATCTTTTCAAACTTCTCAAAAGCCTTTTTTGAATCCAAGAGTTCTCTAGCTAATTTTTCACCTTTTCCTTTTTTTGCTTTCTCAGTTAATTCTAAAATTTTACCTGAAAGAAAAATTGCTTTTTTTTCTAGGTCAAGAGGTCTTTCTTCACTTCTTTTTAAAACTCTTAAAACGTCTCTCATTTCAAGAGCGGGCCCAACTCCATTTCCAATTGGTTCATTAGCATGAGTTAAAACGACTGCAATTTTCAAATTAAAAAATTTTGCTAGTTTTTCAAATTTTCTTTTTAGTTTTTTTCCTTTCCAAAAAGTGACTTTTGCGCCCTTTCCATACGGAATATCAATTAAAACGTATTTACTTCCAGCAGCAAGTTTTTTTGACATTATCGACGCTAAAAGTTGGGCTGGCGGATCAATTTTTAACATTTTTTCAATTTGGATTATTTTTGAATCTGCTGGAACCATTCCAACTGAACCTCCCCAACTTAAACATGCCCCTGCCTTTTCTACAATTTTTTTTAAGTTTTCCATTGAAAACTCCACGGGGGACAAGACTTCGATACAATCTGCTGTTCCTGCTGCACTAGTTATCGCTCTTGAAGAAGTCTTAGGCATGATTAGGCCAGCCGCAGCACAAATTGAAACCACAATCGGAGTTGTTCTGTTTCCTGCAATTCCTCCAATACAATGCTTGTCAACGACATATTTTTCTTTGAATTTCATTCTCTTCCCTGAATAAAGAATTGCCTCCACTAAGAAGCAAGTTTCCTCAAAGTTCATTCCTTTTTCATACATCCCTGAAACAAACATAGCAATCTCCGCTTCAGAAAGGGAATTGTTCACTACATCAACCATTATTTGCCTTATTTCACTACGAGATAACTTTTTACCAATTAACTTTTTTTTAATGAAGGATAAACTTTCTGTCGTTGGAGAAAGAGAAATATCAACTACTTCGTTTTCTTTGACACAAAGAAGTTTTTTTATTTCATCTGTAATATAAATCTGGTTTTTATTTAAAGAATTTCCATCTATATCTAAAACCGTAATAATTTTTTTTGGTTTTTTAGAGAGGGTTCTTAATTCAATTCTGTCTCCAGCATGGACTCCAAGATCTTCTGCTGTTTTTCTATTGAGCATTGCAACGGGAATTCCAGCTGCCCATTTTGAAGTTTTAATTTTTAATTGCATTTTACACCTTTTAAAAGAAATATCTAAAATTCTTTTTATATTTATCTACTTTTTATTTCCCTCGGGAGGCTGGATGAAAATTCCCGGAACTTTTTTATCACGATAGATTTCTATAATAATTAGAAGATATGCTAAAATTAATGGACCAATTATAAAACCAACGATTCCAAAAAAGAAGACTCCTCCAACCATTCCCAAAAGAATTACCCCTGGATGAACATTTGTTCTTTTTGAAATTATCATTGGTTTCACGCTGTTTTCAAAAAGAAGGTTAACAATTCCAATGAAAATTACTCCTAAAGTTGTCCAAATTGAACCATTTAGAAGAGAAAAAATGGCAACGGGGACCCAAATTAAAGCTGGACCAATTAAAGGGATAACTCCTAAAATTGTTGCTAAAACACCTAAGAAAAGTGCATTTGGTATTCCAAGAAGATAGAATCCCAAACCCGTTAAAATTCCTTGAATAATTCCAATCAAAATTTGACCGTAGATTATTGAAAAGGTTATATCTTTTGATGAATTAAATATTTTTTTCTCGATATCTTTTGAAAAAGGTAAAACGCTTTGGATGTAGGAAACCAGTTCTGAATTATCTCTTAAAACAAAAAAGAAAATAAAAAGAACTACCAAAAGTTGTAAGAAAAGGGTTGGAAAACTCAAAAGAATGTCGGAAATCGCACTGACCGCGCTATGTGTTAAATTTGTTACAAGAGAATGAATTGCATTTGTAAGTTCTAATGAAACATCTGGAGAAACAAATGCCGAGGGGAAAATGGATTTTAAAGGCGTTACGAAGTCCATATTTTGCGTTGAAGTAAAAATTTGGACTGATTGTTTTAGTAGAACAGGAGTTAAAAACCAAAGAGGAACTATAATTAATAAAACAATAATTGCACAGACTATTGAGGCCGCAAGATTTTTGTTCTTGACCTTTTTTTGTATAAATTCATAAATAGGAAGAAATGCAAACCCTAAAATTACTCCTGATAAAAGCGAAATCATTATTGGGCTTAAAACAAAAAAAGACAAAACAAAGAGGACTCCTGTAAGAACAATTGCAACTATTTTTTGAACCCCTTTTTCCATCTTCTTTTAAATTAAAACACTCGCAAACTTATAAAACTTCTGAACGCCTGACGAAAAGATTTATAACCTAATTTCAATTTTTTCAAATATGAACTTCATAAAAAAAATAGTTGATAAAAAGTTTGACAATCTTGTTCACTTACAATTTCAGAAATTTAGTCGTGGAACTTTCAAAAATAGAGCTGTTATTTTGGTTAGAAAATCTAAAAATAAATACACAATAAACACTGGTCCAGAATTTTCAAATGAGCTTGTTAGGGCATTGGCAGAAAAGCTTGGAGACAAAAAAACTCGTGTTACAGGGGCAATTGTTTCTACTTCTGACTTGAAAGACAAAATTCAATTTACTGAAATAAAACAGTTTCAAGGAGTAAAAAGATATCTAATTGATTATGAACTTTCCGGAAAAGAGATTATTTCCTTACTTGATGAATTTCCCAAGGTCTTTTTTGCTTTGACTTTTGATGCCAACGAAGAAAATACTTTGAAAATAAAACCAAAAGCTCCTAAATCTGGTAAACCTGGGAAAGGAGATGAAGAACCAAAAGCAGACTTTTGTAAATTTATAACTAATGACTCTGAAATTGGAAAAAGTTTTGTCTTTGAAAAAAACGACTTTAAGAAAGCCGAAATCAAACATGAATTTATCATTGAAAAGATTGTAATGCCTGAAACTGATGAAAAAGATTTTGCAGTAATTAGAGAGATGGCTAAGCGAGCAGGAAAAGTTGTCCGTTATTCAAACATTGATGACATTAAAACGGTAAAAGAATATGAGTTTATTGCTTAGTTATCTTTTAACTCTACCGAACAATTTATAAACCAATTATTTCTCACATTAATATTCCAGGGTATGAGATAAAATGAGATTCCGCTATTTAGAAATAAAACAAAATGCCAACAAGAAAATCACCAAGAAAAGGAAGTTTGCAATTTTGGCCCCGGAAAAGAGCCAAAAAGTTTTTGCCTAGTACTAACTGGGACGCAATCAAATTTGATGATTCTACTAAACCCCTTAAGGGATTTATTTGCTATAAAGCAGGAATGGCTTCTGCAAGCGTAAAAGATTCTACCCCTAATTCTATGACTAAAGACAAAAAAATAATTGTTCCAGTTACAATTCTTGAATGCCCTCCAATGAAAATTCTTTCTGTTAGGTTCTACAAAAACGGAATTGTTTTCACTGAAGTTTTGAATGAGAATCTTGACAAGGAACTTAAAAAAGTCCTAAAATTGCCAAAAAAAATAAAAAAAATTGAAGATGTGAAAAAAGAAGATTATGATGAAATTAGGGTTATTGTTTATTCTGTTGTAAAAAAATCAAAACTCAAGAAAACTCCTGATGTGACTGAAATTGGACTTAACGGAACTCTTGAAGAAAAGTTTAATTTTGTAAAGGAAAACTTAGGAAAAGAAATTTCTGTATTAAATTTATTCCAAAAAGGAGAACTTATTGACCTTAGAGGACTTACTAAAGGTAAAGGACTTCAAGGACCAGTTAAAAGATTTGGAATTAATCTTAAAGCCCACAAATCAGAAAAAGGTGTAAGAAGACCTGGTTCACTTGGTCCATGGCATCCAGCAAGAGTTACATTTAGAGCTCCAATGGCTGGACAACTTGGAATGTTTACTAGAGTAGTATACAATAACAAAATTTTGGATATGGGAAAAGAAGACAAAAAGATTACTAACATAAAAAATTATGGAAATATTGATTCTGAATACATTGTAGTTCATGGTTCAGTTCAAGGAGCTTCAAAAAGACAACTTGTTTTAACTCGAGCTCTTAGAGAAACTAAAAAACAAAAGAAAAAGGAGTATGAATTTATTGAATTAAGATGAACAAAATCTTAAGATATTTTAAAATAAAAAAAATGATGAAAAAACTAGGATTTGATTATAAAAAGGTTCCCTTTGATAATAGAAAATGGTTTATAAAAATGAATGATAAAAAAAAGGCACTTGCCATTTCATTCCAACAAATAGAAAATTTTCTAAAAACAGATGAATTGACAGAAAAGAATCTTAAAGAATTCGTAAATTTTAAAATGGGGGCAATGAAAAAATGAAAGCAAACCTATTAAGTATTGACGGAAAAAAATTGAAACAAATTGAGATTCCAAGTTTCTTTTCAGAGAAAGTTAGAAATGATTTAATCCAAAAGATTTTCGAAGCTAAAAAAGTAAAACAACCTTACGCTCCAAGTCCCCTTGCAGGAAACAACTATTCGGCAAGTGGAATTTTAAAACATCACAGAAAAGTTTGGAAAAGTCAATATGGAAAAGGAATGAGTAGAGTTCCAAGAAAAATTATGACTAGAAAAGGTTCACAATTTAATTGGGTTGGAGCAACTGTTCCAAATACACGAGGCGGACGAAGAGCCCACCCTCCAAAAGCAATTTCTATGATGGATGTGAAAAAAATAAACAAAAAAGAATTAACTTTAGCAATTCTTTCTTCAATAAGTGCTACTGCTTCATTAAAATGGATTCAAAAAAGATATAGTTCTCTTGAAGGAAAGAATCAAAAAGAATTCCCTGAATTTCCCTTAATTGTTGAATCAAAAATTTCAAAGTTGAAAACCAAGGAATTAATTAAAGGATTGAAAAATATTCTTGGAGAAAATTTATTTGGTCTTGCAATTCAAAAAAAAGAAATTAGAAAAGGAAGAGGAAAACTTCGAGGAAGAAAATATAAACAAAATGCAGGACTTTTAATTGTTCT
The DNA here is from genome assembly GCA_964581315.1 of Candidatus Woesearchaeota archaeon. GTDB lineage: Archaea > Nanobdellota > Nanobdellia > Pacearchaeales > GW2011-AR1 > GW2011-AR1. Next base: position 17 of record CAZONG010000042.1, on the reverse strand, counting down.
TGGGAATGAAGAAAAAA
>CAZONG010000041.1:0-5828 GCA_964581315.1 Candidatus Woesearchaeota archaeon | reverse complement strand
ACTTTTTTCCATATATCTCTTTTTAATTAAACCTTCAACTACTTCAAGTTCTCTCTTTTTAGAATTGAGTTCTTTTTGTGTTCTTTCTATCGTCGGAGATTCTTTTTGTAAATTTTGAACTGCAACTTCATTTTCTTCCATAGAAGCTTGCAAACTTATTTTTTTTCTGTCAATATCTTTAAGTTTTTTTTCGTGATTTTCTTTTTTTACGTAAAGCCCAGCAAGTTCAGCTCTAAGGTTAGAAATTTCTCTGTTTAATTTTTCCTGTTCTAAACCAGTTTGCTTTTGAATCTTTGAATTTATTTCAGAAATTTTTTCTTCTAAACTTTCAACTTGAGTTTCTAAACTAATCACAACTTTTTTTATTTTTTCAATTTCTTTTCCTTTTAATTCAATTTCTTTATTTACTTCTTCACATTCTTTTTTCTTTTTTGTTAAATCAAAAACAAGGATGCTTTTCTTAAATTTCCTTACATCCTCTTCGAGTTTTTTATGTTTTAGTGCGGCTTCTCTTTCTTTTTCTAAATTTGTTAAGTAAGAATTTCTTTCTTTTAATATCGCTGAAACTTCCTTTAATTTTTCTTCAGTTTTTTCTAATTCTTTAATTGACTTTTCTTTACGAGACTCGTAAATTGAAATTCCTGCAACTTCTTCAATAACTTTTCTTCTTTCTTCAGACTGCATTCTTACAAAATTTTGGATTTCTCCCTGAAGAACAATGTTAAAACCATTTGGGTCAATTCCTGCTTGGGCTAAAAGACTTAAAACTTCTTGACGAGTTTTTGTTTCGTCGTTTATTTTGTAGATACTTTGTCCATTTTTTCTAACAATTCTTTTAATAGAAATTTCTTCTTCGTGCGTTGCAAAAGCGTTGTTTGAATTGTCAAAAATTATTTCAACTGAAGCTTCTTTAGCGGGAGCAGCAGCTTTTGTTCCCATGAAAATCAGGTTTGAAGCTTTTGCTGCCCTCATTGATTTAATAGAAAGACGACCCAAAACAAAACACAGGGCGTCAGTAATGTTTGACTTTCCTGAACCATTTGGTCCTAAAATTACATTTATTCCGGGAGTAAATGGGAGTTCAGTTTTACGTGGAAAACTTTTGAATCCGTGCATCACCAATTTTTTTACGTAGGACATGACTAAATTAAGAAAAAAGAGTTTTTAAAATTTGATAAGGGGTTACAAAAAGCTTAATTCAATTTGTTTAAGTTTTTCAGAAGCGTTTTTCCAGGTTGCCCAGCTTTTTCTAAAGATTCCCTTATTTTTGAACTTGTTAGCGTATTTTTCAACAAATTTTATAGTTGAGGGGTCTGAAGAATATCCTGAACCAATTTCTTCTCCGTATTCGGCTTTTAGTTTGTCCATTCTTCTTTCTCTTTCACATTTTGCTAAAATAGAAGCTGCTGAAACTGCCAAATGATTTCTGTCAGCCTTGTGTTCAATAACCAATTCCAAGTTTGAGAGATTTTTAATTTTCGGTTTAATTAAATCTGTCCAACTGTTTATTCCAATTGATGGGCAGTCAATTACAACCTTCATTTTTTCTTTTCCCGTATTTAATTTATTAATTATCTTCGCAAATCTGTCCGCTTCAAATTCAGTTAACTTTACTCCTTTTGTATTTGATTCGTCGATTTCTTCTGGATCACAAACAATTGTAACTGAATCTTCAACAATTTTTTTTATTTCTTTTTCCAAGAATTCCCTTCTTTTTTGAGTAACCGCTTTAGAATCTTTTACCCCTAAACGTCTCAGGGGAGTTTCATCCTCTTTTTTAATTAAACAACCTGCAAGAATCATCGGTCCAATAACTGGGCCCTTTCCTGCTTCATCAAGACCTAAAATTAGATTTACCATTTCTTGAAAAAGGAAGGTTGGTTTAAAATCATTTGGATTAAAATTTATAAAGTTTAAAAATTTCTTAAAATATGGCAGAAAAATATTTTTCTTTGAATGAATTAATTAAAATGATTGAGGAACCGAATCAAACTATTTGTAAAAAAATTTATTCTGACAATAAAGAAAAGTTTGAGAGGGCAAAAGGTTCAAGTTTTAAGCATCAAGCTTGGAGGGGGGGATATCTTGACCATATAACGGAAGTTATGAACATTGCAGTTGCAATTTATCTGGTTTTGAATTCAAAAAGAAAACTTCCATTTTCACTTTCAGATGCACTTTTGGTACTTTATTTACATGATCTTGAAAAAGCTTGGAAATATGGAGGCAACAAAAAAGAAATTAAAGAATTTGAAAAATTTGATAATTCACACCATTTTATTTTCTCAAAAATAAAGGAGTATAATTTTAAATTGAATCATGATCACCTAAATGCCTTAAAATATGTTCATGGAGAAGGAGAAGATTATAACAAAAAAAATAATGTTCAAGGCCCACTTGCAGCCTTTGTTCATAACTGTGACGTAATAAGTGCAAGAATTTGGCACAATTTTCCCGATAAGTGGAAAACTAGATAGTTTCACGCATGAAAATTTTTTCATATAACAAAAAAGGTTATAAATCAAGATTTTTTATTTTATTTATGGAAAAAGAACCTTTGAAAGTAATATTGTTTTACAAATTTGTTCCAGTGGAGAATCCTGAAAAATTTGTAAGAGAACACTTGAAATATTGTAAAAAATTAGGAATAGTCGGAAGAGTTTTAGTTTCGGATGAAGGAATAAATGGAAGTGTTTCTGGGACAACTGAGCAAATTGAAACTTACAAAAAAGATTTAACAAGCGACCCAAGGTTTACTGGAATTGTGTTTAAAGAAGACCCTGTAATTGAACACCCTTTTACAAAGATAAAAGTTAAAGTTAGGGATGAAATTGTGACTTTTGGTGAAAAAGTTGATGTGACAAAAACAGGAAAACATATTCAGCCTGAAGACTTGAAAAAGATGTATGACTCTGGTGAAGAATTTATTGTTCTTGATGCAAGAAATGACTATGAATACAAGGTTGGAAAATTCAAAAATGCAATTCACTTGAACATAAAAAATTTTAGAGAATTCCCTAAAGAAATTGAAAAACTTGAAAAGTATAAAGATAAAAAAATTGTTGCTTATTGCACCGGAGGAATTAGATGTGAAAAAGCAACCGCTTACATGAAAGAAAAGGGATTTGACAACGTTATGCAACTTAATGACGGGATACTTAATTTTGGAAAACAATTTCCTGACACTTACTGGGAAGGAAAGTGTTTTGTTTTTGACAAAAGGCTTGTTGCTCCAATAAACTCTGGAGACGACACGATTTCGCATTGCGAAGTTTGCTCTGAACCTTCAGACCTTTGCAGGAATTGTAGAAATTTGAATTGCGATAAATTATTGGTTGAATGTTTGGATTGTCAGAAAAAACTTAATGGGTGTTGCTCTGAAGAATGTCTTGTGGAATTTCGAAAGCAGTGTATGGAGAAGGCGATTAGAAATCAGGGAAGACGAGTTGAAGTTGGGGCTTAATTTTTAGGAGAACTTTTTTCTTTAAGAATATTCAACCCAAATAATACTAAAACAAATACCAAAATGGTTATTAAAAATGCAAGAAGATTTTCTTTTAAAAAAGATGGATAAATAACCACAAAGATTCCAAAAAGAACCCATTTCATAGAATCATAAAATGTTTCATGTGAAGCTCTTTCTAAGGGAGTATTTTTTGCCCTCTTTTCGCTTGAACCTCTAAATAGGATAATAATTAAAATAACACCCCCCAAAATTATTTGAAGAATTGACGATGAATTAAAAAACCAAATTAATAATAATCCCAAGATCACCCAAGAAATTAGCTCTTTGAAATCCATCTTTTTTTGAATAATTCAACCTTTAAAAATATGGGGTTTGAACGCCTCGGGCAGGAATCGAACCTGCGAGCCCCGAAAGGCCCGGATTAGCAATCCGGTGCAATAACCACTATGCGACCGAGGCATACTAATAAATTAAAACTGACACTCTGACTTATAAAGATTTTGAAAGTCTCTTTCTCGCTCGCTTTTCTAAATTGGCTAAAGCTCAATTTATCCTGCGCTCGCTTTATCGGAATGATTATGTTAACTCGAAAATTTCCTTTGAGTTAATTAAAAATTCAACAGAGAACCTTAACTTTAGTCTGGTTCGAAGCAACCCTTAAGAATTTGATTTACAAGTCAAATTCATCAACGAAGTTGACAATTGCCCGGTATTTTTCCAAGAATTCCATTCCTTTTGGAGTAATCAAAATCTGTTTTCCTGTTTTCTTTTCTTCAATTTCTTGAATTAGTCCTCTTTCTAGAAGGTCAGCCCTGTAATCAGCAAACCTCTTTGAAGAAAGGTTTGATTTTCTAAGGAGAGGAGTCATTTTTATGTGGCCATGATTGTCTTTAAGAATTTTCAAAATATCCCTAATAATTTCGAGTTTGTCTCTTTTTCCCATTTTATGAAGAACCTACATTTTTTACAACTTTGTAGAGTATTGTCAAAAACAATCCAATTGAAACCATTGAAATTAAAATTTCAAGGATTGGGTCAAAACCTGAGATTAAAATTTCTGCTAAATTAAGCATCCAGAAAACGAACAAGAAAAGATAAATTGCATGAAGCTGGCCGGGTTTTTTGGATTTATTTGAATTTTTGTATGAATGATAATTGTAAACTGCAACAAAAAAGAAAATTAAAACTTGCAAGGCAAGAAGAATTCTTACTTCTCTTAAAAAAATACTTAATGCTGAAATTATTAAAACAAATATATGAACAAGAGGGATTGTGAATTTCTTTTCTTTAAACTTTTTCCAAATAACACTATAAAGTAAATAGAAAATTGCCATTGTGCTTGCATACATGAATAAAAAAAGACTTAAAATTCCTAGAAACATACTTGAAAATTCTAAAACTTCATGAACATCAAAAAGTACAAATAAAAAACTAATAAAAGATTTAAAAAAATAAGTTATTGCAAAAAACAAAAAAGACATTCTAAAATATTTTATTCCTGGATACTTACTCACGTCATACATTTTTTTTGTACTAAAATAAACAAGAAGGCTACAAACAATTATTACAAATGAGTAAATCAGCTCCATTCCAAAAGTATTAGGAAAAAGTACATTTTCTACAACTACCATTTTCTTCTTAGAAAAATAATGATTTTGTATGTTTTAAATTTGATGGATTTAAAAAATTTATTCTCGAAATGGAACAAAGTTCCATTTTCCTTTTAAAGAAATTTATGTTAAAAAGAATATCTAAAACGAAAATGAAAAAAAATAAGAACACCAGGAAAACAAAAAAGATGTGGGGCGCGTTGGCTTTAGGGATGCTTCTCCTTAGCGGGGGAGCTTTCGCCCTTCCATTAACAGACTCCAACTTTGTGCCACACTCGGAAAATTTCAAAATGATTAAAGACAATCCGAGTGATTTTTTGAAAACAAATAACATTGAACTTAGAACGAACTTTGATTATTTTGAAGAAATAAATAGGGAATTTACAGGTAAAAATTCTAACAAAAGTCTTTCAAAAAACAATTTTGGAAAAGAGCAAAACAACATTGTAAATGTGGCTGCAGAAAAAGCACTTTTGAAAGCAATAGAAGAGGAAAATTATACTGAATGGAAAAACGCTGTGACTTTGCTTGAAGGATATCCTGAAGGAGTTGGAGTCATTAGTGAAGACGATTTTAAGATATTGGTTAAAGTTCATAAGGACAGAAAAGATTTGTAAGGATTAATTATTTCTAAAATTCCGCCCGAGCGAAAAAAATAGCGAGGGCGGGATTTGAACCACGCGACCTCCGGGTTATGGGCCCGACGAGCACTCCAGGCTGCTCTACCTCGCTGTATATGAAATTAGAGGGCA
>CAZONG010000040.1:0-5859 GCA_964581315.1 Candidatus Woesearchaeota archaeon | reverse complement strand
GAACTTGAAAAGAGAATTTTTGAGTGGAACAAGAAAAATGAGCCTCCTTTAAAAAAAGGTTACATAACCGCGCAATTAAGTTGGAGTTACAAAAGAAAACCTTTGATGCCCCCAAACTTTTCATCTGATTATTATCAAGCGGTTGGTGCAACGCCTAACTCTGAAGAATTAAGACTAAAAAATCCAGTAACTTACACAATTAAGAAAAATTCCGAAGAAAAAAAATGAAAAAGAATTAATTAAAAATATTTTTCATGCTCGGGAATGTGGTGAAAAAATTAAGAAATATTTAAAAGGATGAATGATGTAACTTAAATATGAAAAAAGGGGCAGCAATATTTGCAATTTTGTTTGTTATTTCAGCTATTGTTTTGGCAGGGGCTTTTACTTCTGCGACAAGTCAGACCGACAGCGTTCAAAAAGCATACACCTGTTTGAATAACCAGATTGACAACAAAACTTGTTCTAAATTAAGTACTAGCGAAAAAATTTTCTCACTTTTGTCAACTGGAAAATGTAAAACTGAACTTCTTAATGATTCTTTTAACAAAAATAACACTTGTTGGTCAAGCAGTCCAACTACAAACTGTGACGTTGGAACAACTGCACAAGCTGCTCTTGCTCTTGACCACGTCGGCGTTGACACGACTTTACCGGAAAACTGGATTTTAAGTCAAAAAGGTGTTTCATCTGACTTGAATTGGTTTCTTGAAATTGATGGTTCAACTGCATTAGGGTGTAAAGTTGGTTACAACAAAATTTCAAACGATTCTTCAAGTTATACCGAATACAATTTTCAAATAGACCAAGATAAAAAAATTATTCCCGATGCAGGTCAAGCATCTAAATGCCTAAGTTTAGCTAACAGCGACTATTGGTTTCAAGTAGACCCTTCTTGTTACCAAAACGAATTTCAAATTTCATGTAATGACACTTTTGTTTCAACTCTTTTATACCAAGAGAAGGGTTCTTCAACATACCACCTTTCTCCAGAAGTTCACAGTTCTTCAGGAGGAACTACAACTGAAATAATAGACTCTTCTTGTTTTTTAAATGGGGGAGTTTGCGACTACGCTGGAACTCTTTGGGGAGCAAGCGTCCTTAAAATTTTAGGAAAAAATGTTACTGAATTTTTGCCCTACTTAGAAATTAATTCTAAAAACTTTGAAAACACTTTCCCTGAATCATTTTTGTATCTTTTAACTCAAGACCTTGGAGACAAGTCCAACCTATTGAAGATGCAGAACTTAGATGGATTTTGGAGAGTTGACGATGGGAAAAGTGAAATTTATGACACTGCTCTTGCTCTTTTACCTTTCAAAGGATTTGATTTAAATGAAAAAACTAAAGCTAAAACAAAATTGTTAGATCCAACAGTTCAAGGACCTGAAGGTTGTTGGGACAACAAAAACATTGTTTCAACAGGATTTGTTTTATATTCATTGTGGCCTTCAAACGCGGGCGGCGGAGGGGACGGACAAAATTATTGTACTGATTTTCAAGATGTTGGTTATTCTTGTGTGAACAGTTCAGTTGGTTGTTCGACTGGAGAAGTTCAAAAAACAGGATTTATCTGTGGAGAAAATGCTCAAATATGTTGTGCTCCTGACACAAATGGAGGTTCAAACCTCTGTGAAGAACAAGGAAAAGGATACACTTGTACTTTTGCATCTCAATGTGGAATTGGACAAACTGTAAGTGGATATGATTGCTTAGGTTCTCAAGTTTGTTGTGACACCAGCCAAACACCGACAGTAACTTGTGCTGACAAAGGTGGACAAATTTGCCAAAATGGACAATACTGTTCTGACAGCAGTGGAATCAAAACGGATGACTTACTTACTGGACAAACCTGTTGCCTTTCTGGAACTTGTAAAGTTCAAAATAATACTCCAACTTATACTTGTGAACCAAACTTAGGAGTTTGTAGTTCTTCTTGTTCCTCCGGCTACACTGAGAACAGCGCCTACACTTGTGACTCTGGAAACGTTTGTTGCTTTAGTTCAGGTGGAAGTAGTTCTGGGGGAAGTTATTGGTGGATTTGGGTTTTGTTTTTCCTAGTTATTTTAGTTGTAGTTGGAATCATTTATAGAGACAAAATAAAAGAATATTTAGACAAGATGAAAGCAAAAAAAGGCGGAAGAGGGGATGGAAGTTCAATGAACAATAACCACGGAATGCCTCCAAGATTCCCGCCTGGATATTCTAGAGCAACAAGGTTTAGTCCTTCTCCACCGAGGAGAATGGTTCAAGAATCTAGACCTCCTCAAAGATTTGCTCCAAGACCAAAATCTCCAAAAGAATTAGATGACGTTTTAAAAAAATTAAAAGAAATAGGAAAGTAAAATGAAAAAAATTTTGTTTCCTGTTTTAATTTTGTTTGCAATTTTTTTTAGTTTAAGTTTTGTTTCTGCAATTCAAGTTGAGACAAACCAAACCTATTCACAAGGAGAAAACTTTATTGCAAAAATTTCTGGAATTTATGATTCTACATTCAAGCAGTCTGACTTGCAAGTATCTTTTTCTAGAGGAACCGCCGCTTCTGAATTCCCTTATTCTCTAACTCAAATTGATGAAGGTTCTTATCCTGTTTATTACGTTTCACTTACTATTCCCTCAGACAAACCAGCGGGGGAATATTCAATCAAGGCTGCCTACACTTTAAGCGGAAGTTCAACTGAACAAAATGCAACAAGTAATTTTACTATTTTAAACAAAAAAACATTTGCAGATATTAGCCCTCCTTTTTCAGTTTTGAGTGATTATGAAGGAAATTTTACAATTAAAAATACCTTAACAAAAACAATAAACGTTGAATACGGTTTTGAAGGAACTTCTACAAAAACAATTACTCTTTATCCTCAAACTCCTGTCAATGTCACGGTAAAAACATTTGGAGGAAACAATATTGACAGAATTCTTTTCACATATGGAAATGACACTTACCCTGCTTACGTTTATTCTGGACTTTCTACAATTCCAATTGAAAACCAAACTTACGTAGATAACAATTCCTCTAACGACACAAATTCTACCAATAAAAGTTCTAACGAAACAAAAAGTTTCTGGGAAATTCTTTTTGGTTCTGGGGATAAAAAAAATAGCACTTCTAACAATACAACTAACCCTACAAATAATGAAACAATAAATCAAACAGTAAACCAAACAAAGGACAACGTAACTAATTCAAGTGATTCTGGACTTCAAACTTGTTCAGAATTAAACCTTCCAGTTTGCTCAGCAAGCGAAACTTGTGACTCTGGAAATTATGTTAATGGGTTGGATGCTTCATGTTGTAATGGTTCTTGTGTTGCTCCTACTCCAACGTCTTCAATTTGGAAAACAATCGGATGGGTGTTACTTGGAGTTGTTGCTCTGTTTTTAGTTTGGTTCTTTATGACAAAGTTTTCTAGAACAAGAAGAAGCCCTGCTGGACTTTTTAGAAGATAGATTAATATTTAATTAAAAGAAGTTGACTAATTTGATTATAGTTTTTGGCTATTTCTTCACCCTTAATTATCATTTTATAAAAATCGAAACTCGAACCCCCATCCAAAACAATTCCATGTGTCCAAGATCCATCTTTTTCTTTTAGAATAAACTCTCTTCCAGAATAATGATTAATAATTTTCATTTTTTGAATTTTTGATCCATCCAAAGTAATCTCTTCAATATTCATAAAAAAAGTTAAGTCTTACCATATAAAAAGATTTAGATAAAAAATTATTTCTTTTTAGATTTAGGTTTTTTTGGTTTAGAATCTTTCGGATTTTCTACTTTAGGCATTTCTATTTTCTTTTCTGTTGGAACTACCTGTGGGAAAGTTCTTCCTTGAGACTCCATTTGAATTTGCATTACTCTCACAAGTTCTTCGTATCTGTGAAGTCTACGTGTAAGTTCGTTTAGAATGTCCCCAAAACCAACATTAGTCATAATGAATTTTTCAGGTTCTAAAATTTCTAAGTGTGAAGGCATATACTTAAACATTAAAACAGCAAGAACAAGAGGTTCATCGACTTCAATTTCAAACTCTCCAAAAGTTGTTAAAAGTTCTTTTTGATCTTTTACTAAAACTGGTTCATTTATTTTTTTACTTAAAATTTTTACTCCAGGTTCTTCACTTATTTGTTTAGACATTCCTTCTAAAGTCTCTATTAAATGCTCTTTTGGCCTTCCCATTACTTCTATAATCATTACCGCAATCATCTTGTTATCTTCACTTTTTCCACTCATTTTTTCTTTTCCTAAATTTTAATCCGTAGAGACCTAAAAGAATTACACAAAATAATAAAAAAGCATATTTTGAATAATCTGTTTTCCCTGTATTCTGAAGAGAATTTTGAGTTTTTATATCTTTTGGGGTTAACGTAACTGGAACAGATAAATTAGATTTTTCTTTTACGACTTTTGCAGTTGGAACAAAAACTATTTGGTCTGATTTTGGGTTAGTTGGGGGAGGAGAACTTTCTTTGGGGGAAGAATTATTTATCTCTGAAAAATTAGAAGAGTTTTCCTTGCTTGAATTAGTTACGTTTTCCGTTTTGTTTATTTTTGAATTTGTGTCAACGCAAGCTAGTCCTTGTTCTTTTATTTTCTCTAATGTTGCTGGACCAATTCCTTTTGCATTAACAAGTTCATCAACTGAATTGTAAGGTCTTGCATCAATTATTGCTTGCGCCTTTGCTTCGCCAACTCCGTAGAGAGCATCTAAATCTTTTTTTGACGCCGTGTTTACATTTATCTGGCTTGAATTGCATGCAGCAGAAACAAAACCAAAAAGTAAAATGAAAGCAAACGCCAAAATCAACTTCTTCATTCTGTCTTATTAAGAAAAAAATATTTTTTAAGTTTTATTGAAGTTGAGAACTAGCTTTTTAGATCTTTTTCTTTGAAATCAACATATTCAATTTCAATTTTCTTTCCAACTTTTTTTTCTTTTGCAACCCAAATTTGGGAAAAAACTTTATTTTTCAAATACCAAACACATTTTTCTTTTTCTATTTTTGAGAGAATTCCATTTATTTTACATTCTACACCAATTACACTATAAAGTTCATCTCTCACGTGAGAAATTGCGACAAAATCTGGAAAACCCGTTCCAAGAGTCATTGCTTTTAAGAAAGGGTTAAATTTCTTTTTTGCAATAATCATCTTTTGCGTTTCCAGGTCGACATTATTGTTCCATTTGTCGACGAATCTTCCTTTTTCTTCCAGGTCGTGTCTAACTTTTAATTCAAAACGTGCTCCACGAGCACGTGAACTCTTCCCTTTTTTTATTTCTGTCTTCTTTTTAGAAACTGGTTTACCCTCTTCCCAATGAGTTTCATATTCTGAATCATTAGCCTTTTCAATTTCTTTCATAAAAATTTCATGGGACTTTTTATTCACCTTTTCCATAGAAAAATAAAGAACTAGAACTTAAAAGAGTTGTTGATTCTTTTAAGATAATAATCCAGAATTCCATCTAAAACCTTCTCTTTTTCAAGAACCCTTCCAAAAGAACTTTTGTAAATTTCTGAAACTAAATTGAAATTGTTTTCATTGCAAGGCATTTCTATAAATAAAAATCGATTAATGTCTTGATCACTAAGCCTTACTCCATACCTTATATCTTTTGGCTCAGGTGAAGCAAGCTGAAGGGTAATCATTGAATTTTTATTGATAAACTTTAGAAATTTTTCGAGAGTCATCCCCTCATCAGTCTGTCTTTGATAAGACCTTGAACAATCAAGATAATCAAAAAACTTTCTAGAGTCTTCAAAATTTTTTTCTTCATAAAGGGACTTAATAAAAACTTTATTTTTTTTGACTCCTCTTTTTATTAAATCGGGAAATTGATTGACATATGTCATTAATAAT
>CAZONG010000039.1:0-5927 GCA_964581315.1 Candidatus Woesearchaeota archaeon | reverse complement strand
CCGGCAGTTGTGTTTGTTGGAAGATTATTAAAAAATTCCAAGATGTTTCCCCTAAACAAAAGATAAACTCCTACTATCACCGCAACGACAACTAAAGCTCCAATAATTAATTTTATTATTTGGTCAACAGTTAATTCAGACATCTTAAATTCCTCCGAAAAGGTTCTTCAAACTGTCAAGAGCAGAGAGTCCTTTTCCTTTCAAAACAAAAATTGCAACCATTAAAACCACCAACACGGCAATTGAAATTAAAACCCAAGGAAGATATTCTGAAACAATTCCTTTTTTATCCAAAAATTTCCTCTTTTCTTTCATAAAAATATTTAAGGAAAAGGATTTAATAAATGTTTCTCGAATAAATTCTCTTAAAAACAAAAACTTTTCATATTCTTTATAAGAAACAGTCTTTCATACTTTTGCAATCCCTCTTGTGGATTTTTGTAAGAAGGTTCTTCAGACAAATTAAGATAATTTTTTATTACATTAATTTTCTCCTCTTTTGGAGCCCCTAAAAGATTTTTTCTTTGGTAAAAAGAATTTAAAAAAGGAATTTCTAATTCTCCTGCTTCAGCCCAAAAAAAGTTTAAAACTTTTTGTTTAAGATTCATACCCACTTTAAAATTAAAATTCTTTTTAAAATTTTATGTTTTAAACTATCCAAGAAGATTTCCTAAAACTGTTGCACTTAATATTGAAAGTGCAAGAACACTTAAAACTGCAACAACAAAATATAACCCCATTCCCTTCTTTAAATTGATTCCTATTTTGTTGGTTCTTTCTAATTGGTCTTCTCCAGCGTCGATTGTAACTAATGTTGAAGTCAAAATAAAAATAATTTCAACTAAATAGAGCCCAACTGAGATTTGTAAAAAATATGGAGGAATCATATCTTTGAATTGAAGAAATTTTGTTAAAAGACCAAGGGAGCCAATTCCACTTGCATCTACTCCTGAAATTCCTGCTTTGTCCAACATTCCAAGTATTTGGGTTATCATTGCTGCAAGGCCAACAACAATTCCAGAAAGTAACGGAGCTAAAAAAGTCATATTACTTTTCATGTCACTAGTAATTTCCGCAAGTAAATCTTTTAACCTCGTCGTGATTTTATCTAAATTTTTAACATATTCAGAGATACTCATCAAACTTACTGCCGCAATTTTTAGTCCTTTTTTACTTGATTCAATTAAAACCCTCATTGAAGTTGCAATCAAGTCTGACGGGAAAAACCTTATTGCTCCTCTGTTTTTGTCAAAAATTGCTTTGTCAACACCCATTCCCATTTGACGAATGTTATAATTTACCTTACTAAAAAATTCTCCTGTTCTTAATCCTCTGTTGGATTCTGCAACTTTTCCAAAAACTAATTCTGGAGGAACTCCATTTCCAAGACGATTTCCTAATTGAAATAAAGAATTGTTAAATTCACTTTCAAGCTCTTTTGTTTTATTTCTTTCAACAATTAGTTCACTTGTTTTACCTTTGTATGCTATAGAAAAATAAATTGCAATTGAGATTGGAAAAAGCATTCCAAGTAAAAGAGCTCCAAGTCCAAACGGACCTTTCACTCCTGCTGAAGTTGTTTCAAATCCAAAGAAATTTCCACTTCCTAAAAAACCTAAACCAATTTGACTAAAGGTAAAATCTTTTGGAACTCCAAGCATACTTGGGAGAGGGGTAAACTGGAATAAAAGTGGAAGTAAACTTAAAATGACAAAAGGTAAAACAATCCAAAATGCCTTGTAATAAGGAGTTCTACTCTTGTATTTTGGATAAAGAGGATTTTTTTCAAGTAAAGTTGTTTCTCCATATCCTCCTGGACGCATACTTAAAACTTTATCCGTTAAATAAAAGACCAAAAAAGGAATTATTAAATTAAATAAAATAAAAACATGAACATACGTTAACATCCCTCCAATCATCGCTGAAGCAAGAGGAATTAAAGCAAGTCCTAAAGTTGGTAAAACTACTCCAAGCATGTAAACATTTGTTAAAGGACTTCGGACTGAATGACTAAATTTAAGCATTTTTTCATAAACTCCGTCAAGAACAACCTGCAACCCTTTTTCTAAAGTAGAAATACGTCGTGAAGAATCAGGTTCAAATAAACTTGATTCAATTAAATGAAAACTTTCAATAAATTCTGTTGAATAACCTCTCCAACTTTCTAAATAAACGTCAAGACTTTCTTTAATTGTAGAGTATTTTCCAATTTCCACATTATAAAATATTTTTTTAAAGTCAAGAGCAAGAGGATACTGTAAGTGTTCAGAAGCAAATTGTATTGCTTTTTCTAAATTAGGAGTGTGTCTCATATAAACAACAATATACAAAATTGCTGGAACCATCTGGCTCGACGCTTTAAGTCTCCATTTGTTTGCGAGTCTCTCTGGATATTGATTCAAAAAGTAAAAAAGGAAAATTGAAAAAATAACCATTAAAAAGAAAAAAAGAAGTGGAAAACTTGCTATTCCTCCTCCTAAAAGGGTGATCCCAATCGAAATAAAAATTCCAATTAAAAAAACAGACAAAAATGCAACAACAGAAAGACTTATTGCCTGCCAGGGTTCAACAGCCAAGTGAGCCCCTTCAATACTTTTGGTAATCTTTTCTTCATCTTTCTTTGAAGGTTTTATCCGAATAAAATTTCCGAGGCTGTTAGCCCATCTTTCATAACCAGAATATTCTCTTGAAATTTCTCCCTTAAAACGCTCATAAGAACCACTGTAATCTGTTGGAACATCTTTAGAATTTATTTGACTCTCTATCTTCGCACCATACTTCTTTAAAACTTCATCTACCGTCTTTCTTTCCATACTACACCTCTCTAGAAATAACAATTAAAAAGATTTAATAAATGTTTAGAAATCAATTTCTACGCGGAAGAATTAACTGTAGCGTTTACTTGAGAAATTGAATTTCCAGAGGACCCTCCATTTAACAAAACACATTGGTCATAATTCTGACCTCCAAAGAAACTACCAATTCTACAAAGAACACTAACTAAAAGAGATTTTAATGAACCTGCTTGCTCTGCAACCGAATTAACATTTACACATTGACCAGAAGAACAAATGTTACTCTCACACTCAAAATTATTTTGACAACTTGCCCAATCCCCTTTATAATCTCTAATCTTTTGTTGTTTAACTTGCCCATCATAATCACAATAAGCATCAAAATTATTCAAAAGTTCTAATGAGACATAATTAGATGAAGAACCTGCTGATTCAAAATAAATTTCTTTCACAGAAAATTGTAATTTTTGCCCATAAAGGTTAAAATCATAAGTCCCCCCATTATAAAGATCCTGATCAAAGAGAGTCTCATTATTTTGTTGAATATAAAGATGTGCTCTATCCGAATCCAAAACGATTAAACTGCTTGCATCTGTTGAAGTACCATTATCATTAAATTCGTAAACTTTTTGTGTTCCCTCTGTTTGCTGAAGTGCAAAACGCGCTCCATAAGGCATACACTTTCTTTCAGTCTGACTCCAATATGAAGAACTTACAAATTTAGGAACCATACATCCCGAACAAAGACCTGGATTACATGAAATTTGTGTTTCTTTTGGAGATTCTATCCCATTAGAATCAACACATCTTTGGGTTTGGTATCCATGAGGAGGACAAATTGCTGGTTCTAAACTACAAGCCCACGAAGGATTGTTAGAAAAATTAGATTCTATTTGAGAATTACATCCATCAAAAAAGCTACTGAGTATTTCATAAATTCCGGGAGTTCCGTAATCTAAACTTAAGTCTATATAATTGTATTTATTATCTTTTAAACTATTTATTACCTCTATTGCTCCCATCGCTGAATCTTTTTCCCAAGAAGAAATTGGATACTTTGTATGAGACACCCTCATATTCATTAAAACATTTCCTTTATACCAAAAGATATCTGAAACAGCATAACTTGAAGCAGAAGAATCTTTAGCGTTTTTGACATCATATGGAGATTTACAAATATAAAAGTAATTTGGAGTTCCATTTGAAGAATAATAATTTGAAATAGAACACATTTGATAAGAAGACAATTGGTGAAGAAAAGAACTTAAGTTCACATCTTTATTTTGAAAAGAATATGCATAAACTGAATAGTAAGCATAATCATTATATCGATCTAAACTAAATCCAATATTTGATTCCGTGTAATTTTCTGATTTTCCATCAAGATAAGTCCAAGAATTATAATTATAACTCCAAGAAGGAGAAATCTCTGAATTATAATCTCCATTTAAAATTTTGTCCATGAGGTTTATAGAATTTTCACAAGTTCCCGAATACTCTGGAGCTTGAGAATAATTGAATTTTACAAAACCTTGTGACTCTGAAGAGTTAATAAGATTAAAGGTTATTCTTCCGAAGTAAGAAGCACTATCTGGATATAAATATAAATAATAAAACGGATTTGACTTCTCTAAAGAATCAGGAGTTTTATATAAACCAAGAGTGGGGTTAGAACTGTAAAAAGAATTAATCTTGGATATTAACCCATTAGAGAGAACTAATGAATCATTTTCATAAAGAGTACAAGTAATTACTCCTGTAACTGAATCCGTTGAGCAAGTTGAACTTGAAGTTTCTGTTGAAGATGTTCCGAGATATTTGAAACCTACTGAAACATTAAGATTCTTTGTTTTTAATAAATAAGTTGTAGCATCAACTAAGTCTGAAGCTGACCCCCCCAAAACAATCAACGCGATTTTATTTGAAGAAGAAAAAGGATTTTTAACAGTCTCAATTAGATATTTCCCTTTAACAATTCCCAAAGAAGGAGAAGTGCTACTGCAATTATCTCCTAAAACTTTTGAAATAGCAGAATTACTGCAAACATCTCCTGTTCCGACAAGAATTAAATTTTTATTAGAAACTGAAGAAAGTTCATTGTCCTTAAAAAGTACGTCACTATGAGCTTCACTTAAATAGCTATTAATTGTTGTTTGTATATTTCCTGCTTGCAAAAGTTCAAGAGAAGAACTTCCTTCAGCAGTTCCATAAATAATAGCCAAATCCAAATTTCCATTTTCTACAAAAGGAGAAGGAAAAATGTATGAAGAAACAGTTGTGGAATTTTCCCCACAATAAAATCTAACTTCATAATCTAAACATCCCGAGGGATTTTGTGAGTTTTGACAATAAAAACCATCACTTTTTGTACACGTTACAACTTGGCCAGTTTGACTAGAGGGGATTCCATCAGTAGTTTGACATTGAACATCTGTTATATTTTGCCCTCCGCAAATATCCCCCAAATTAGAAAGAAGCTCCCAGTCTCCACTTCCTCCTGGACCATCACGATTATACCATTGAGTCCAACCAGAAATTGAAGAAGTTGAAACAGCATTTCCAGTTATACCTGGTGCATCAATCACTTTTCCAGTGAATTTATTCCAAAAATCTGAAAAAATATTTGCCGACGTAAAACTTAAAGATAAAACAAGAAAAAGAAAAACTACTCCAAAAACAATTGCGTAATTTTTTCCCTCTTTCATTTTGTAATTAAAAAATTAAACTATTTAAAGATTTTTATAATTTTAATTTCCGACGTATGAAAAAAGTTTCATAAAATTAATTCTTGAAAGTCTTAATTTCTTCATTCAACCATTTCTGCCACTTTGGAAAAACTCTTTCACTTGTTGGTAAACCAATTTCATCAATTACTTCATCCGAAATCTTATGAAAATGATGATTTGCTAATGTGTTAAACTTTGCTTCCAAAAGTTCTTCTTTTCCATTTAATTCGGCTGCTCTTACAATTTCATTTTTTATTTTTGCTCTTAAGAGTATATTGTCATAAACTGCGTCCCAGTTTCCAGCCCATCCTTTTACCTTAGAAGCCAAGTCTTTAATGACGTCGCTTTCTCCATTTATTATAGCGTCTGAAGCTTCAAGTTCATCTTTTTCGACGCTGTATTTCAT
>CAZONG010000038.1:0-6374 GCA_964581315.1 Candidatus Woesearchaeota archaeon | reverse complement strand
TTGCGTTTATCTTAGGGGAGCGATAATTGCTGCTAGAGACAAAGATTATGAAAAAGTTTTTGTTAAAAGAATTGATTACAAATAATTTCCCGTCGATAAAAATTAAAACAATTTTAGATTTAAACCATTAAGAATCTTTATTTTATAAATTTTAGTTTTTCTTAAAAAATGGTCAACAGAAGTATACTGTTTTTGTTATTATATTTTAGAGAATATATTTCTTTAAAAAGAAAAACGTTTTGGAGGTTGTATGAATGAAGAAAAAGGTGATGAAATTTATCTAAATGACCAACAGTTAAAATTATTTAATCTTCTAAAAAGAAACTCCTCTAGTGAATCTTCTTGGCTTTCCTCAAAAGATTTATCAAGAAAATTGGGGGTTCCTGAGGAAAAAGCAAAAAAGATTATTTCCTCACTTAAAAAAACAGAGGGAATTAATCTTGCATCAATTACCAAAAAAGAATCATCTGGAAACAAAACAACTCGATATGGTCTTTCCCCAGAAACTCTTGAAGTTTTAGTAAAACCTGGAAACACCGCTCCATCAAAAAGCGATTATAATTATTTTTCTCTATACCTTGGAAAACCTGCATTTGGAACAAAAGCTTTTGATGAAAAATATACCATGAAAGGCCTTGCTCTTGCGTTGGAGGTAAATGGTTTGTCAAAAGAAATAAGGGAAGTAGATATCCAAGGGGGAATAATCCCAATGGTTCCTCCTTACTCCTCAGTAAGTTACTTGACTGCTCTTAAATTTCTTGGAAAAGTGGATAGAAAAGATAATAAAAAAGGCTCGGCAGAAAAAATGCTTGAAGAAGAAATTGAAACCGAATTTGAAAGAAAATTTTATCATGAATTTATCAATAATACCAAGAGTAAAAAAATTACTACCCTGACAGAAGCCTTTCAAGAATCTGAAAAACAGATTTCAACTTTGATGAATTCTTTACCTAGCGAAACAACTCTTAGGATGCAATTGGGATTTGAAGAAAGGGAAAATATTCGGTTTCTAGAACAAGCAATGATACAGGAAATTGCCGATAAGAAAACAAAAAGAATAAAGGCAATGAAAGAAGATTTTTTTGCAGATAATTATGAAATTCATCAAAATTCATATAAATTATTTTTGATGGAAGATATTTTAAATAAATTTTCAGAAAACAAGACTTTATTAAGAAAAGAGAAAGAATCAAAAAAAGAATATTTTGAGAGAGTTCAATCTAAGTTTGTTAAAAAAGAAGAAAATGAGGGAGAGGACAGGTATTTAGAAAGATTGAAAAAAGAAATCTCAAAACAATTTAAGGAATCTAAGGAAAAAACAGAAAATTTATGGGAAGGGTATAGGACTTACAACCCCTCTTCTTTTGAAAAAGAAAACTTGGAAGTATTAGAAGAGGTAATGAAATACTCCTTTTATTGGAGTTATAGAGATTCGAAAAAAATTGGATTGAAATTAAAACAAATATCTTCTGAAATAGAAAACCTTCCAAAAAAAAGAAGAAACCTTGAATCTAGAATGGAAGATTTAGAATCCATGGATAGTTGGACAAAAACTCTCTTAAGTGGAGACAGATCCTCCATAACAAGATTTACAAGACAATACCCCGTTGATGCTGACTCGGTTGAACTTACTTGGAAGAAAACCAAAGATAAATTTACCAAACATTTCTTTGATTGGGAAATTCCAAACCCAATGGTTGTTCATGTTTCTCCTAGAAAGAAAGTTACAATTGATACTGGGGTTGTAATGGATGTATTAACTGGTGAAAAAGATAAAGTAGAGTTAGATTATAGTGTACAGTTTGATGGAAAAAAGAAAATAATGATGATTGAAAACATAAACCACATTTTTTCAAATGATGTCTCTGCCAATTCAATAAAAAGTGCAAAAACTCTTCTTAATTATGAAACAATGGTTTTGAAAAAAGTTTATGAAAAAGAAATAAAAAGTGTGCAACCAGATATTGTTCTTCTTGGTGCCCACATGACTGGAGGATTCAGAGCAATGCCTTGGTTTAAAGAATCTGACCAATATATTGAAGGTAAATTTGAAAGTCCTTCTGAAATTTCTTGGATGGTGGCTCTTCCAACAATGCAATCTATTCCCAGGTTAGAATGGTTAACTTCAAAAAATTTCAGAAATTGGAATGTAAAAGAATACCAAAAGGGCCCTTATGCTTCTGCAGCAATAGTCCATGCCGAAGACAAGGAAGGAGTTCCAAAGTTTTGGATTATGAGTAATTCCTACTTAAACCAAGCAGGAATTTTTGCGGAAGAAATTGAGACTTATAGAAATGAACTAAAAAAAGAAAAAAATCCAGAAATTAGAAAAAATTTAACTAACCTAATAAAAGAAACAAGAAATAAAGTTAAAGCAAATTTTGAAACCATTGAAGCGGGTGGAGACTTCCATCTTGGAGCACCAGATATTCCTGAGAGGTACTCTAAAGACCAGTGGATAAAAGCAGCACAATCTTATCAAAAGAGACATGGATTGCCTAAGATCGTTGCTTATGATGAATTACTCCATGGTGTGGAAGAGAGAATTTTCAAATCTGGGGCAAGATATGAAGGAAAGATTCCCCAACAATTTGAAAGAGAATTTTTGATTCCCACAATGAATAATCCTAACTTAAGTGATTTTGAAAAAATTAAATTAATTGCAAAAGAAAGTTTAAACAATTTAAGAGCAATTACCATGCATAATGAAGCACACCAAAAAGATGTCTTTGATTGGTTAATAAAACCCTATTTAAATGTGATTTTGGATGAAAAAGGAAAAGTAATTTTTACAAGTGGTAACCATTACAATCAATCTCAAAAACTAAGTGATGAGGCTCAAGAACTTGTAGGGAGATTTGATAAATCCCTCGTTCATGACAAATATAATCCAAATGGAAAAATCTATGCTCACTCTGGAAGAGGAAATCCTGTGGGAGTTGGTACAATAATTCTTCCTGGAGAAGCAAATCAGAAATTATTCACCATGCATAAATTTCCTCAAAAAAGGGATGAAGGGTATGGGGCCTTATTGAACTTGGAGTCTGGAAAAAATGATTCAGACATAATAATTTATGGGGATCGACATCAACCCATAATTAGTTTTGCAAATGAGCAACTTGCAGTGTTACATCCTGGAATGGAGCCAATAAATAAATATGTCCCATTAATTGGAAAACCTGCAGGAATCCATGGAATAAATAATATTCTTTATGACCCAAACAAAAGAGGAATTTACCGTGTTGATTCAATTTTGGATAGAACTCTCGAAAAAATAATCAAGACAGAAGATATAATCTAATTTTAAAGAACCAGATGAAACCCTCAGAAGAAATAAGAAATTTATTCTTAATTCAAAGTTCAGAAGACAAATCTTTCTTAGGAGGAATTCCTTATACTGAAAATATAGAAAGGGAAATTAAAAATTATGAAAAATTTATTTTGGGAAAGATTATTGAAAGAAGAAGACTAAATCTTGGAAAAACTTTTTATAGAGATGATGAACTCTGGGGTTACTGTTCATTTACAATTATGAATAATTCAAACTCAACAAATTATGAAAAAGAATTTATTGAATTAAATGGAAAATTGAATTATATTCATTTTAGAAAACTTGTAGTTCATCCAAGACATAGGAATAAAGGAATAGGGGATTACCTTGTTAAATATAGATTAAATTTGTCTAAATCTCTTGAGAAAAAATCTGTTTGCGATGTTAAAGAGAAAAATGAAAAGATAATTAATTTACTTGAAAAAAATGGATTTGAAAAATCTTTTGAATGGAAAACTAAAAAGGGCTCTTTAATGTTGAGATTAATTCATGATTAATCCAAAAAGATTTCTTCAAATAAATAAACTTTATCCGTTTTTATTCTTCCACTATTCGCAAAAAGAACCTTTCCAATTAAAGATTTGAAAACTCTTGTTTTTTTATTATGTTCTGATTTCATATACTTTTGATATTCTTTTGCAATTCCAGGAGTTCTTGCAAGCCAAATTCCACCAAAGTCAGAAATTCCTTCAATCACTTTTTTGTTAAAAGGATGGATCCATTTATTCATTTTATATTGGATTATATTTGGATTATTTCTTAATCCTAAAGATTTCATAGCTTCAGTTGTTACCCTATAACCTATGTTGTAAACTTTTCCTTGAAATTCATATTGTTGAATTTTTGGAATTTTATTCATTGTAAATTTTCGGTCTTGGTCCATAGACACTTTCTTTAATTAAAGTTTCCAAATTTTTATTTATTTCATATCCAATCCATTTTCTATTTAATTCTTGAGCTGTTGAAACAAAAGTTCCAGAGCCCACAAATGGAGAAACAATTAGATCTCCTTCTTTTGTAAATTCTCTAATACATCTTCTGGAAATTTCTGGATGAATTGCATCTAAAAATTTGAATCCATTTGAATCCAATCTTTGCATTGAATCTTTTAAATACCAAACGCTTTCTCCAAAATTTTCTGTATGTTTTTGAGAATGGTGTTTAAATCTTTTTTCTCCAGATTTTTCAAAAAAAAGTAAATGTGAGAAATTGAATCTGTACGGATTTTGCTTAAGAGATTTTACCCAAATTTTATAATCAAATTGTTTAAACCCTAATTCTTCTGAAATTTTATTTATTTCTGCATGTTTTAACCAAACTTTTCCTTCGTAAGAAGTGTTTCCTTTGTTGTACTTCGAATGATCTTTTAAGTCTGTATTAAGTGAAACCAAAACTCCTCCTGGAACAAGAATTCTATTTGCTTCTGAGTAAACGGTTTTTAAAAAATTAAGATAATCTTCTTTATCTAAACTTTTTCCATCAGAATTATTTGTAAAAGGCGGAGATGCTAAAACTAATCTTGCAGTTTCATTAGGAACCTCTTTCATTTTTTCAGAGGTATGAAAATAAATTTTATTAAATTTCATAAAATTAGTGAAATAAAAATATTTATAATAATTTAGATTCTGGATTGTTAGATTTTTTAAATTAATCTCTCGATAAAGAACTCTTTTTTAAAAATGAGTTAACCTTTTTGGAAACCTTTTTCTAACGTAACATTTATAAATACAAAATTCTCAGGTTTAACATTAACGAAGATGAGTGCCTTAATAAAAAAATGTTTTACATATAAGGTATGATGTATGTAGAAGCAGTGCTCATTTTATAATTAATTTCTAGAAATATTTTCTTGTAAAAATGATTTTATATTTTGAAGTCACAAGTTTGTGATCTTTTAAGCCAATAGTAGGAGTTTTGTGTGAAGTGATTTGTTTGTCTTATAAAACAAATTGCGCAATTTATTTTTATCGTCGTCGGTAAAAAAATAAAAAATTGTTAATTCCAGTTGATCCTGCTGGCGGCTGCGGCTCTCTGATTTGCACTTAGACATGCAAGTTTTTTTAGTTTCTTCGGAAGTTGAAAAGCAAACTGCTCAGTAACACGTAGCTAACCTACCCTTAGGTTAAGGATACCCTCGGGAAACTGAGGCTAACACTTAATAGGGGATATACCCTGGAAAGATTTATCCCTGAAACTCGAGCCTAAGGATGGGGCTGCGGTGGATTAGGTTGTTGGCGGGGTAAAGGCCCACCAAGCCAGTGATCCATAAGGGCTCTTAGCGGAGAGGCCCTGAGAGGGAATCTGAGACACTATTCCCAGCCCTACGGGGTGCAGCAGTCGAGGATTTTTTGCAATGCGCGAAAGCGTGACAGAGCGAGCCAAAGTGCTTTTCCGTATAGGAAAAGCTTTTGTGCGATGTAAAAAGTCGCACGAATAAGGACTGGGCAAGACTGGTGCCAGCCGCCGCGGTAATCCCAGCGGTCCAAGTCGCAACCACAATTATTGGGTCTAAAACATCCGTAGCTCTCCGTGTAAGTCTCTTGTGAAATCCGGCTTCTCAAGAGTCGAAGTGCAAGAGATACTGCATGGCTAGAGACCGGGAGACGTAAGGAGTACAGACAGAGTACCGGTAAAATGGGTTGATCCTGTCTGGACTAACAATAGCGAAGGCACCTTACGAGAACGGATCTGACAGTGAGGGATGAAGGCTAGGGGCGCAAAACGGATTAGATACCCGTGTAGTCCTAGCAGTAAACACTGTACACTAAACATTAGTACCTCCTCGAGAGGTATTGGTGCTGAAGCGAAGGCGAAGAGTGTACTACCTGGGAAGTATAGTCGCAAGGCCGAAACTTAAAGGAATTGGCGGGGAGACACTACAACGAGTGACGCGTGCGGTTCAATTAGATTATACACCGTGAACCTCACCAGGAGCGACAGCAGAATGAAGGTCAGTCTGAAGGGCTTACCTGACACGCTGAGAGGAGCTGCATGGCCGACGTCAGCCTGTGCCGTGAGGTGACCTGTTAAATCAGGTAACAGG
>CAZONG010000037.1:0-6484 GCA_964581315.1 Candidatus Woesearchaeota archaeon | reverse complement strand
ATGAAAGAAATAATTGTTACAACAGGAGAAGAAGTTCCAGGAAAAAAAGTTGTAAAAATTCTTGGTGTTGCGAGGGGAAACACAGTTAGAGCAAGAAATGTTGGACGAGATATTGGAGCTGCTTTAAAAAATCTTGTTGGAGGAGAAATAAAAACTTATACAGATATGGCTTCACATTCACGTGATGAAGCTTATAACAGGATGGTGAACAGCGCAATTGAAATGGGAGCTGACGCAGTAATTGGAATGAGATTTATGACTTCAACAATAATGGCTGGAGCTTCAGAAATGCTTGCTTTTGGGACAGCTGTAAAATTAAAATAAATTTTTTTATTTTTTATTTTTGTATAAGATTCCTTGGATAAAAATAATCAACCAGAGAGTTCCAGTTAAGAAAGTGATTATTGTAGTGAAATATAAATTTAGGGTTAAATAAATATATGAAGCAACATAGAGTCCAAGAAAAGTGATTGTTGAAGTTTGTATTGATACTAATTTTCTTTTTGACTTAAATCCCTCTATTACTTGTGGAATTAAGGCATATGAAAGAAGAATTGAAACAATCATGAGGAGAATATCTTGCCACATCTTCATCTAAGAAGCTCTTTTATTTTAAATGTTTTTAAAAAAAGCCTGTGGAGAGAGTTGAACTCCCGACCTACTGCTTACAAGGCAGCCGCTCTGCCACTGAGCTACACAGGCATGTTAAAATTATAGAAATGATGTTTTTTAAAAGTTGTTATCCAAAAACTATTGTTTCTTTGTTTTTTCAACGTTAATAACTCTTAATTCACAAAGTGAAAGGGGATAAACTTTTTTCAATTTGATACTTAATTCTCTTTGAATTTTTCCTTTAAGTGTGTCGTCGAAGATTTTTTCATCAGTTGATTCTTTAGCCCAAGCAATTAATTCTTCTCTAGCTTTATTTCTTAATGCTTTTCTTACAGCTCGAGAAACTTTTCTTCTAGTAACTAAAAAAGGTTTAATTCTAACCTGAGATTCTTTTGATTCGGTTGAAAAAGAATCTTCGACGTAGTTTGTTCCACGCCTAACCATTCTTCTCAAGTAATATGGAAGGAGCCTAACTTCTTTAGGAAAAGTTAAAACCTTTTCACCTTCTACTTTTGTTCTAAGAGTAAGAACGGTTGCTTTTCCTTTTAAAAGTCTTGTCAAATCGTATTTGATAAATCGACCTTCCAATTCTTTTAATTCATAAGCTTGAAGCTGAGTAGTTTTTTTTATCAAGGGCATTTCAACGTTAAAAAATCTTTTTTTTCTTTTTGCTTGTGCCATTTTATTCTTGTATTACCCTCCCTGCTCTTTGTCCTTTTTTTTGATATTTTGATTTATTACAAACTTTACAAGTGTACATAATATTTGTCTTTTTAGTTGTTTTTGATTTTCTTTTAAATTTAGAAACCGCTGGTTTTGAACCCCATTTTCCTTTGTTTCCAATTCCAACACCGAGTCCACGAGTTTTTGCTCTAGCAATTCCTCCTCTTTTTAAGGTTCCCCTTTTTCCTCCAGTTGAAACTGGTTTTATCTTTTGTTCAGTTTTCTTTTTACAGTATGGACAATATCTATTTGTCGTTTTTGGAATCTTCATAAAGATTGAGGCAAATTTTAGTTTATAAAGTTTTTTATATGATGGTGTCGCAGTTAAATTATGAAAGTTAAGTTTCACCCCGGGAAGCAAAGAGAATTTATTAAGAAAGTTTTAGAATTGATAGGTTGTCCAAGTTTAAGAGAACTAGTTAGGCGAGGAGTTGAGGTAAAATATTCTTCTTTAAAAAATTATTATTCTGAAAGAAGGCTCCTCTCTTTGGAATTAGTAGAAAACCTCTTGAAACTGTCAAAATTAAATCCTAATGAAATAAATTTTGAAGTTTTGCCTGAAAATTGGGGTCAAATTAAAGGCGGAAAAAAACGAAAAAGCAAGGATTAAAATAGTTGAAAATACATATTTTTTGGTGATAGGAACTCCTTACAGACGAGACGGGAAAAAAGGGATTTTAATTTTCTTAGATATTCTTTTCGGAGTTTATTTATTAAATTCTAAACTTTTGTTTTTAGGGGCGTTAAATTTGGGAGAAACTGTTGACTCTTTATTTGTTTTTTTAGGAGGAATTTTGCTCCTTCTTAACTTCCTTTATTTACTATTTTTTTCGAGAAGGATTTAATTTTTATTAATTTTTTATTTTCGGTGTTTTCCTATTTTTAAACAAATATTTATATACGTGTTTTCCATTTTTTATTTCATGGTTAAAAGGGGTGTGAACAAGGCTGGACAGGTCACAATCTTTGTAATTCTTGCAATTGTTTTAGTTGTTGCTGGTGTATCTTATTTTATATTTAAAGACACTCTTTTTCCAAAGAAAGTTTCTACAACTTTTGAACCAATTGAAACAAGTTTTTTGAATTGTATTCAGGAAAAAGCTCAAACCGGAATTAAAATTTTAGAATCAAAAGGAGGTTATATTTCAAATCCGGAATTTATTCCTGGTTCACAGTATATGCCTTTTTCTTCGCAATTAGATTTTTTAGGAGTTGGAATTCCTTACTGGCGTTCAATTTCTGGAAATAATTTACAAATTAATCAGGTTCCAACAAAAGAAGAAATGCAAAACCAGTTGGTTGATTACCTTAACCAGGAAGTGCAAAACTGTAATTTTAATTCTTTTACTCAAGACAACTTTAATGTTGTAAAAGGAACCCCGGATTCTCAAGTAACAATTAATGACAACAACGTCCAGGTTTTTTTAACGATGGATTTACAAGTAAGTAAGGGTAATGAAAGTGCCGTTTTGTCAACGCACCAAGCAGAAGTTAATTCTAACTTAGGAGCTCTTTATAATGATGCAATTCAATTTTATAATCAAGAAAATAAAGAAATGTTTTTAGAAAATTATTCAATTGATTTTTTAAGAACTTATGCCCCGGTTGATGGTTTTGATTTGTCTTGCTCACCAAAAGTTTGGAATGCTAATGAAATTTTTGATACCTTAAAAAACGCAACTCAGGATAACTTTTACGCTTTGAAAAATTCACAAAATAAAACAGATTATTTTAATTTGAAGTTACCGATAAGTTCAAGTGTTAGAATTCTTAATTCAAGAAATTGGCCTAGTACTTATGAAGTGAGTCCAGCAGATTCTCAAACAATGGTGGCAAATCCTATTGGAAATCAACCCGGCCTTGGAATATTAGGTTTTTGTTATGTTCCTTATCACTTTGTTTATAGTCTAAAATATCCGGTTTTAGTTCAACTAAGTCAAGATGGAGAAACATTTCAGTTTCCGCTTTCGATAAACATTGAAAACAATTTTGCAAAACCTTTTGGAAATGGAACTGCGGTTGTTGATAATAGTGTTGATTTATGCAAGGGAGCAAAATCAAATGTGACTGTTAACCTTGTTGATTCCAACGGAAAACCAGTTGAAGGAAATGTGACTTACAGCTGTTTTGATTCAAGTTGTGATTTAGGTTCAACTCAAGGAGGAAGTGTTAGAGCAGAATTCCCTCAATGTGTTAACGGAAAAATTATTGCAAAGAGTGAGGGCTACAAAGATTCAACACATATTTTTTCAACAGTTCAAGGAGGAAGTACAGCTGTTGTTATGAGTAAAATTTATGACAAACAGATTTCTTTAAATTTGAAAAACAGCGTTGGGAACGAAAAAGCAATTATTAACTTTGTTTCAAGTGATTCTTCAGATTCACACACAGTTCTTTATCCAGAAACAAAAGATGTTAACCTAAGTGAAGGGATTTATCAAGTTCAAGTTTATGTTTATGACAATTCTAGTTTGAAGTTTGATGCAACAACAACTCAACAATGCTTTGACGTTCCTTCAGGAGTTTTTGGTCTTTTTGGAATAACCCATCAAGAGTGTACTCAAGTTCCGGTTCCAGCACAGAATATTACTAATGTTTTAGTTGCAGGCGGAAAGTCACAAGTTTCTTTTTCAGATGACGATTTAAAAGGAAATAATAAAATAGAAATAAGTCTGGACAGATATAAAACTCCTAGTTCGCTTCAAGAACTTCAAATAATTTATACTCTTGCAGACGCTAAAAGTGTGGGGGTGAAGTTTATATGAAATTAAATAAATTTTTATTTGGATTTTTAATCTTGGTTCTTTTTTTTAGTTTTGCTTCCGCAGCTTCTTCATATATTGTTTCAAGTTCACAATTTACTAATCCGACAACAACAAATTCCTTTTTAGGTTTTGGTTCAACACCAACTGTGGATATAAACAGTCAAATGTGTCAGCAAGGTCAAGATTTTGTCTTGCAAATTTCTCCGACGGGATGTACTCCTAATGTTGTTAGAAGTGATTTATTGGCAGACCAGGATGTTCCTGTTTTTTGTCCAATTCAAATGATGAAAATAAATCCTGCAGTAAATATTAAATCAATTGAATCAATGACTTTTGGTGCAGGATATCCTCCAGAAGTTTCAGCAATTGATTTTCTACCAAGCTATCCTGCTTTAGGAATTAATTCGCAATTAACAAATGGAATTTGGAGTAATGTTGGGTATGCGGTTATTTTTTTAAAGAGAACGATTAATGAATCTTCGATGCCAGATTACGTAACTGGAAACTTAACAGCGACAGTGAGATACAATGCATACGACGCTTTTGGTTCAGTTGACAGAACAGTTTATCTTCCTTTAATTAATGACCAACAATTTGATTCTAATGCTGGAAAATATTCATTCTTTAACAATATGGGATATTTGAGAGCAGATTCAATTCAAAATACGCTTGCTTCAATTTCAATTTATTCTGGAATAAATCAAAATAGAGTTAGTGGAACGAGCGTTCAAAAACAAAAAGTATTAGGTTATAATTTAAATGTGGGGGAAAGTTCTCCTAACTTTTTCCTTCCTGGGTTTGGATGTTTTGCTTCTTCAACTTTAAGATTAGACGCAATTGGCGGAGCTGACACCAGAGCTTTAATCGATGTGAATGGAATGCCTTCTGAATTAAAAAATGGAGAAACTTTTTTAGATGGAAAGTGTCAAGTTACTGGAGACCCTGTAAAAGAAGGGTTAAGACAAACTGTTCCAATTTCTTGTCAGGCTGATGATGGTGGAAAAGATTTTACATTTAGTATTCAACCAATAATTAATTTAAAAATTGTAAATTCTAGTGGAACATATCAAGGGAAATACCAAGTAGGTGATTACATTGGAATGAATCATGATAGAGATAAAGCAGTTTATTTGGGGTATGTCGGAACTGACCCAAAAACTTCAGACACTCAAATAACAAATTCAGTTGCTTATTTTGTAACGGTTCCTGGAACAAGTAAAGGAAAGCTTGATGAAACAACCTTAACAAGAGTTGCAGATATAGCTGAAAATGATTTAAGACAAACAAAAAGTATATCTGACTTTGCAAAGAGCATTTTAGGAACTTTAGCCCCAATTTATGACTGGCTTCTTGATGGAAATAATTTTCAAAAAGTTACTTATGGGGGTTTACAAGAGGCTTTTGGAACACAAGTTCAAATTTTAAGTTTTGGAGTTGGAACGAATTTAGATTTAACAGATAAGACTTTGATAAATTATCACGGAAATGCAGTTAGTGACTATGAAAAACTTAGAAGCAATTTTGCAAATGAAGAGTATCCTCCTTCAGGTTTAAAAGGAGTTATGGGTGAAAATGCTTTAGCACAATTAGTAAATTTGTCTTCTTTGTTAGGTCAAGATGAAGACTTAAAAAAATATTGTGATGACTTTAAAGCAAAATACCCTAATTCAAATTTGGATGTTTCTCAATGTAATGGAATTCCGAAATATTCTAATGCAGGAGTTTCAACTCAAACTTGGCTTATCGGAGGAGACTATAAAGAAATTTCTTTTGACGGGATAACTGTTCCAGATTTTAAGAGTTATGGGCTTGAATTAACTGTTAGAAAAATAAGTACAAATCAAGTTACTCAATTCCCTATTCAAATGCAAAAAGGAGATATGATTTATTTAGATTCTTTGTTTGATTCTCAAACAGACACTAACCAAATCTTTTCAATGGATAAGGGTGTTGGAGATGCTAAGGTTTATTTTAAGTATGACAATACTTCTAAACAGTGGGGTTGGTCAGTTGACCAGCAAAATTGGATGGATGCTTCTACTTTGGTTGTGAATAAAGGTGCTTTACTTAGTGGAGAAAAACCAACTTCTGCAATTCAGCAGTTGATTACCTCTTTAAACGGATCGGATTTTGTGACGGGAAAAGCAAAAATTTTGAGTAAAGGAAACATTAATGACCAAGAATTTATTAAATTAAATAATCTTGTTGACCAAACGCATGCAAATTTACAATTGAGTATAAATTCAGGATTTACTCCTGGAGGAGTTATTTCTGCAACAGGAGCATTCCTCACTTCTAACAATTATAATCTTGAATTAAATATCCCCAAAAACTTGGATGGAACAGATTACACATTTACAATAAACAAAATAAATTTGGACCGG
>CAZONG010000036.1:0-6611 GCA_964581315.1 Candidatus Woesearchaeota archaeon | reverse complement strand
GTTCCTTGTATTTCCCAACATTTTTCTGGAGTGTAAATACAATCAATTTGATTCAAATAACTTGTATAATTTTCAAATAAAGCCAATTGGTCCTCACAGTGAGAGCAACCAGTTTGAACGTATACAAGAGAATTTTGTCCAATACATTTTGCTAATTTTTCATTTATATTGACAACTGGTTTTGGGATAAAAAGAAAGTAAACAAGAGCAATAAAAATTATGAATGCACCAATATTAAAAATTATTTGATTTCTCTTTTTTTTGTCCATAGTTTATTGAATTTTTTGAAGTATTTATTTCTTTACATTTATCTTTAAATACTAAGATTTTGTTGGATTTTCATGGAAGTAGTTGATATTGTTTTAAGAATGATTTTGGTATTTGTGCCCGCCCTTCTTTTTGGGTTTCAAAGACAAAGAAATCATAAATTAATTGGTTTTGGGACTTTTACTTTCGTTGCTATTGGTGCATGTGGACTCGCAATAACTGCAGTTACTCTTGGAATGGGAAACCCTTTACCTCTTTTGGGAGCAATTGTAACGGGAATTGGTTTTTTGGGTGCAGGAGCATTAATCAGAACAACTGACAAAATTTTTGGTTTTACGACGGCAGCAAGTATCTGGGTCTTTTCAATTTTTGGTTTGTTAATTGGGGTTGGAGAATTTTTACTTGGAGGAATTACTTATGCTTTTATTTGGATAATAATTTTAATTGATGGGTATTTTGAAAAAAATGGAGTTGGGTCATATCACAAAAGATTCTTTTTTGAGATAAAAGAAAAAAAATCTCAGGAGTTTAATGATTTATTAAAAAAAATGGGAAAAGTAAAAATGATTTCAATTGAATTAAATAGAAAAGAAGAAGTTGAAAAATATCAATATATTGTAGAATGCAGTGGGAAAAAATTAAGATGGTTTATTGGTCTTTTGAACAGTTTAG
Organism: Candidatus Woesearchaeota archaeon; assembly: GCA_964581315.1. Lineage (GTDB taxonomy): Archaea > Nanobdellota > Nanobdellia > Pacearchaeales > GW2011-AR1 > GW2011-AR1. Next base: position 5,672 of record CAZONG010000036.1, on the reverse strand, counting down.
ACTGGGTTGTTAGTTATAAAGTTGAATAATTATTTTTCAACTTCTATTTTGTCGTAGGTTGGAACATGCGAACCTAATAAGGATGGATCAATTTTCCACCTTGGTTCTCCTTGCAAAAAATCTGGAAACAAATCATAAAGTTCGTTTGTCTTCTCTTCTAAAGATAATTTAGGCGATTTAAAATATTCGTTGATTAATTGAGATTTTCTTTTTGTGACAAGTCCAAGTTCTTCATAGTGGCCATTAAAAAATTTTAGGCCTGCGAGGTCTGCAAGTTCATATACTGAAATTTCTAAAGAGTTTTTCTTGTAACTAGGAACAAAATCACTTTCTTTTTTTAACTTGTCAATGTTGGAAAAAAGCCTGTCAAAAGCTTCTTCAGTTTCTTTATCCATAAAAAATAAAATAAATTCTTCCTTTTAAGAATTATTGTTTTACAAAATTAGTAATCAGGAAGTTCTTCTTGATTTTTTGGTGCCTTTTTTGCAGGTTTTTCTTTAACTGCTTTTGGTGCTTCCTCAGAAACTTCTGGTTCTGCATTCATTTCTTCTTCAGAAACAGAGTTAACCATTTCTTTGAATTTTGGGAAGTCTTTAGCAAGAATTCTTACTCCTGCTTTTGTGAAACCCGTGTAACGGTCACTTGTCACAAATTCCCTGATTGTGAAACCTCTTTTTCCACCAAAGTCATCAATTCTAAGAATAATATCTGACTGGTCATTTTTTTGGATTTTTCCAATGTCTTTTTCCATATTTTGTTAAATTTCTTTAGTTATATAAAGTTTGTTGTTTTTATTTATTAAATTCATTCATTAATTTGTAGTAGACAATAGCTTCGTCATTTATTCTTAAGGATTCAAGAAGGTCAAAATAAAAGTTTGCCATTTCAAACTTTTTTTCACCATGAAAAGTTCTTCTTGCCATTGAAGGGAGTGTGGGATAATTTGCAGGATTTCCATCAATGAGCAAGGTTGGTATACTCAAGGCAAAAGCAGCCCCCATAAAATAAAGTGCCTTTTTATCGTATGGTTTTTGATAATCAAAATTTACAACTAACATATCGTTCTCCTTAAATTCTTCAAGTTGATTCGGATTGAGTCCGCTGCTTATATTTTTCCCCTTCTTTCTAAGTTTAATGTTAATATCCCACATCTCTTCACTATCTAAATTTCCGGCAAAATAAACATTTTCATAATGGTCTTTTTCAATTGGGTTTCTATTTGAAATAATTTTTGGATATTTCGATTTTATAACTTCTTTTTCAAGAAAATTGAATGAATCTTTTTTGTTAAAAAAGTAATAAGAAGAAATTTGTTCAAGAATTTTTTCTTTTTCTTCTCTTCCACCTTCATCAACTGAGATTATTGCTTTTCCGCTTGCTCTTGCAGCCCCAAGTTCACTGTAAGAAGTTGTTCCAACTGAATCTTTTCCTTTTGGAATATAGCAAAGTGAATGGTTATTCTTTGACGCTTCGAGGTCTGAAAAAACAACTTTTGCCATTGAATCTTGAGGGTTGTTTTTTGGATTTATCCATTTTATGTCTGGAAATTTTTCTGAAAAATCTTCTCTCCAGTCAGGGTTTGTAAATGAACCGATAAGATAAATTTTTTCATCTAACAAATTAATTTTCATAAAATTCCTTGCAAAAGTTTCTTTTTAAGAATTATTGTGGTTTAAAATGTTTACTCTAGAATCGGCTTTGATTTTTTATAAATTTCAAATGTTTTATCTAAATTAAAATTTTCTGCACTCCCTTCTATACTTGCACAATGAGGATTTTTATCCGGGTTTTCTTCATGGATTTTTCTTAGAAGAGTTAATCCTTTTTTTCTGTCTTTGTTTGAAGCCATTTCTTTTAAATTCTCAAAATCTTTTTTAGACACTTCCATAAATCTGTAAAGTCCATCAAATCTTCCGTCATCATAGTTTGAGCTGTCATCATTTGCTAACAAGAAAAGATAATCATTACCAACAGAAACTATGTTAAAAAAATCAAAATCTCTATTCCTTCCAGGGCCAACATAGCAATCCCCTAAATGAGAATAATTTTTGAAATATTTAATTTTCATTCTATATTACTTCAGCCTTCAAAATTTTTACTTCTTTCTTTGGTCTGTCACTTGAGTCTGTTGGGACTTTTGCGATTTTGTCGACGACATCCATTCCTTCTACAACTTTTCCAAAGGCAGGATGTTTTGAATCAAGAAAGTTATTATCAACCAAATTTATGAAAAATTGTGAAGAACCAGTGTTTGGTCCAGCGTTTGCCATGGAGATTGTTCCTCTGTTATTTTTATTTCCGCCAGAGTGTGAGAATTCATCTTCTATATTTGGAATTTTTGGGTCCCCATATCCAGTTCCAGTAGGGTCTCCACCCTGAATCATAAAATTAGGGATAATTCTGTGAAAGATTACTCCATTGTAAACCCCTTTTTTTGTTAAGTTGATAAAATTTTCCGTTGTAACAGGCATATCGCCATAAAGATTAATTACAATGTCTCCTTCATTTGTTTTAAGTTTTACTTTTGTCATCTTTTTAATAATTAATTTGGGTTTAAAAGTTGTTCGCTAAATCAAACTAACTTTTTCTATAATTATATCTTGAACAGGCCAATCTTGCATTCCGTTTTTAGTTTGGGTTTGAACGTTTTCAATTTTGTCCACTGTGTCAAAGCCACTCACAACTTTTCCAAAAACCGCGTAACCTTGGTCTCTTGCTCCATAGTTAAGGAAATCGTTGTTGGCAGTATTAATAAAAAATTGTGAAGTTGCGGAGTTTGGGTCATTAGTCCTTGCCATTGCAATTGTGTACTTTTTATTTTGTAATCCATTATTCGATTCAAGAGTTATTGGAGAATTTGTTTTTTTTTGAGTCCCAGAAGTTGTAAAACCTCCGCCTTGAATCATGAAACCTTTAATCACTCTGTGAAAGACTGTTCCGTCATAAAAACCAGATTTAACATAAGTTTCAAAGTTATTTGTTGTTATTGGAGCTTTTGAAGAATCAAGCTGGATTGTTATATTTCCATAATTGGTTTGAATTAGTGCTTTTTGCCCTTGAGAGGGGAAAAAAAGAATTACAGCAATTATTGCAAGAATTAAAATTCCAAGAATTATTGCAGGGACTTTTAACTTTTTGACTGTTGACTTTTTGATTTCCATTTCTTTAGTATGAAAATTCTTTTTAAAAAAGTTGTGGACTTATTACAATAATCTTTAAATAATAAATAAAGATAATTAATCAATGGTTCAAGAAAAGGGGTTGGGAAAAATTCTTTCAGGGATATTTTCTATTCCATTGGGAACTCTCCAATGGATGGACCACTTATCTGCTAGTTTTAGGGTAGAGGAATATAATTTCTATGCAAAAAAACATAATCTTCCAATGGAAGAATCTACAAATGGGTATGTAATGCCTTCATTATTCGAATTTATTAAAGGAAATTACGATGCCCTTAGATTGAATTAAAAATAAAAATAAAATAAATTTTGACCTTTTGAAAAATTAATTAAAATTTCTTCTTTGGGGTCTTGGGTTTTTTTCTTTGAAACATTCAAAGCAATAAACTGGTTTTCCTTGTGTTGGTTTAAAGGGAACTTCACATTCCTGACCACACTCAGAACAAGTTGCTTTATGTTTTTCAGCCGGTTCTCTTCTTTGAAAGTTATCTCTATTTCCAAATCTTCCACCAGAATTGTTTCCAAATCTTCGTGGACCGTTTGAATCTCTTCGTGGACCGTTTCCGAAACTTCTTCCACCAGAATTGTTTTGAAATCTTCCAGAACCACTCCCAGAACTTCTTCTTGGACCGTTTCCGAAACTTCTTCCTGAATCTTGAGACCTTTCGTTTCTTTCTTCCATTTTTCTAGTTTTTCCTCCTATATCCTTCTATTTGATAAGAGGCATTTTTAGGGGTCTCTTACTTAATGAAATGAGAAATAAATCGTTTATAATGGTTTGTATTCGGGTTTTTCCTAGTCCTCTGTGAATTCACAGCCTAGGCCCTCTAACTGCTTTATGAAAGGAAAAAACATGTTCTTTTGATGTGCAGGGCATTTTGAAGAAATTCTTAAGTTATTTCCAGAAAGAAAGATTGGAAACTCTTGGCAAACTTTGGGTCTTTCCGGGTTAGAATGAATTGAGCACTTTGTTCCTTTGAGTTTTGGGCAACCTCCAAGAGAATTTGAAAAGTCAAGCATAAACTTTCCAGAAAAAGAAAGTTCTCTTAATTTGTCTTCTTTTTTTAATCCAATTTGTTCATTTTCAGTTGCAAGGAGATTAACTTGTTTTTCATTAATTAAAATATATCCTTTTCTACAACAATAAGCATTACATTCTTCTATGCAAAAATTTCCGATAGATTTTCTTGCTTGAGAAATAATTTCGTTAACTTCTTTTTGGTTTTCCATGTATTTTTAGAAACTAGTTAGAAATGAAACCACTTCGTGGATTATAAACTTATGGAGGGGGTAAAATTTACTTTTTAAAACCTTTTTCAACTTTTGCAATTTCTAAAGTTGTTTTTATAACTGAATCAGGATTTAAGGAAATTGAGTCAATTCCTTCTTTAACTAAAAATTTTGCAAATTCAGGAAAGTCACTTGGGCCTTGACCGCAAATTCCGATTTTTCTTTTGTTATTTTTAGCTTTTACAATGACTTCAGAAATTAATTTTTTCACTGCTTCGTCATTCTCATTTGAAACTCCTGCAACAATCTCGGAGTCTCTGTCGAGACCTAGGGTTAATTGAGTTAGGTCATTTGAACCAATTGAAAAACCATCGAAAATTTTACTGAATTCGTCAGCTAAAACAACGTTTGAGGGGATTTCACACATCATATAAATTTGTAAACCATCTTTTCCTCTTTTTAATCCACAGGATTCCATTATTTTTTGGACTTCTTTACCTTCTTTTACCGTTCTACAAAATGGAATCATAACTTTTACATTTTTTAATCCAAAAGTGTTTCTTACTTTTTTTAGAGCAAAACATTCCAATTTGAAGGCTTCTGCAAAATTTTTATGATAATACCTGCTTGCTCCACGCCAACCAATCATTGGATTTTGTTCGTTTGGTTCATAAAGCTCTCCACCGATGAGGTTTCTATACTCATTTGTTTTAAAGTCCGAAGTCCTTACAATCACGTCTTTGGGATAAAAAGCCGCGGCCAATGTCCCAATTCCCTCGGCCAATTTATCAATGTAAAACTGTTTTTTGTCTTTATAGTTTAAAGTTAATTCTTCGATTTTTTCTTTTAATTTTTTATCTTTTAAATTTTCAAAATTAATCAAAGCATTTGGATGAATTTTTATTGCTGAAGAAATTATAAATTCTTCACGTGCAAGTCCAACGCCGTCGTTTGGAATAAAACTTTGTTCGTATGCCTGCTCTGGAGTTCCAGCGATAAGCATAATTTTTGTTTTCGTTTTTGGAATTTTTTTTAGATTATGTTTAATTACTTTGTACTTTAACTTTCCAGAATAGACAAAACCTTCTTCACCTTCGGCACAACTCACAGTTACGGTTTCACCTGTTTTCAAAACTTTTGTTGCGTTGTTTGTTCCAACAACTGCGGGAATTTTAAATTCACGTGAAATTATTGCTGCGTGAGAAGTTCTTCCACCTTTTTCGGTTACAATTGCCGACGCTATTTTCATAATTGGTTCCCAAT
>CAZONG010000035.1:0-7114 GCA_964581315.1 Candidatus Woesearchaeota archaeon | reverse complement strand
AGCGTAATGCCTTGTCGTCTGAATGGCGACGTGCATGAATGGTTTAACGAGGTTGTCACTGTCCCTGGTTGGAATCCTCTGAAAATATTTTTCCGGTGCAAAGACCGGAGACGCCTAGTGGGAAGCTAAGACCTTGTGGAACTTTACTGCAACTTGTTGTTGTGATTTTGAGCGAAACGCATAGCATAGGTAGGAGCGTCGAAGTCGTCATTTCGGTGGCGATGGAGCGAACTTGTAATACTACCCATTTTTTTCAAGATTGCTTTACCGTTTATCGGGACAGCAGCAGGCGGGCAGTTTGACTGGGGCGGTGCCCTGTCGAAAAGATATCGATAGGACTCAAAGACAAACTCATCTAGCTTGGAAATCTAGAGTTGAGTGCGAGGGCAAAAGTTTGTCTGACTGTATTTTGAACAGTAAGAAATGCAGGAACGAAAGTTGGACCTAGTGAACCCACGTGCTTTTTTAATAGAAGCCGTGTCTGATAGAAAAGTTACCCCAAGGATAATAAGCTGGTCGCCCCCGATAGTCCGTATTGACGGGGCGGTTTGGTATTTCGCTGTCGGCTCTCCCTATCCTGCGCGTGCAGAAGCGTGCAAGGGTGTCGGAGTTCACGCATTAAAAGGGATCGTTAGCTGGGTTAAGAACGTCGCGAGACAGTTTGTATGATATCTACTAGGTGTGTTGTTGTCTGAGTGGAACAAGTATCTAGTACGAGAGGAACGGTACTTGGATGCCTCTGGTGAGCGGTTGTAATTTTGCAGGCCGCATAGCTACGCATTGTGTGGATAAGAGCTGAATGCATCTAAGCTCGAAGCCATCCGCAAAACGAGATAACGAAGGCCGTCATAGAAGATGACGTTGATAGAACTCTTGTGTAAGAACCGAGCTTCGGCGAGGTTTTCAGCATAGAGTTACTAAAAGCTTTATTTTAGTATTTTTCTTGTGCCTTTATTCGCTTCTCCACTACTTGTCTTTTTGTTGAAATCTTTTTTTATCACGATAATTTTTATAAATGAATTTTGATTTTGTTTTTTATGGAATTAATTGCATTACTGAGTAAAGGCGAAGGAACTTGGGCTCAAGTTTCTGGACTTATGAAGTTTGGGGAATGGGATAAAATAATTCTTGTTGGAAGTGACTTTGCAAAAGATTTCACTCACGAAAAAAAATTTGAATTTGTAAAAGTAGATTTGGATAAAAAATTAGTTGATTTAAAAGAAGAACTTTCTAAAAAGCTTAAAGATAAATTTGAAGGAATGGAAGTAGCACTTTCAATTGCATCAGGAGACGGAAAAGAACATATGGCTCTTGTTTCTGCTTTAATTAACATTCCCGTCGGTATTCGATTCTGCGCTTTAACAAAAGAAGGAATTGTTTACTTATAGAACAATAATTTTTATAAACAGAAAATATTTTTTGTTTTTATGAGTGGTGATGAAGGATTTTATCATATTAAAGATAAATGGAGTGTCGGAGGACTTGGTTATACCTTACATATCGACGGTGATGAATCAAAAATTGATATGGGGAAAGGGCACATTAATAAAGTTTCTGACCTTGAACTTGAAGTTAAAAAAGGAAAAATTATTTCTATTTCTGAAGATTACAAATACGAAAGAATCTCTAAAGAAAAATTTGAAATTTTAAAAAGAAAATCAGAGAAATATAAAAAATCAATTTAGTTATTTATTTGGTTGCATAACTTCTGAACAATAATCCTCTGCTGTGAAATCTTCTCCACTTTCAACCAACTCAAAAAACTTTGGAAAATTTATCCAGTGTTTTTTGTTTAAAGATTTTTTTCCTAAAAGGATTGCTCGACTTGGTTCGTGACGTGAAAGGTATTCATATTCAGGTAACTTTTCAAGAAGTTTTTTTGTAAATTCTTTCATGTCGTCCATGTAAGGCATATTTTGAACCTTGTAATGCTTTTGACTTTCTCCTACCCACATGTAAGACTTAAGCTCTATAAAGTCCGGTGAACCTCGATGAATAAGTTTTGCGTATTCTTCAAAATTATCCATGTTTTCTGATTTAATCATACTTAACCTAATGCAAGTTCTGTATTTACGAGTTGAAAGTAAATCTAAACATTTATTCATTCTTTCCCAGTAATCATCAAAAAGTGGACGGTCAATTGTTTTTAATTTTTCTTTTGTTGGAGCGTCAATACTCAAATAAAGTTGAGTTACTTTTTTTATTTTTTCGATTTGTTCTGGAAATTGAGCATTAGTAACCAAAAAGGTTGAGATTCTTCTTTTGTGAAACGCTTCAAGAATTTCATTTATCAATGGATAAGTAATTGGCTCCCCTGTTAAAGAAAGTGCAACATGTCTAACATCTTTGAATTCTTCTTTCTTAGTTGGAGTTATTTTTTTGTTAGAGTTAAAACCTTCCAAGAGACTTAAGTGATTGTCAATTGAATGATTAATTATGTGTTCAGGGGAATCAATTGGGCCATACCACTCTTTACCAACGGGTGCCTTTTGTCCTCGCCAACAAAATTTACAACGTGAAGCACAAAACATGCTTGTAGTCATTTGTAAACACTGATGACTTCTGATTCCATAAAAAGTGCATTTGTAACAGTTGCCTTCTCCACGAAGAGATTTTTTTGTCCATTCACAAATCTTAACAGCAGAGTGACTTCCAACAAGACGATAACCTTGTCTAGTTAGAATTCTTTTTTGCATGGCATTCAATTGTTCTTGTCTTTCTTTTGATAATTCTTGAACCATGTATGAAGAAAAATGGGATTGTTTAAAAGAATTATGGAAGGGTTAAATTTTTTTAATTATCTCTTCAAGTTCTGAAACTTTTTTTTGAAGAGATTTGTTGTCTTTGTATCTTTCTTCTTTATTGTATAAAAGTATTCTTCCATTTTCGTAAATTTCAGCTAAAAAGAAAGGGCTAATATTAGGAAAAGAAATCCAGGAATAACCATTATTAAATTTTTCAATTTTAAAACCTTCTTTTTTTAATTTGTCAAAAAATTCTTTTTCATTTTCCCGGTATAGTTTATAAAAATTTCCAGAGGTTTCCATTATTTTCACAATCTTCAAAGCTTAATAAATATTTATATCTTTTTTATAAAATTAAAAAAAAGCTTTGGCCCAAAAGAACATTAGTAAAACCAAAAGCCCTATGAAAATTGCGGTTAAAATTTTGAAAGATTTTTCAGCTACTTTTTCTGAACGAGTTATTGCAAAAACTGTTAAGTAGAAAAATCTTCCACCATCGAAAATCCCAACTGGAAGCATATTTACTAACGCTACACTAAATGAAATTAGAACTAACCACCAAAAAAAGTCATAGATGAATTTTGTAATCGGTGAAGACGCAAAATAAACCGTTGAATTTATTACATATGAATTTCCATATGACTGGGGCATACTTAAGAAACCTAAAATTCCAGAATTTTCTTGTGTTAAAAAAGTAATTCCAATCCAGGGTTTTCCTTCGGGTGAACTTTGAAGTTGGATTGTTTTTTCTGAATTTTCTCTCCCATCAAAAGTTGAGACTGTTACATTATCTCCGACGTTGTGGCTACTAATTATTGAAGAAAGTTCGTCTAAACTCGTTACCTGTTTTCCGTCAATTTTAGTAATTGCTCCGCTTAAATTATTTTCTATCGCCGGCGAATCATAATAAAGTGCAACTTCTCCTCCTGAAGAAAACCCTTTGACTCCGACAAAAGTAACATTTCCTACAACAATTTTATTTTGAGCTCCTGAAATATTAAAATTAAGAACTTTGTCATAAGTTGTGTTTGTTAAATTTACTCCATTTATAGAAGTAATTGAATTTGGATTCACAACACCATAAGCATAATCATTGTAAACGACTCCTGTTGGAGAAAAGAACATTGCAAAAATTCCAACCATTAAAGCGATTCCAACAATTGCAGTTAAAACATTTGCAAAAGTTCCCGCCGACAAAACTGCCATCTGGTCAAACTTTTTTGCTTTATTTAATTGCTTTTCATCTGGACTTACAAAAGCTGCAGGAAAAATTGGAAAGAAGAAAGGGAAAAAACCAAAACCAGTTGACTTAACTTTTATCTTTGCAATTTTAGCAAAAATTCCATGAAAGAATTCGTGAGGAATTGCAACTATTGCAAGAATCAAAACCCAATATGAAAAATAAAATGGAGGTAACCAACTTAATTTGAAAATTTGTGGGAGGTATGGAATTAAAGGGGCAATTGGTGGAAGTTTTATTGCTCTTACAACGTCTGCTTGAAAAAGATAAACAATTAAAATTTTTACAAAAAAGTAAATCATTAAAATCATTAATAAATAACCCATTACAACCGAAACATAACTTAAAATTTTTAGGGGCTTTTCGTATTTTTTTCCGATTCTTTCAATTAACTTTACACCCCATTGAGTGTGATAAAGAAAAAGTAAACCTTCTCTTTTAATTTTCTTTCTTTCAATAAATAAAAAAGTTGTAATAAGGACTAAGAAAATTCCTAACAACATTAAATCCCAAAACATTACGCTCATTTTTTCACCTTAATTTAACTCGAAAAACAAGTTTATAAGAATGGTGGTTTATTAAAAACTTAAAAATTATTTACTCTTTTTCAAAACTCTGAATTGAGCTTTCCCGCACTTTCTACATCTAACTTTCCCTTTCAAAATTTTCTGAGGGTCTGCTCTTATTTTTGTTTTACATCTTTCACAAATAAACATATTTTTGAAAAGTCTGTTTATTGCTTCTGGAATTTTAGTTGCCATGATTATTTTAGAAAGAAATGGTTTTTAAAGGTTTTTGATTGGAAAAAATCTAAGAAAAGTTTAAACTTTCCTTTTCAAAATGAGAGTTCCTTCGACATTCCAATATTCCACGTTGTCATTAATTCCAATTTGTCCGTGTAATTCTGATGGAACTGAAACTTCAATTGTCTCGAATGAATCTAAATCCATTATACTTGCGTTATTTTCTGAAACTGAAAGAACTTGTCCCTTATTTTTGTTAACCATTGGAACTTCAAATCTATCATGACCTGGCGTAACGAAAACTTTCTTATTTCCTGAAACCATGTTTTCTGCTTCAATACGACATTTTGCGTGTCCGTGTTTACCGGTTTTAGAAACATCCATTTTTTTAACAGTATAAAATTCCCCTTCTAGAATCAAATTTGTACCGACTCTCGCCTCTGTTGCATTAATAATTTTTTGAACCATGATTAAATTAAAAAAAGTTCCTTTATAAATTTTTAGAATTTTGTTTTGAACTCAATTAATTTTATAAACTAAACATTCAATTCAATTTTATAAAATGTTAAATAAAAAAGATTTTATTAAAATTGAATTCACTGGAAGAATAAAAGACGGAGAAGTTTTTGATTCTAACACTAAAGAACATTTGCAAAAGCTCCATCAAGGACACAACCACGAAGTTCAAGCTGAACCGTTAGTTTTTTGCCTTGGAGAGGAAATGTTCCTTAAAGGAGTCGATGAATTTTTAGTTGGAAAGGACCTTGGGGAATTTAAAATAAATGTTTCGCCCGAAAAAGGATTTGGTAAAAGAGATCCAAAATTAATTCGAATGGTTCCCTTAAATGAATTTAAAAAAGCAAATTTAAATCCAATTCCTGGAAGTGTTTTTAATTTTGATGGGAAAGTTGCAAAAGTTTTAACCGTTTCAAGTGGAAGAGTTATTGTTGACTTTAATCATCCTTTGTCCGGAAAAAATCTTGAGTATGATGTAAAAGTTTTAGAAAAGGTTGAAGACTTAAATGAAAAAGTGAAAGCCTTAAATGAATTTTTCTTTAGAGGAAAACTTGAGTTTAACGTTACGGGTAAAAAATTAATTATAAAAGTTCCTAAGGGGGCAAAAAGTTTTATTGAAATGTTTAAAGACAAATATAAAGAACTTCTTGATTTGGATTTAGAAGCTGAAGAAGTTGAAGAAAAAGCTAAAGAAGAAAAAAATTCTGAAAAAGAAAACTAATTTTTAATCTGAAAAAGAAACCTCTTTTATTTCTGGGAGCTCCCCTGAAATTTTTTCTAAAAAGTTTAGCTTTATTTTTTCCTGGTCTTCTTTTGGTATTATTTTTACCATTCTTTTCTTAAGAAATTTAAAAAATCCTTTTGGAGAGATTTCAATTCCTTCAACATTCACATATTTCTCTCCTACAGTTGAAGGGCTTATCCTTGGTTTTGAATAGGTAAACACCACTTTTTCTCCATTAGACAAATTAAAAAAATAAGGCCCATAGTTATAACTATTATTTTTTATTCCAAACGCTTCTTTATCCATTTTTTGTTCCATTTCCTCTTGGAAATATCTTGGAAATTCTCTTAAATTGAGTTTCATAATTTTCTTATTTGTGGAGGGTTTATAATCATTTCTAAACTAATTCTCCCCTAGAATTTTTTTATAAAATTCCTCTAATTTTTTAATAAAAGAAAGAACTGGATCTGTTTTATTTACATACTTCACTCGGCCATCTTTTGATTTGTAACGATCCATTGAACTTATTTTATATCTGTGTAAAATTTTTCTTGCAAATGAATTTTCATAAGATCTCTCCAAAGAATTTTCTTCTGTCGGAATATTGTAAAATTTAAAACTTTTTTTATCAAAAAATCCCTTCTTTATAGCTGCCTTTTCAAAATCCTCAAATCTCTTAAGGTGATCTGGATAAGAAACAAATGCAACATTCCATGGTTTTTTGACCCCAAGCTTTTCTTCTTTTTCCTTAACTTTTTTTAGGCTATATAAAACATTTTCAAGGGAATCATGGGATTTTCCTTCAATAATCATTTGACTTGGTTTTACCCCGTTTTTTCTCAAAAATTTGTAAATGGAATAACTTTGACCTTCTCCAACTTCCTTTGGTCCTCTTCCCATATACCCACTTATTAAAAAATATTTATTTTCCTTTAAATCATTTTTATGTTTTAAACCAGTTTGTGCCCTTTCCTTATCTACTGAATATATTTTATCATTTGGGTCCCATTCCCCACCCCCCGTTGGAATGATTATAACATCTAAAGGCTGCCTCGATAACAAAAAGAAAACTGAAAATAAAATAAAGGTTGTTCCAATTAATAAAAAAGGATTAAACTTAATGAAAGGGTTCTCTAAAATAAGGTTC
>CAZONG010000034.1:0-7152 GCA_964581315.1 Candidatus Woesearchaeota archaeon | reverse complement strand
TTGAACTCTCGTGTTTTTCCTCCTTTTTTTCTTCAGGAGCATGTGTTTTTTCAACTACGGGTGCAACAACTTCATCTGGTTCACCATTTATAACTTTAATCAATCTTCTTTCTTGTCTAGCAGCTTTTTGAATCATAAGTGGAACTGTTTGAGAATTAAAGTGTCCAATTGAAACTCCGAATGCAAGAGCTCTTGCAAAAGAATCTTTAAGTAATTCAAGTGTTCCAACTGAATCAATTACAATGTTTGCGTAAATTTTGTTTTCTTTAGAGTCGTAAGCTGAAACAGGAATAAAACCAATAGTGAATGGCAAAATGTTTAGTTTAGCAAGCATTGCTGCAGCACTTTCGCTAATAACAGTTCCTTCTTTTGTAATAACTTTTGGAGCCTTAATTTCAATTTTTCCACCCTGAATTTGAATTTGGATTCCAAGTGCACCAAGTTCTGAAATTGCTGGTCCAGGAACTAAGTCGGTTGGCCCAGCTGGAATTTCTAAATCTCTTGGAGCAACCTGTCCAGCTTTTGCTTTTGCGGGACTTTTATTTTTGATTAATTCAGCAGCCAATTCATAAGAATCCATTTCCGAAAAAAGAAGAGCAACTGGTTTAGTCAAATAATCCTTTAATTCTTTAGCTTTTTCAACTTTAGCTTCGTCAAGGGCTCTTAAAAATAAATTTTTCTTTGGAACTTTAACAACTGCTTTTCCTCGAAGTTTTTTACCAATTTGTTGAAATTGTGAACCAGGAATGTTTGAAATGTCTGCAACAAGAATAGTTTTTTTAGTTTTGATTAAATCAGTTAATTCTTTTACAGATTTTATTTTTGACTTAGGGATGTGCTTAGACGTTTTAGTTTGAATTTTTTTTGCCATTTTTATCTTACCTTTATTTTCACTGGTTTAGTCATGGTGAATTTTATTTCGACATTTTTGATGTTTTCTTTGTCTCTTGGAAGAGCTTTAATAAGTTCGTTATAAACAGCCAAAGCATTTTCAACAATTTCTTCGTCTTTCATATCTTCCTTACCAATTGCGATTTTGATTGAAGGTTCTTTAGCACGGATTCTTAAACTTGTATTAATTTTTTCTTTTAAGTCACTAATTGATTTTTCATCAGCATTAAGAACAATTCCCATTTGTGGTGAAGGCATTTTTCCTGCTGGACCTAAAACTCTACCAAAAACAGTTGCAACCTTTGGCATAAGTTTTGCTTGAGCAACAAAGAAATCATATTTCTTTACCAAATTTTTTAACTTTTTTTTGTCTGAATATTTTTTAAAATCTAGTTCAGTTATTGTGTCAACAAATTCACTTTTGGATTCAAAAAAACCAGCAACTTTTTTGTCTTTAGATTTATGGGGAATTCGGATAAAAAGGTTAAGAGGATTTTTTTTAACTTCAAACTTTTGCAAGTTTACAATTAAGTCTACAGTTTGTTTAAACTTTCTTGCTTCGTTTTTTCGTAGCTCTTTTAGAGCTAACATTAAGTCATCATTTATTGCCATTTTCTTTTCAATATCCTTCTACAGTATGCATCTGATTCCAGAACAAAGGAATTCGATGATGTAGTTAATTGGATAGTTTTGAGAGAAAGAGAAGGTTTATAAAATTAACTTTTGTCAAATTATTGTTAAGTTGGGGAGCTAATAAGGAATCCTGGTATTAAATTACCAAGAAATGAATATAATGATTTCTGGATTTCTAGGAAGGTCCGCCCATCCTTTGAAACAAAATTTCAAAGAAAAAACCATTTTCCGAAAGGGAAATTGTCGCGAGGCAAAGCTCTGCTACAGAGACGAGAAATGTGAAACGCGCACCTTGGTTGATGCAAGGGTAACTTTAATGTACGCCCGCTTAGTCGGATGTTAGCACGTTTGGTCTGTCAAGAAATTGAACCAGCAAACGACAGAAGGTGGCCTACTCCAACTTAACTTTTTTTATCTTGAGAATTCTTATTTTATTTCTTATCCAATGGAAGTTCAAGTCCACTATGGACACAAACTAATTGGTCCTCTAGAAGTTTTTTATCTTCAATGATAGAAAGAAGGTTTTTTCCGGTTTTTTCTTCTCTTGGTTCAAAACCAATTAATTCCACCTGACTAGAAGAGTATTCGTTTTTGAGAAGGTCGTCAACAAAATCAAGATAATTTTTTCCAAGGATTTTTTCAGGAGATTCATCAACTGAAACCTTGTAACCTTCATATCCAGGGTCAAACCTATATTTAACGGTCATAAAAAAGCAAACCCTTTCTTTTTTATAAATATTTATGTCCTGAAAAGTTTATTCAACAGTAACTGATTTTGCAAGATTTCTTGGTTTGTCGACGTCAAGCCCCTTTAAGTCGGCAATGTGATAAGCCAAGAGTTGAAGGGAGACCACATTCAAAATTGGAGAAAGTTCTTCAATAGTTTCTGGAACAAAAATCATTTCTTCAGAAAATTTTTCAAGTTCCGGAGTTTTTTCATTTATGATGGTAATGATTTTTCCATTTCTCGCATAAACTTCTTCAATGTTACTCAAAATTTTCGAGGATAAAGAGCTTTTAGTCGCAAGAAAAACTACTGGAAGGTTTTTGTCAATTAAAGCAATCGGGCCGTGTTTCATTTCAGCAGCTGGATATCCTTCGGCATGAATGTAAGAAATCTCTTTTAATTTTAAGGCCCCTTCAAGAGCAACTGGAAAATTTATTCCACGCCCGAAATACAAAAAGTTTTCTTTGTCTTTAAACTTTTTTGCAATC
The DNA here is from genome assembly GCA_964581315.1 of Candidatus Woesearchaeota archaeon. Taxonomy (GTDB): domain Archaea; phylum Nanobdellota; class Nanobdellia; order Pacearchaeales; family GW2011-AR1; genus GW2011-AR1. The sequence goes on along the minus strand of CAZONG010000034.1, from coordinate 4,413 downwards.
TCTCTTATTTTTTCAGAATTTTCTAAAACTTTTTCAATTTTTTCAGAGAGGTTATAAATTTCATTAATTAATTCCTTTTCAATTTCTAAACCTTTTTCTTGCCTTAAGTATAACGACAAAAGAAGAAGGGCAACAACTTGAGAACTAAATGCTTTCGTTGAAGCAACCCCCGTTTCAGGTCCAGCGTGAAGGTAAATTCCAGATCCAACTTCTCTTGAAATTGTTGAACCAACAACATTTACAATTCCAAGTGTTTTTGCATTTTTATTTTTAGATTCTTTAATTGCGGCAAGAGTGTCCGCAGTTTCTCCCGACTGAGAAATTGCAACCACTAAAGTCTCTTCGTCAACTAAGGGGTCTCTATATCTAAATTCCGAAGCATAATCAACTTCACAAGGAATTTTTGAAAATTTTTCAATTAAATGTTTCCCAATTAGTGCAGAATGCCAGCTAGTTCCACAAGCAGTTAAAACAATCCTTTTTATTTTTTTTAAATCCAAATTTAAAGTTAGTTTTATCTTTTCATCTTTTATTCTTCCACGAAGAGTATTTTGTATAATTTCAGGTTGTTCAAAAATTTCCTTGAGCATAAAATGTTTAAAATCTCCTTTTTCAATTTGTTCAATTGTCCATTTGATTTCATGAATTTTTTTGTCAATTTCTTCTCCTTTTGAATTTTTTATTATGTAGCTGTCTTTTCTAACGACTCCAATTTCATCGTCAGACAAATAAATTATTTTGTTTGTGTATTCCAAAATAGGAGAAACGTCTGAAGCAACAAACATTTCATGCTCCCCAACTCCAATTAAAATTGGTGAACCTCTTTTTGCAATTACAATTTTTTCTTCTTTTTTTGAAATTACCGCAAGTCCAAAAGCCCCTTCCAAAAGTCGAGTGGCTTTTGTTACCGCTTCCTCTAAATCAGATTCATAAAATTTTTCAATTAAGTGAGCGATAATTTCAGAATCTGTTTCAGAAATTATTTTGTGGCCTTCTTTAAGAAGTATTTTTTTCAAGGAAGAGTAATTTTCGATAATTCCATTGTGCACAATTGAGATTTCATTCTTGCAATCAAGGTGAGGGTGAGAATTTATTTCATCTGGTTTTCCGTGAGTTGCCCAACGAGTGTGGGCTATTCCCACCTCCCCAAAAATTTTTTTTAATTTTTCTTCTTTTTCTAATTCAGAAATTCTGCCTTTCTTTTTAATTAATTCAAGTTCGCCTTTTTGAATAACGCAAATTCCCGCACTGTCATATCCACGGTATTCAAGTTTTTTAAGGCCATTAATCAGTAAAGGCACAACTTCTCTTTCACCAATGTAACCAATTATTCCGCACATGCAAAAATAGAACATTCACTCTATTTATGGATTGTGGAGAAAAGAAATGGGAATGGGGGGAGTCGAACCCCCGACACCATGATCTTCAGTCATGTGCTCTCCCGCTGAGCTACATTCCCTTTTTGAAATTTGAATGTAGCTTATAACTTCCTCGGAGGCAACAAAAGAAGTTGCGTTCCGAATTAAAGGAAGGGTTCATAAGGGAAAACTCGGGTTTCCTTTATTGCTACATTCCCATACCTAAATTAGAGAGTTGGATTCTTTTTTAAAGTTTGTTAAATCAAAAACTAAGAAAACTTTTATAAAGAAACAATTCTTTTGAAAAGGAAGATGGTGACAAAAAAAGGTTCTACTGAAAAAGGAATTAGTTCTTATTCAGGATTGATTTCTTACGTTTTAGGAATTGTTGCAATCGTTGAAGCATTTGTTTCTCCTTTTGCTGGTTTAATACTTTCTATAATTGGATTAGTCTTTTCCAAAAAAGAAAATTCAGAATTTTCATATAAAGGAAAGAGATTGAACATAATTGCTTTAATAGTTAGTATTGTGGTTTTGGCATTAACAATTTTCTTGGCTTACAATGCCTCTTCAATCATTGGAGCATAAAAATATGAATAAAAAAAACACTAAAGGTGCGATGGAAATGTCCGTTGGGACAATTGTTACGATTGTTCTTTTAATGAGTGTTTTAGTTTTAGGAATTTTCTTTATTAGTAAAATTTTCAACACTTCAAATGATGCAGTAGATGCAGTTTCAGTTCAACTTACAAGTCAAATTAATCAAATGTTTTCAGATGGAAAAGCTTCAAAATTGGCAGTTTATCCTCCAGCTAGACAAATTACTGTAAAGAAAGGGACTGTTCCTCCAAAAGGTTTTGTTTTTTCAGTTTATAATAATGGAGTAGACCAAGCAACATTTAATTTTAGCGTTGAAGCAAGCGATGTTTCAAAGTGCGGAAATACTATGACCACTCAAATTGCAAATTCTTATCTTACTGGAGGTCAAGGAAGTTTTCCACTCGGCCCAGGAAATAGTTTAGAAAATCCAAGATTAGTAACTTTTACTCTTACAGATAATACCCCTCCATGTACAGTTGTTTACAATATTAATGTGGACAAAGATGGAGTAGCATACTCAACAGCAGACATCCAAGTCACATTCCAATAATTTTCCCTTACTTTTTTAAATCCGATTAACTTTAGTTTTGAATGGCTTTAGAAATATATAGTACCCTCTCAAGAAAGAAAGAAACTTTTAAACCAATTAAAAAAGGAGAGGTAAACCTTTTTGTTTGTGGGCCAACAGTTTATGACTTTTCCCACCTCGGTCACGCAAAAACTTACACCCAATTTGATATTATTGTGAAATACTTAAGGTTCAAGGGTTACAAAGTTTTCTACTTACAAAATATAACAGATATTGATGACAAAATCATAAGAAAAGCAAATGAAGAAAAAGTAGATTGGAAAGACATTGTAAAAAAATATAAAAAAGCCTATTTGGAGGACATGAAAAGTTTAGGGATTGATTCAGTAACAAAATATGCAAATGCAACCAATTACATCCAAGAGATTGTTTCTCAGGTTGAGAGATTAATTAAAAAAGAGTATGCCTATAAAATTTCTGACGGAATTTATTTTGATTTAAGTAAAGATTCTGAATATGGAAAACTTGCAAGAAGAAAGTTAGTAGAAGGAGAAGATGCAGTTTCAAGAATAGATGAAAATGAGGAAAAAAGAAATTCTGGAGATTTTTGTTTATGGAAATTCAAAAAAGTTGGAGAGCCTTCATGGAAAACTCCACTCGGGGAAGGGAGACCCGGTTGGCACATTGAAGACACAGCAATCACAGAAAAAGAATTTGGTTCTCAGTATGATGTTCATGGGGGAGGTTTAGATTTAATTTTTCCTCATCACGAAGCTGAAATTGCTCAAATGGAATCCATTTCAGGGAAAAAACCCCTTGTAAGGTATTGGATGCACACTGGTTTTTTAAATACGGGTAAGGAAAAAATGAGTAAGTCAAAAGGAAATTTTTCTACAATTAAAGCATTGCTAAAAGTTTATTCCCCCGAGACTGTAAGGTATTTATTTATTTCAACAAATTACAGAAAACCAATTGATTTTTCAACTGAAACTTTAGAAAATGCAAAAAGTTCTGTTGAAAGATTAAAAAATATTTGTGAAAAGTTAGAAGATGATAAAAAAACAAATGAAAAATATTTAAAAGATTTTGAAAAAGAAATGGACGATGACTTTAACGCCCCCAACGCCCTTCAAGTTCTTTGGAAATTAGTTCGTGATGAAAAAGCAATTGGGAAATATCAAACTGTTAAAAAAATTGATGAAGTTTTTGGGCTTAAACTTTTGGAAAAAGAAAGGTTAGCGATTCCAAAAGAAGTAAGTGAACTACTTAAAAAAAGAGAAGTTGCAAGAAAAGAAAAAGATTGGAGCGAAGCAGATAAATTAAGAGATAAGATTAAAACATTGGGATTTCAAGTTCTCGACGGAAAAGAGGGTCAAGGAGTTAAAAAGATTTAAAGTTCTCCCCTATTTTGTTTATTCACAAAAAAATTTGAATAAAAATTAAATTCATTTCTAAATTTTTTAGGAATTTCTTTATTTTTTCCCAGATAATTTTTATTTTTCCATGAAGCCTTCCCAAAACTTTCAATTAGTTTGTTTGATTTATCCCTCACTTCCGCATAATCTAATTTTTTATCGTTTCCTTTATCAATAAATTCACTTTTATTTCCAAGGCTGTCCATGGACTCAACGCAAAAGGCCCCCTCTTCAAAAATCCCGTCCGGAAAAGTGTATGAAAATTGAACTTCTTTTTTATTTAAAAGATAAGATTTTTCTCCAACAAGCATTTTATAACTGCACCCAGATAAAAGAAAAACAAGTGGCAAAGTAAGAACAATATTTCTTAAATTTTTCATTAGGAGGGTAAACAAATTTGAATATAAAAGTTTTTTGATACTCAGAGATTCAAATTAAAACTTTTTAATTAAATTAAATTTTTAAACTTCTTTTTCTAACTTAAAATATGTTATACAAGGATATTCTTAAA
>CAZONG010000033.1:0-7183 GCA_964581315.1 Candidatus Woesearchaeota archaeon | reverse complement strand
ACTGAAATTTTAAAACCCACATATATACCAATATAAATCGGCATATAAATAATTTTTGGGACCCGAAAATTATTTAAACGAATGAATTCTTTTTCATACATCTTAAAAAATGGTACATGAATTACAACCACTTGGATATGCGTATGATGCACTTGAGCCTTACATAGATAAGGAAACTATGGAAATTCACTATTCTAAACATCATCAAGGATATGTTAACAAACTTAATGCGGCTTTAGAAAAAAATCCAGAACTTCAAGAAAAACCCGTTGAAGAAATTTTAGAAAACTTAAGTGCAATTCCCGAAGGAATAAAAACTGCAGTAATAAACAACGGCGGAGGAGTCTTTAATCACAATTTCTTCTGGCAAATTTTAAAAAAAGATGTTGAAATGAAGGGAGAAATTGCTGAAGAGATAAACAAAAAATTTGGTTCTTTTGAAAATTTTAAAAAAACCTTTACCGAAGCTGCTGTAACTGTCTTTGGAAGTGGTTGGGCATGGTTAGTTTATAATAAAGAAAAAAAAGAACTTGAAGTTTTTCACTCTAAAAACCAAGAGTCTCCAATTTCTTTTGGATTAACTCCTGTTCTTGGAATTGATGTTTGGGAACACGCTTATTACTTAAAATACCAAAATAAAAGACCTGATTACATTGAAGCTTTTTTCCATGTAATAAATTGGGAAAAAGTTAATGAACTTTTTTTAGAAGCAAGAAAATAAAAAATAATAAAGAATTGATTTATTGCCTTTTATAAAATGTTGCGAAAGCAGTCTGTCTACCAAAATTATAATCACTAATTCCAGAGATTCCCAACCTTCCTCCATCCCAATTTTGATATAACGAAGAAACTCCAAAACTCGGTTCATCCAAATCAGGACCTTGAGTTGAAAGGTAACCGGTCGAAGAATATTTTGAAGCAATTTCTGCAATCTTTTGTGCCCCTTCTTCTCCATATCTTGCTAGAATGTAAGCGTTTTTTTCAAGTTCAGAAGGTTTTTGATCTCCCATTTTAAATCCATAGGAGATAAACTTCGCAAAACCTTCTTTCACATAATTAATTAATCTCTCGGTATCAGAGTAAAAACTAGAGCGGTCAAGAACACCATAAGAATTAGCATCGAAAAGGATTACCCCATTTCTTAATCCCTGATACCAATCTCTTGGAAGATATAAATTCCCCGTAGATTCCCAAAAAGCCCCAGATTTCAAGATCTCTTTCTCATAATTTCCTTCCGGATTTTTCCAAGCATCGAAAATCAAGGAAGCAACCTCTGAAGAAGATGGAAAAGATAAGTTTTCCTGTCGGATTCTATCTCCCACTTTCTCAAAAGTACCCTCAAAACTAGGAAAACGAAAATTTATTTCTTTCCCCTGACAAGGCACAGTTAATTTTGAAACAACTGACTCTATTTTCATCTTAAATTTTACCTCCTTCTCCTCTTTCTGTAAAGTCACAACTAAGTTGCTCATTTCTTTGTTGAATTTGTTTTGTTTGTGTTTTCATTTTGTTTCTATTTCAGTAATTTGTTATTACTTTAATATAGTAATAGATATACAGTAATTAAACATTTACTCTCCAAAAAAGGAGGAGAAAAGAAAGAGTTAAAAATCCTAAAAGTTTACTAAATAAATGGAGACACAAATACTTTCAGACTTAGGATTCACTAACGCTGAAATAAAAGTTTATTTAACTCTTCTCGAACTTGGCTCATCGTCGGCGGGACAAATAATAGAAAAATCTCAACTTCAAAGTTCAGTAGTTCATTCAACAATTAACAAACTTATAGAGAAAGGGTTTGTTTCTTTCGTTAAAAGAGGACAAAGAAAAAATTACCAAGCAGCAAATCCCAAACACATTTCAGAGTACATTGAAACCAAAAAAGAAGAATTTGAAAAAATACTCCCAAAACTTTTAGAAAAACAAAAATCAGCAAAGGTAACATCCGAAATAACAACTTTCAAAGGAATTAAAGGAATTAAAGAACTCCTTTATGAACTCTTGGAAGCAAGTGGTAAAGAGCACCATACTTTTGGTTCTTCAAAAAATTCTCTTATGATGGGAGAAATCTTCTGGCACAACTATCACAAAAAAAGGTCCGCTAAAGGGATTAAAGCAAAATTACTTTTCAATGAATCTTTAAAAAACTGGGTTCAAAAAAACAAATATCCAAAAACAGAATACAAATTTACAAAAGTTGGATTCGAACCCTTAACCGAAACAATAATTAGAGGGGAGAAAATTGGAATAATCCTTTGGATTGAAAAACCTCTTGGAATTTTAATAAATAATAAGGTTGCTGCAGAATCATATGATCAATTCTGGAAAGCACTTTGGAATTCTAATTAAAAATAATTTTAAAAACCCGTAATCCCTAATTCTTTTCATGGACGAGATAATTTATAGGATTCTTGCGGTTATTGGTTTACTTATAGTGGTCTTAGGAAATTATTTTTCAATTAAAACTTTAACAAGAAAAAAATACACTTATCTCTTACTTACTCTTGGAGCAATATTACTTCTATTGTACTCCGTCAGCATAAATGACACAATTTTCATAATCCTTCAAGCAGTCGTAATCATAACTTCCATTTGGGAATATTACATGGTTCACATAAAGAAAACAAAAAGTCCAAAAATAAAAACTCCTAAACTCAAGTCTTAAAAATACTAACTTCTTAATTTGTTTATGAGGTATGAAAAACTTGCTAAGGTTTATGATGAACTTTCTTCTACAACTAAAAGACTTGAAAAAATAGATATACTTTCAAAATTTCTTGAAGACGTAAACGAAAAAGATTCTGACTTGATGTATCTTTTACAAGGAGACATTTATCCTGCTTACGACGAAAGAAAAATTGGAATTTCAAATCAACTTGCAATTAAAGCAATTTCAAAAGCAGTCGGCACTGATTCAAAAAAAGTTACCGCTCTTTGGAAAAAAATTGGGGACATTGGAGAAGTTGCAAAAGAATTAACAAAAGAAAAAAAACAAACTACTCTCGCAACACATATTTTAACCGTTGAAAAAGTAATTAATAACTTAAGAAAACTACCAGAACTCGAGGGAAAAGGAACTGTTGAAAAAAAGTTGTCCTTAATTACCGAACTTTTAACTTCAGCAAATCCTACCGAATCTCTTTATTTAATTAGGACCTTAATTGGAGATTTACGAATTGGAGTTCAGGAGTCAACAATAAAATATGCTCTTCTCAAAGCCTTTTTCAAAAACAATAAAGAATATGATGAAGACCTCCAAAGAGCAATAGACCGTTCAAATGATTTAAAAGAAGTTTTTGTTGCCGCGAAAAGTGGAGACGTTTCGGATTTAGAAAAAATAAAGTTAGAAGTCGGTAAACCAATTAAAGCAATGCTTGCACAAAAAGCAAATGATATTGAGGACGCATTCAAGCATTTAGGAACACCCTTAGCGATTGAATATAAGTACGATGGGTTTAGACTTCTTATACACAAAAAAGGAAACACAGTTACTCTTTTTACAAGAAGTTTAGAAAATGTTACAAAACAGTTTCCCGAAGTAATTAATTACATTAAAGAATTTGTAAAAGGAGACTCTTTTATTTTAGATTCTGAAGCTGTAGGCTATGACAAAAAAACAAAAAAGTATACTGACTTTCAAGCAGTTTCTCAAAGAATTAGAAGAAAGTATGACATAAAACAACTTTCAGAAAAACTCCCAGTTGAAGTAAATGTTTTTGATGTTCTTTTTTACAATGGAAAAAATGAACTTGAAACTCCATTTAAAAAAAGAGCTGAATTAGTTAGAAAAATTGTAACACCTCACCCTTATAAATTAATTTCTTCAAAAATGAAAATTACTTCAAACAAAAAAGAAGTTGAAGAATTTTATAAAAAAGCTTTGAAAGAAAACCAGGAAGGGATTATGTTTAAAAATTTGGACGCTCCCTACAAACCCGGAAGAAGAGTTGGAAATATGCTCAAACTTAAACCAGAACAAAATGAACTTGATTTAGTAATCACGGGGGGAGAATGGGGAACTGGAAAACGTTCCGGATGGATTTCAAGTTTTATTCTCTCTTGTAGAGACGGCGACAAATTTTTAGAAATCGGAAAAGTTGGAACAGGAATAAAAGAAAAATCTACTGAGGGGGTAGGGTTTGATGAATTAAATGAAAAATTAAAACCTTTAATCACTAAGGAAGACGGAAAAACCGTTAAAATAAAACCAAAGATTGTAGTGACGGTTCATTACCAAGATATTCAAAAATCTCCAAACTATTCTTCTGGATGGGCTCTCAGGTTTCCAAGAATAACAACCCTAAGGGATGACAGAGGAACTCATGACATTGCTAACCTCGAAGAAATTGAAAAAGATTTCATCAACCAAAGAGCTAAAAATTATAAATATGGATGAAAGGTTTTAAATTTTCAGTAAACCAGGCGTTGCACATTATCAAATTATAGATTGTGCAAGGTGTTCCCGAAATTGTGCAAAGTCTACCTTAACTCCCAACAAAAATATTTCTTGACAAAGCACAATTAAGTTATGACACAAAACTTTTGAGAGAATATCATTAACCATTCCTGTCTCATCTCTCATCTGTGTTAAGTCTCCGAATCTTTGCTTAATCATAAAAAATCCAGATTCTGCATTTGAACGTAAGTGATATTTTTTCATAAAGAGTTCATTATTCTTTTCAAAGAATTGAAACATTTCTTTCCAAATCATTGAACCTCTTGCTTTTGATTTTGTATTGCTCTTAAAAGGAATTAAAGGCAAAGCTCCTTTTTCCCAAATCTTTTCTAAATTATTTCTTGATAAATATGCTTTGTCAAATGAATATTCTTCTAGCTTAAAATTTTCAGAAGTTTCTTCAACTAACTCAGGAAGCATCTTTGTATCATTTACTGTTGCTTCGGTGATTCTACAGCTTGTGACGATGTTTGTGAGCGTTCCAAAGGAAGCATGAAGTTTCATGTAAGTATGATGTTTTGAGTAGTTCTGTCTTATTTGACTCCACCTATCGTGAAGTATTCTACTACTAATCCCAGTTGAATCTCCACAAAATTTTCTTTCAACGGCAATTAGAGGTAAAGAACTAACTTTGATTAAATCTTGAAAGATTGGAGTTAAGTCTGAATTTTTTAAATAATTGAATAAAGTATTGAAATGTGGAATTTTATCAATCAACCCTAAATTTTGACAAAGCTCTATTTCTCCAATTATTCTTCTTCCACTTTTAATACAATAACTTTTCAAACAAAGATAAAAAACTATCTGTGATAGGTTGAATGGCTTTTTTCTACTTGTTCTATATTTTCTTGGAAGAGTGTCACAAAGTTCTTTTAAAAGTTTCAAGAATAAAACTTTCTCTTTCGTTTGACTCTCGTTATAACTTTTCCAATCAAATTCTTTTTCGTTTTCCCAGTTTATTATTTCTGTTTGTTTTTCCATTTTAAAACTCCTGGAAGGGCACCCCATAAATGCCCTTCCTTTTAATTTGACTTGCCCCATAAACAAGCCAATTCAAAGACCCATAACCTTTGAACTATTACTTTGCTGAAATAACGTAATATTACTAACAATAAAGGGTATATAAACTTTATTATTGTAAAAACGTAATATTATAATTAGTAACATTTAAATAGTTGTAATATTATCATATTGCATGGAAAAAGAGGAATTTTTAACCGAAATTCATAAGGAAGTAAAAATCCAGGCAAGTCAACCAAAAGAAGGAAAAGAGGGTCAAAGAAGAACCCCTCAGTATTTTATACAAATTCCTAAAGAGGTTGTTCTAGAGCTAGGTCTTGATAAAGGAGACTTAGTAGTTATGAAAATTCCTCTAAAAGATAAATCTAAATATTCGATAAAATTCAAAAAAATAAAATGACAAAATTTTTCAAAAAACCAAACCCTGTAGTCAAAGATGATGTAATTGGAAAAGCGGTAGCAAGAACATTTAATAGATTGAATAAAGTTGTGACTCCTTCTGAAGTTGCATCTTATCTCAAGGTGCATCCAAATACTGTAAAAAATAGAATAGAAAAATTTGAAAAAAGGGGATTCATAAAATGCAAAAAAGATGGAAATAGACTTTACTGTGAAAGGATAAAAAAAATACCGTTAGATAGATAACCTCAATGAAAAAAATTACCAAAAGAAAAACTTATTGTGAAGTAAATAAAATTTTAAGAAAAAATTTATTTAAAAGAAGAAAACTGCAAGTAAAAATTCATCTATTGAAATAAAGGCTTTCTTTTTTGCAATTTCAAGTATTTTATTTGAAGCATAAATAAAATCAGAAGAAGTTATTACCCGAACATTTTCATTTTTATTTCCAGTATAAACACTAACGCTATCAGAAATTATAATAACCTTTCTAGCTCTAGATTCTGATTCTGCAACCCAATTTATTGCTTTTTGGATATCATAACTTGTTACATCTTTAGCGGAATTATCAATCATGCAAGTATTTTTAAAAAATATTTCGTGGTCCTTACTAATTCTTTTTTCAAGTTTATCGTAAAGAATACCTTCGAGAATTATATTCACATCTCCAAGACTTTTAAGCTCAATTGCCAAATCAAAAGCTTTTCGCCTTGCATCAGCTCCAATACCAGAAATATTTTTGTCAGTAACCGCCCTCATTATCTCTAATGTAGGGATTATTGTTATCAAAATAAAAAATTAAAGAACTAGTCCATGGGAGATTCAGTAAAATCTCCTAGAGAAAGCAAATATTCTCTAATCCCCCCACTTTTAATTGCAACAAAATTTTCCCTCAAATCAGGGTTCAAACTTTCAATTATAACTAATCCGTTCTCGGGAAGATTAAACTTCTTTATTATTTCTCCATCTAAATTTTCAGCTCTTGCAAGCCTTATATTTTTTATAGTCATGTATTTTTTAGAAAACTTCCTTATTTAAAGTTTATTATATTGTGCCTCCTTTATCATTCTATATGAATCTAAGATAACTAGTTCTTTTTTGTTTAAATAGGTATGCATACGTTTGGGAGTATTTTTATTTAAGTAAAAAAAGATATATTTCAAAATATATAAATATTTCTAAATAATTCAATTTACAGCGTCTTCAAAACTTCTCTTCCCTTCTTAGTAATCTGGTAATATCTAAAACTTGGAGCTTCTGGATTTTTACACTTGGCTAAGCCCATTTCTTGTAAACCAAAAAAGACTC
>CAZONG010000032.1:0-7231 GCA_964581315.1 Candidatus Woesearchaeota archaeon | reverse complement strand
AAGAGGATGCATACCCGCGGTTGTAAAAAGAACTGTTGGGTCATTTTCAGGAACAAGAGAATAATTGGGAATTAATTTATGTCCTTTTTCTTCAAAAAATTTGGTATATTTCTCTATTAGTTCAATTCTATCCATGCTAATTAAAAGTCAAAAAGAGTTTTTATGGGTTTTGCTATTGGGGTAATCTATTAAGTCTTTCTTGAATTTCAAGAAGTTGCTCTTCAATATTTCCTTTCTTTTTTGGGATCTCAAATGAGAGTTTTTCCTTTTTTTCTTTCATTTGGGAAACTTCTTTCTTTAAAATTTTTGGAATTTTTAAACCGGGAAGAATGGCTCCAAGTTTAGATAAATTTGTTTTAATTTCTTTTGATTTTTTTAAAATTAATTTCTTTTTTTTAACTTCCATTGAACGAAGTCTTTTGAAGTTTTCAATACTTTGAAAAATTTTTAGAAGGTTGATTTCTGAAGAAAGCAAATCTCTTTTTCCCTGAACTGCTTCAGAATTTTCAAGTCGAATGTGAATTGAATGCGAATCTTCAACTTTTGTTGGAAGATTTTTTTCTTTAGAAACTTTTTCTTTTAAAGATTTAGTTTTTTTTCCCATTTAAATTTTGGAAAAGATATCTTTGTCAACTTTTTCTATTTGGGCTTTCATGTCTTGGATTTCTTTTTCCCAGGTTGCCAATTCTTCTTCTTCCTTATCTTTTAATTCTTTAGTCTCTCCTAGGAGTTTTTCTATTTCATCAATTTTGTCTTTAGTCTCTTTGAAAACGTGAAGAGCTTCTTCAAATTTGTCTATTCTAATAAAAACTGGACCAGTCTCTCTTGGCTCTTCAACAGAAGGCTTAGTTGAAATTTTTTTTGGGGAGAATTCTTCTTTTCCTCCACTGTAAGTAGGTCTAGGAATTTTTTTAAAATCAGGCCTTGGAATTAATTGTTCGGGCATTTCTTCTTCGTCCTCTTCTTCATCCCCAGAAATAGCATTTTTTATTGTTTCTTGAGAAAATTTGTCTCCCATGCTACTATTTGGGAAACTTGGTAATTCATGAACATCATTTCTTGAGTAATCTTCATCCATTCCGGAAAATTCTGAGGGTAAACTTGGCAGTTCTGGAAGACTTGGTAGACTTACTTCTTTTTTGTCCTCTTTTTTAGAAAAAAATCCCATTTGTTTTACCTCTAAGTATATATTGCATTATATACTTTAAAAATGTTATTCTTAAATTGAGAGGTCACTTTTTAACCCGATTTTGGGAATTAAACCGAAAGCTATTTTAAGGGAATCTTTTTTAGTTAGTTTATGTTAGATAAACTTCTAGAGGAGATTGTTGTTTCAGTAGTTGGGAAATCTGCTGAAGGAATTGTAGTTTTACTTAATACTCCTAAATATGTTAATGAATTTATTATTGCAAAAAAATTAGGAATTACTATAAACCAGACAAGAAACATTCTTTACAAAATTTCTGATTATGGTCTTGTCTCATCAGTTAGGAAAAAAGATAAGAAAAAAGGTTGGTATACTTATTTTTGGCATTTTGAAATTTTAAAATGTTTAGAATTTTTAAGAGATTTTTTAGTAAAAAGTAAAACGGAAATTCAAGAACAAGTAAAAGTTAGAAGTTCTAAAGTTTATTATGCTTGTGAATCTTGTGGGCTTGAATTTGATGAAGATCAAGCACTTTTAATGAATTTTACGTGTGATGAGTGTGGAGAAATTTTTACAGTTAAAGATAATTCAAAAATAATTCGTGAGATGGAAAAAAATATTGCAAAAATAGACGAGAAACTAAAAATTGTTGAGTCCGAATTAGAAAAAGAACATGCAAAACTTGGAAAGAAAAAAGCAGTTGAATTAAAGAAAGAGGAAAAAGAAAAGGAACTTAAGAAAGAAGAGTCAAAAAGAAAAAGAGAAAAGAAAAGAAAAGAGAAAAAAGCAGAGAAGGAAAAACTTGCTAAAGGTAATCCTAAAAAAGAGAAAAAAGTTAAGAAAGTTGTTTCCAAAAAGAAAAGTTTGAAGACCAAAAAAGTTTCCAAAAAGAAAGCCCCTTCTAAAAAAAAGGTTTCTGTGAAAAAAGTAAAATCAAAAAAAGTTAAAAAAAGTTCTTCTAAGAAAAAATAATTTTTAGTGAAATTTAAATAATCTTTACTTTTATAATTAATATGGCTGTTTATCAAGTTTTTCCAAAACAGAGGGGAAGTTTCTTTGACAAAATTAGTTCTACAGCTTGGATTATCATTTTAAATGTTTTTCTTTTCATTATCTTTTCAATTTTAATTTCTTCGGGAGTTTTATCTTTAGATTCTGTCGCACTTAAGCCTTCAAATATTTTTCAACTAAAATATGTTTGGTCTTTTTTGACAAGCATGTTTATGCATACCGGACTTTTCCATCTTTTTGCAAATATGCTTTCTTTATTTTTTGTTGGAGGTCTTCTTGAAAAGATTCTGGGCAAGAAAAGATATTTATCCTTTTATTTAATCGCTGGACTTTTTGCAGGTGTTTTTTTTGTTTTGTTTTCATTAATTTTTACAGGAGATTTTAATACTTATGCAGTCGGAGCTTCAGGTGCAATTTTTGGTTTAATTGGAGTTTTAATGCTTCTCACTCCAAATTTGAAAGTGTATTTGATGTTTGTTCCAATACCTATAAAGATGAAGTATGCCGCTCCAGGAATGCTTGTTCTTCTTTGGTTAATTTCTATTGGGGGAAATATCCCAATTGGAAACACTGCTCACCTAGGAGGATTTGTTGCAGGAATTTTATACGGATTTTATTTAAAGAAGAAGTATCCCAATAAAACTCAAATGATTTCAAGGAGATTTAACTAATGAAAAATAAAATTAAAAAAAATTTTTCTTTGGAAAATTTTATTGATGAAAAATTTAACTTATCACTTTCTTATATTAAAGAATCTAGAAAGTTTATTTATTCAATAATTGTAATTTTCTTTTTTTTCGCTCTAATTGGCTTTTTTGTTCCTTTGCCAACTGATGTTGCAACAGCGGTTTTAAATTATTTTAAGGATTTAGTAGGCAAAACAAAAGGCTTTGGGCTTTTTGAGATGATTTCTTTTTTATTTAGTAATAACTCCTCCTCTAGTTTTATGGGTCTTTTTTTTGGATTCTTTTTTGGAATTTTTCCTATTCTTAATGCTATTTTAAATGGTCTTGTTTTAGGTTTTGCAGCACACTTTAGTGTAACTGAGAACGGGGTTTTATCCCTTTGGAGACTTTTTCCTCATGGGATTTTTGAACTTCCAGCAATTTTTATCTCTCTGGGGTTGGGAGTAAAACTTTCAACTTTTGTTTTTAAGAAGAAAAAGGCAGATGCGTTTAGAGATTTTTTAGAGAAATCATTTTGGAGTTATGTTTTGATAGTGTTACCTTTATTAGTTATTGCGGCAATTATAGAAGGAACTTTAATTTATTTAGGTGTTTAATTCTTAAGTTCACTTATTCCGAGGACAATTAATACAATTCCAGTCAAAAGAATAGTTAAAGTTATTCCTCCTTTAATGAGCTCCCAAGTTGCAACGCCCCAATTTTCTAACGGCATTCCCGGGACAATTAGGTACAAAGGAACTATTAAGACAATTAGTCCAAGTAGAATTTTAATCCATCTGTTCATAATTTCTTTAGGAAAAAGGGTTTTAAAAAGATTCTTGTGTTTTTCAAATAAGTTAAGTTTTAAAAACTGGTTAAAATTAATTTTTTTATGGATAAAGAAAAAACTGCAAGAGAGAATATTTTAAGGGAATCTGAAGAAGCTAAAGGACTTTCGATAAAAGGGTATGATTTTAATAAGGGAGTTAATTATGAAAAAATTTTAGAAAGTTTTGAAACAACAGGGATTCAGGCAAGTAATTTTTCAGAGGCGGTAAAAATTGTAAATGAGATGATTAAGGAAGAAGCGTTTATTTATTTGGGGTATACTTCGAACATGGTGACTTCGGGGGTTAGAGAGAGTATTAGATATTTAACTGAAAAGAAAAAAATAGGTGTTTTGGTCACAAGTGCGGGGGGAATTGAGGAAGACATTATAAAATGTTTAGGAGACTTTAAACTTGGAAGTTTTAGAGCTTCTGGAAAAGACTTAAGAAAAAAAGGGATAAACCGTGCTGGAAATATTTTTATTCCAAACTCAAGGTATTGCAAATTCGAAGATTTTATTATGCCTATTTTAGAAGAATTTTATGAAAGACAAAAAAAGACGGGAAAAGTTCTTACTCCTTCAGAACTTATTTGGAAACTTGGGGAGAAAATAGAAAATAAAGATTCAATTTATTATTGGGCAAATAAAAATAAAATTCCAGTTTATTCTCCAGGAATTACAGATGGAAGTTTGGGCGACATGGTTTATTTTTTTAAATCAAAGCATCCAGATTTTTTACTAGATTTAGCTGAAGACATTTGGAATTTAAACAATTCAACCCTTAGTCCCGAAAAAACGGGAATTATCATTTTGGGGGGAGGAGCAGTAAAACATTCAATTTGTAATGCAAATATGTTTAGAAATGGGGCGGATTATGCAGTTTACATTAATACTGGTGAAGAGTTTGATGGTTCGGACTCTGGAGCTTTGCCTGAGGAAGCAATAAGCTGGGGAAAGATTTTGCCTGATGCGAAAACCGTAAAAGTTCATGCAGATGCTTCAATTATTTTTCCCCTAGTGGTTGCAAAAACTTTTGCCAAGAATTAATTTCCCAATTTTTTTAATTATCTAGATAAATATTTAAATAGAAGTGAAGATTTTCATTGCTATGGTAACTGAAAACGAAAAAAATGAGGAAATATTTTTGCCTTTCTCAAAAGAAAATATTGAAGGCGAACTTGGAAAAGATTTTTTAGATATTTTAAGGATGGTTGCGCCAGGAACAAGTTTACGTGTTGCATTGGACGACTTTTTGAATGCAAAAATGGGAGCATTAATTGTTTTTGACAATGGAAATTTGGGAACAATTGTTGAAGGAGGATTTAGAGTGAACACAAAATTCAGTGCACAGAAATTAGTGGAACTAGCTAAAATGGATGGTGCAATAATTCTTTCAAAAGATGGTAAAGAAATCGTAAATGTTAATACTCTTTTGTTTCCAGACATTTCAATTCACACTAAGGAAACGGGTACAAGACACAAGGCTGCAGAAAGGACTGCAAAACAAACAAAGACTCTTGTCGTCGCTGTTTCTGAAAGAAAAAATAAAATTTCGGTTTATTATGGGGATGCGTCTTATCAATTGCAAAGGAGTTCTGAAGTCTTGAGGAGGGCATCAGAAACTTTACAAATTTTGGAAAAACAAAGAGATGTTTTTGATGAACTTTTAACAGATTTAAATTCTCTTGAACTTAGGCGTCATGCGACGATAAATGATGTGTGTATGGTTTTACAAAGAGTTGAAATCATAAAAAGAATTTCAGACATTGTTCAAAGATATTTAATTGAACTGGGTAAAGAAGGGATGATTGTTAAAATGAGATTAAAAGAATTAATGACGGGTCTTCAAAAAGAAGAAGAACTCATTTTAAAAGATTATTTTTCTCCAAATCATTCATCTTCATTAGACATTTTAGAAAAAATGGATTTTGATTTTTTGCTTGAACCAATGAACATCTCGAGACTTTTATTTGAAGAGCTTCATGATAAGACAATTTCTCCAAGAGGAGTAAGGCTCCTTGGGAAAACAAATCTTTTAGAAAGATATGTAGATTTAATTGTTGGGAATTTTGAAAATTTATCTGAAATTTTGATTGCAAGTAATGAAGAGATTTTGGAAGTCTTGGAAAGCGAAGCAATGCTTGCTTTTTTTAGAGAAGAAATTTATAACTTGAAAGAAAAGATTAATCTGGGTAAGGGGTTATAAGTTTTTTTAATTAACTTTTTATACTAAACAAGGTTTTTATTTTAATGCTTAGTAAAAAACAAATTCTTGAAATTCGTGAACATTTAAATCGCGCTCAAAGTCCTCTTTTTTATTTTGACAATGATCAAGATGGGCTTTGTAGTTATTTATTGTTAAGGAGATTTTGTAACAAAGGAAACGGCGTTCCTGTCAAAACTTCTCCCTTAGGAAATGAATATCTCCGACGAATAGATGAATTTTATCCAGATTACGTTTTTATTTTGGATCAGCCTGTTGTTTCAAATGAGTTTTTTGAAGCTGTTAGAGAAAAAAACATCCCAATTGTTTGGATTGATCATCATGAAACAAAAAAAGAACTTATTCCAGATTATGTAAATTATTATAATCCTCTTTATGGTTCAAAAAAGAGTAGTGAACCGGTGACAAAACTCTGTTATGATATTTCAAAGAAAAAAGAAGATATGTGGATTTTAATTGCGGGGTGTTTAGCTGACCGGTTTTTCCCAAAAGAATACAAAACTTTTTCTAAGAACTATCCAGATTTAACGATTGATTCAAAAGAACCTTTTCAAATATTTTATGACTCACAAATTGGAAAACTTTCAAGAATGATTGGAATGGGTCTTAAGGACAGAACAAGTAGTGTTATGAAAATGATTCGTTTTTTAATTAATGCGAGAACTCCTTATGAGGTTTTGGAAGAAAAGTCTGAAAACATGCTTTTGCATCGAAGATTTAATGAAATAAATTCTAAGTTACAGAAGTTATTTTCTCGTGCAAAAAAAGAAGTTTCTGGAAATATACTTTTTTTTAAATATGCTTCCGACACAAGTATGAGTGCAGACCTTTCAAACAAACTTAGTTATACTTTCCCCAATAAGTATATAATTGTTGCAAGAGAAAAAGGGGCCGATTTAACTCTTTCAATGAGGGGAAAAGGAATTCGTGAAAAATTTTTAAAATCTATTGAAGGCTTTGATGGTGCCAGAGGTGGAGGTCATGAGGACGCTGTTGGAGGCCAAATTGGTGAAAAAGATTTTGAAGAATTTAAGAAGAGAATGAAAGAACTAATTCAATAACTTTTTGAAAAATACATTACTTCAAGGGCTTTCTTGTCACAGAAAGGGCAATTTCCATTTGCTTTTTCTTTTTCTAAGAGAACACATCTTGTTGTAGCGCCAGTTTTTTCTTTTATTTTTTCTTCACATGCTGTTTCTCCGCACCAATTCATTTTTATTAGTTTTTTATTTTTAACGGCTTTTTCAAATTCTTCTTTTGACTTTACTTCAATTGTTGAGTCTTCCATTCTTTTTTTTGCTTTTAAAAATAAATCTTTTTGAATTTCATCTAGAACTTTTGAAACATCTTTTGAA
>CAZONG010000031.1:0-7320 GCA_964581315.1 Candidatus Woesearchaeota archaeon | reverse complement strand
CGAACCTGCGTAAGGATAAACCACAAGAGCCTTAATCTTGCCCGTTTGACCACTCCGGCACCCCCGCAATACAAGTTTTCTAGATTTGGGAGGTATAAAAATATATTTATTAAAAATTTTAGATTATTCTTTAGCTTTTCTTCTTTCTTTAGACTCAGCTTCTTTTTGTTTTATTTTGTCTTCAAGTTTAAGTCTTTCAATTAATTCTTTATATCTATTTCTAATTGTAACTTCTGTAATTCCGGCGATGTCTGCAACCTCTCTTTGAGTTTTCTTTTCGTCATTCATTAAAGCAGCGACGTAAAGGGCTGCAGCCGCAATTCCTGCTGGTCCACGCCCAGAAGTCAATTCAACATCTCTAGCTTGGTCTAAAATGTCAAGAGCGTCATTTTGTGTTGCAGGTGAAAGTTTCAAAACTGAAGAGAATCTTGAAATGTAATCCTTTGGAGAAGATTGTTTAACTTTAATTCCGAGTTTTCTAATAATGAATCTGTATGTTCGACCAATTTCTTTTCTTTCAACGTCGGAAGCTGTTGCCATTTCGTCAAGAGTTCTCGGAATGTTATAGGAACGGCAAGCTGCATAAAGGCAGGCAGCGATAACTGACTCCATACTTCTTCCTCTAACAAGGCCTCTTTGAAGAACATAATTGTAAATACGTGAAGCTTCGTCTCTAACAACATTTGGTAAATTTAGATATGAAGAAATAACTCTTAATTCAGCCATTGCAAGCCTTAAATTTCTTTCAATTGAAGTAGAAACTCTTTCTTGCCATTTTTTAAGTCTTAAGAATTTTCTTGTTTGTTTTGGTTCTAAACGATAAATATCTGAGATTTCTCCAACATTAGTTGTTAAACCTTTGTCGAACTTTTGCATAGAAATGGGAGCTCCACCTCGGCCTTTTTTTTCACCTTTGTCAAACTTCCCAGAAAGGTCAATACCCGTATCAACCATTTTTTCTTCAACAACAAGTCCACAATCATTACAAATTACTTCACCTAGGTGAGAATCAAAAGTTAAGTTTACGCTACCGCATTCGGGGCATTCTTTGATATTAGACATTTTTTAGAATTTTAAGATTTACGTAAAATTTATAAATGAAATCCCTTTATAAAGCTTTTGGTCTTAAGAAATGATTTTGTCGTCCTTATAACCTTAAAAAATTTATTCAACAAGGATTCCGTTTATGTTTCCTTCTTGAGTTGGCCTATTTGTTACCTTTACTTTTCCTAATTCAGTTTCAACAATAGTCCCTTTTGTGATTATATTTTGTCTTGCAAGGAATCTGTTTGAAGGAGTCTCAATAACATTTTTTATTGTTGTTTTTTGTTTTTTACCTTTAGATTCAACATTGATTACATTTCCTCTAAGCAAAAAAACTTTTTTATTTCCTCCTGCAGTTCTCACAGTTTTTCTTTTTTCTTCACCCAACTTAACATCTTTTCTTTGCCCAGCTCTTTCAAACCTTTTCTTTTTTCTTTGTTTGATATATTTTCCGCCTGTGATTTTTTTTCCGAGTTTCATTGTCTATATAGATTTTCTTTATTTTTTGTTTATAAACTTTCCGATGAAAAATTCTTTTTAAGTTTGATGTTTTTCAGCATAAAAAAATTTATAAACGAAAAGGTCACAGTTAGATAATGGTTAACGGAATTGAAAGACCTTTGGACTTGTTAAACACGTCGAAAGGTAAAGAAGTTTTGGTACGGTTGAAAGGCGACAAAGAGTTTGTAGGAACACTTTTAGCTTTTGATATCCACATCAATTTGGTGATGGATAACGTGAAAGAAATGGAAAATGGGTCCCAAAAGAAAAGTCTAGGTTTGACTTTCCTTCGAGGAGACACAATTATCTATATCTCTCCCGCTTCAACCGCATTGAAATAATTAAAATTTGAAATTGGCGTTCTTATTCCCCTTTTTCGCCGGGAAAAGAATTCTTTAAGGTTTGTTTGTAGTGGTAGCTTTTTTAAAAAAAAGATTTTTAAACTAAAAATTACTTGAATTTTGATGGGCTGGCTAATGGATTTTTTAATTCAGATGAAAGAAGTTTTTTTTGTACTAGGAGCTCTTTTGTTAGTTCTTTCTTATTTTAAAGACAATTTTAATTATTTTGGAATTTATTATATTGCAGGAATTTTAATCATAGCCTTTTCTATAATTCTGTATGTTTTGAATTTCTTTAAAAAGTTATAAATATCCCTTTTCTCTCTCATTTATATGTCTAAAATAAATTTGACTTTTCTAGGAACTGGGGATGATATTCCTAGTCGGGCTCGTAATCATACTTCTATTCTTTTGAGGTTTAACGAGGAGAACATTCTGTTTGATTGCGGGGAAGGGACTCAGAGACAATTTAGAAAAGCAGGATTGAATCCATGCAAAATAACTAGAATTTTAATTACTCATTGGCACGGTGACCATGTTTTAGGTCTCCCTGGACTTCTTTCAACTTTGGCGATGAGTGGCTACAATAAAACTCTTTACATTTATGGTCCAGAGGGAATTAAAGAAAAAATGAAAAAAACTTTGGAAGTTTTTAATTTTTACAAAAATTATGAAATTAAAGTTGAAGAGATAAATTCTGGAATTTTTTATGAAGGAAAAGAATTTTATCTTTTGTCAGAAGAAATGGAACACGGAATTCCAGCGTTAGCTTATTCTTTTGTGAAAAAGGGAAATATTCGGCTTGACAAAGAAAAACTGAAAAAGTCTGGGCTTCCAGAAGGACCTCTTTTACAAAAATTAAAAGACGGGAAAGATATAACTTACGAAGGTAAAAAGTTTAAATCTAAAGATTTAATTTACAAAGAAAAGGATAAAAAAATTTCGGTTGTACTTGATACAAAATTAAACAAAAAAATAGTTCCATTTGTTAAAGATTCAGATGTTTTAATTTCTGAAGCAACTTACTCTAAAGAACTTTCTAAGGAAGCTGAAGAACATTTACATTTAACTGTTGAGCAAGCAGCCCAAGTTGCAAAAAAATCAAATTCAAAAAAATTGATTTTAACCCATATTAGTTCGAGATATTTAAAAGATATGAAAAGTCTTTTAGAGGAAGCAAAAGAAGTTTTTTCTGAAAGCTATTTAGTTAAAGATTTGGACAGAGTTGAGATCTAGAAACGCCCGGGACAGGATTTGAACCTGCGACTTCCAGCTTAGAAGGCTGGCACTCTATCCAGGCTGAGTTACCCAGGCATGAATATAGTTGAAGAGTTTCGTTTAAAAGTTTTTAGTTTTCTTAAAAATCCTTAATAACAATCTTTAAATATAAATTTCCTTTGAAAATCCCATGCGGACTCAAGAATCTCTTGGTCTTGCAACATTAAAGATGTCGCGGAGATGGCACAGCGGCTACTGCGTTCGCCTGCAAAGCGAATATTCCCGGGTTCGAGTCCCGGTCTCCGCTTTTATTTAAAATGACAGTTTATTCAAAAAAATTAACGGTTTGTACAAAAGAAAAAATTGCCTTTTTAAGAATTACAGACGAAGTTAGAAAGGCAATTAAAGAATCGGGGGTTCAGGATGGAATTGTGTTAGTTAATTCAATGCATATAACTTCTTCAGTTTTTGTTAATGACAATGAAAAAGGCCTTCTTGAAGACTTCAAAGTTTGGCTTGAGAAACTCGCTCCAAAAGATGTTGATTACAAACACCATTTAACTGGTGAAGACAACGGATATTCTCACTTATGGAGAACAGTTATGGGGCGTGAAACAGTTGTTTCAGTTCAAAATTTTGAACTTGAACTTGGACCTTGGGAAGAAATTTTTTATGGAGAATTCGACGGACAGAGAAACAAAAAAATTTTAATAAAGGTTTTAGGGGAATAAATTAAAATTTTTTACTATTTTTATTAAAAATTCTTTTGTCTTTTTATAATTAATAAATTTTAAATTTTCCGTCGATAAAAAGTATTTTTTTTAAAAATTTTTAAAATTCTTTTTCAAAAAATAAAAAAATATATAAACAAATCAATCATTAAATGAGCATTAATTTGAAAAAAAATTCAAATTAATCCTTGAACTTAGTTTGAGGACAAAAAAATTAAAAAAGAGGATGATTAATGGTGTTAAAAAAAGGCAAGGCTACTAAAAAAAGAATAACTAAGAAAAAAGTTGTTCGAAAAAAGACAGTAAAGAAGCCTGCTAAAAAAAAGATTAGGAAGGCTCCAAGTTCAAAAAGATCAAAAAAAGCTGTTAAAAAGGTAGCTAAGAGGAAGCCTGTTAAAAAATCTAAACGTATGGCAAAAAAAACAACAACTAAGAAGAAAAAAACCGTAAAGAAAAAGAAATAACTAATCTTTAAGGTTTAAATTTAGTTGGAGAATTTTATCTTTATTTTTAGAATTTTATTTGTTTTTTGGAAGTTTCTTGGTTTGATAATGCTTTTAAAGTGTTATTTTTTATTAGTCTTAAGTGGTTAGATTTCGATTGAAGTCTTAATTATATGGCTCTGTAGCTCAGTGTTAGAGCGCTGCTCTCATGAGGCAGAGGTCGGGAGTTAAATTCTCCTCAGAGCCATTTTTATTTTTAAAAATTAATAGGGGGATAGAAGGAAAAATCAAGACTACTCTACTTTTAGAGTTTCAGCTTCTTTTTTCTTTTGTTTTAAGTGTCTAGTTAAGTATCCAGCCATTTTGTTTCTCATTTTTTTTGATGGCATCTCTTGACCGAGTACTTTTTTGTTTCTTTCAAAGTCTTCATAAAAACCAATTCCATTGTCCATTAGTTCATGTGAAGCTCTTTTTACTTGTTTTGACTTTATTTTTCCCATAGTAAGAGGTACAATATTTCTTTTTTAAATCTTGTGTTTATCTAGAATTTAGTCAATTTTTTCTATAGAATCCAATTTTTTTGCTGCGTCAATCAAGTTCATTGTTTTTTTTGGAGCTTCTCCAAGTGAAAAAATCATGTAGCTAATTTCCTTTTCTTCGGACTTTTTGTAAGCGTTTAAAATGTCTTTTTCTGTAACTCTTTTTTTGTTGTAAGCAAAAAGTAATTTTTCTTTTCCATCTTGTATTACTTTTAGAATTAAGTCTTTTTTATTAAAACTTACAATATCTGAAAGTTCAATTTCTTTTTTTGACAAATATTCTTTTACTTTGTTGAAGAATTTTTCATCACTTTCTTTTGTAGATTTTTTTGTTTTTGTTGGTTTAACCTTTTTCTTTTTTTCTACTTTTTCTTTTTTATGTTCTTCAACAATCTTTTCAGTTTTTTCTTGAACCTCTTTTTTTGTAGCTTTTTCTATTTTTTCTTCTTTTTCAAATTCGCTTTCTGGAACAGTGAAATATCTCCAAACTAGTCTTTCACCTTTTTCGAAAGGTTTTGCAAAATCCTTAATTGCTCGAAGGGCAACTCTTAATGCAGGGTCTTGCTTTGAATCCTCAAGGAAATTTTCTTTTTTTAGAAGGGTGAGTGCTTCGTGTTCCTTTCCTTTAACATATTCATAAAATTTTTCAAGTCCGGCTTCTTGCCCCGGAATAAAATAAATGGGGCTTGTTCCAACTTTCATATATGAAGTTTTTATTTTTTGGTGTGAAATTAATTCAGATAAAAAGGCTGAGGTAAAAATCATATCCATTCCTGCGTCTCTTGCTATGTGTACTGGTAGGCTTGGACCATTTCTTTCTAGAAAGTGAATAATTTTTTCTTTTATAATTGAAGTGTCTGTTGGAGGCATAAAAATAATAAATGAGCTTCTGTTATAAATCTTTTTAGAATTTTGCCCAATCCACTTTGTAATAAAGAACATTCCCTTCGCTGTCCTGAATCGCAAGGAGAACTTTCTTTTTGGTTGAGTTTGCAACCCTATTTTTTAAAATGAATTTTTCCCAATTAACTTTTTTTGAAAAAGGTTCAACAGACAAAAGGAAACTTGAGTGGCTTTTTCCCGGTTTTTCCCCTTTTTCATAAACTGAAAAGTCTGCGCCATATTTGATTCCCGATTTTAGAATAAATCCTTTTTTTCTTAAGTTTTCAAATACCTTATACTTGAAAGAAAAATCTTTATCTATTTTTGAAAATTTTTTTAGGATTTCATTTTCATTTAAAACTTTTTTATTTTGTAAAATTTTCATTTCTTTATTTTTGAATAGAAAAAAACCTTCTGAAAGTGAATAAACAATTTTTTCGTTAACTCTTTCTCCAAAAAAATTTTCTTTTGATAGAGTATATGCTTTTTTTGAATTGCTTGAGAGAGTGTTTCCTACTAGGAAGCTTTCAAAATGGTCTTTTTGTTTTTTCATATCTTTATTTAACAAGGAGAATATTTAAAAGTTCGTCCCAATTATACTTGTTATGGAAGGAATTGATTTTAAAAAGATAGAAAAAAAGTGGCAAAAAAGGTGGGATGAAGAAGGAGTTTTTGTTGCAAAAGAAGGAGGTAAAAAAGAAAAACATTATGTTCTTGAAATGTTTGCTTATCCATCTGGAGCTGGGCTTCACATCGGTCACGCCTTGAATTACACTATTGGAGACATTTTTTCTAGATTCAAAATGATGCAAGATTTTCAAGTTTTGCATGCAACTGGTTACGATGCTTTGGGACTTCCAGCAGAAAATGCGGCGATAAAAGCAGGAGTCCATCCGATGGAATATACAAAAAATTCTATGAAAAATTTTACAAAGCAATTGAAATCTTTGGGTTTTGGTTATGACTGGTCTAGAACATTAGACACTTCGAGTCCAGAATATTATAAGTGGGACCAATGGATTTTTTTGAAAATGCTCGAATCTGGTCTTGCTTATCAGAAAGAGTCATCAGTAAACTGGTGCCCAAAGTGTAACACTGTTCTTGCAAATGAACAAGTTAGCGACGGGAGATGTTGGAGACATGAAGACACAAAGGTTGAAATAAAGTCTTTAAAACAATGGTTTTTGAAAATTACAAATTATGCTGATGAACTTCTTGACAAATTGGATGACATGAATTGGCCCGAAAGAACAAAAAATATGCAAAAACATTGGATAGGAAAAAGTTATGGAACTGAAATTGATTTTGAAGTTGACGGGGAAAAGTATCCCGTTTTTACAACAAGACCAGACACAATTTATGGGGTAACTTTTGTTGTTGTTTCTTCGTATCACTCAAAACTAAATTCACTTGTGACTAAAGGACAGAAAAAAGAAGTAGACAAATTTTTGAAAAAAATAAATTCTGTTTCTGAAAAAGATATTGCTGATCTTGAGAAAGAAGGAGTTTTTACGGGTTCTTATGCAGTTAACCCCATGACAAAAGAGAAAGTTCCAATTTATATTGGGAACTTTGTTGTTGCAGATTACGGTTCTGGAATGGTTATGGCGGTTCCAGCTCA
>CAZONG010000030.1:0-7431 GCA_964581315.1 Candidatus Woesearchaeota archaeon | reverse complement strand
ATTACAAGTGCATTTCAATTTATAGACCAGCAAAAAGCAAATTGTTTACTTGACTTTGCAAACACCCCTTGTTCGGGAAAAGTTTTAGTTTTAATTCAATCAATTATGCAAAAAGATTCAACAACATTCTTGTCAGCACTCGCAGTCTTAGTCGTCACTGCATTAATTTTCCTTTTAGTTGTTTGGGCTCAGTCTCTTAAAGTTGAAATTCCTTTGAGTTATGGAAAAATTAGAGGATACGGAGTAAAGTGGCCTCTTTCATTCTTTTATGCAAATGTTATCCCTGTAATTTTAGCTGCAGCGTTGATTGCAAACCTTCAGCTTTTTGGGGGACTTTTAGAAAATTGGCTCGGACACGCAACATTTTTGGGACACTTTGTTAACGGTCAAGCGGTTTCTGGAATTTCCTTTTGGCTTGGAAGTACAAACATTTTAGACCTTGCAATTAAAGGAGGACTTCTTCCAATTTACCTTTTACAAGGTTTAACCAATATTGTTGCATTTGCTGTTCTTTGTACTGTCTTTAGTATTTTCTGGGTAAAATCTTCCTCAATGGATGCAAAAAGTCAAGCAAAAAATATTGCTGCTTCAGGACTTCAAGTTGCAGGATTCAGGCAAGACATAAGAATTTTAGAATCAATTTTGGACAGATACGTAATGCCTTTAACAGTAATGGGTGGACTTGCAATTGGAATACTCGCTTCATTTACTAATTTACTTGGAGCACTAGTTAGTGGAACTGCAATGTTATTAGTAATTATGATTATGTTCCAGTTCTACCAGTCAATTGCACAGCAACACATGACCGACATGAACCCTGCAATGAGGAAATTCATGAGTGGTGGAATGTAACTCTCTTCACAAAACCTTAAAAACTAATTTTGATTGATAAAAAAATGATAAACAAAAGAGGAAGCTTCAAATTAATAATGGTCGTGATGATTTTTTCACTTTTAATTGCGGCTTTTTGGAATCAACTTCCATGGCTAAGTGGTTCAATTCACGCAATCCTTAATCCTACTGCAGGCTTTCTACTTAATTGGAATCTAACATGGGGAATGTTAATAATCGTTTTAATTATTTCATTTTTGACTACTCTTGTTCAGAAATACGCAACAGACCAAAAAGCGTTAAAAGAATTGAAAAAAGAACAAAAAATCTTAAAGGAAGAAATGAATAGGGTAAAAGACCACCCAGAAAAATATCTTGCTCTTCAGAAAAAACAAATGGCTGAGATGCCTGAAACTTTCAAGAAAACAATGAGTTTGTCTTCGAGAGCGATGGTTTACACTGCTGTTCCATTTATTCTTTTTTTTAGATGGTTTAATGATTACTTTCTTGCAAATGGAAGTCCAGTTTTCCTTGGATTTATGTCTTGGTTTTGGTTCTATCTTCTTACAACTTTAATATTTTCAAGTATTCTTAAAAAATATATGGATGTTGTTTAGAAAATCTTAAAAAGCCTCTATTTTTAACGTGTGTATGAATAACGAAGAACTTAATCAAAAATTTAGAGTTTATGAACAACAGATTAGACAAATTCAAGAACAGCTTCAAGCAATTGAGCAAGCGATTCTTGACATGAATCAGATAAACTTGGGACTTGATGAAATTCCAAAGAACAAGGACTCAGAAATTTTAGCTCCGATTGGAAGAGGAATTTTTGTAAGTGCAAAAGTTGTTTCTGAAGAATTAACTGTTGACGTTGGAGAAGGGACATATGTAAAAAAAAGCATTCCTGAAACGAAAGAAATTATTCTTGAACAAATTGAAAAATTGAATTTGATGAAAGATGATTTAGAAATGGAACTTGAAAAGATAAATGAAGAGATTACTCTAATAATGCAAGAGTCACAAGAAGCTGGCCTTTTGGAAGAAGAATCCGAAGTTCCACATGAAGATAAACATTCACATAAAGACGGGAAAAAATGTAGTTGTAAAGAGGGTGAAGAATGTGAAGACGAAGAAAACTGTGACTGCGGACACAAACATTAAAAAAATTTATAAAACTTTTTTTAACTCTTCAACAATTGCGGGAGAAACATCTATTTTTGAAAATTTTGTCGGAATGGTATTAGTTGTAATCAATTTTGCGTGTTTAGTAATTAATTCAATTGCATTTCCGACTAAAAGTCCGTGAATCCCAATGCAATACAATTTTTTGGCACCTTCCTTTCTTGCAAGTTGAAGAGCTCCGGCAAGAGTTCTACCCGTACTAATGATGTCATCCACAATTACCACATGCTTTTGGAATTTATGAGTTCCTTCTTCATGAACTTTAATTCTAAAAGAAGAAAATCTTTGCTTTTTTAAGACAACGACGTTTTTTCCTAACATTTTTGCAATTGGCTCACTCCACTGAGAACTTTCTCCATCTGGACCAACAATTGTAAAATTATCTTTGAATTTCTTTTTTATGTAATTAGCAACAACCCCATTAACTGTGATGTGGCTTAATTTATTTGAAAGAATTTTTAGATTTTTTATTCTGTGTAAATGGGGGTCAAGAGTTATAACTTTATCAAAAACATCAAACAATTTTGTGATGTAGCGTGAAGAAAAACTGTCAAAATTGTAAAAGTGTGTGTCTTGCCTCATATAAGGAAAATAAGTTGCAACAAGGATTACTTTTTTTGCACCAAAATCTTTAACGATTCCTCCAAGAAGAATTGTTTTTATTATATCTTGGTTTGGATTCAAAGCCATTGAACTTATTATAACGACCGTCTTTCCTTTTGGATTTGATTTTATTGAAAGATTAAATTCCCCATCAGGAAATTGATTAGATTTTACAATTTCATATTTTCCTTTTAATCCCCTTGAAACTCTTCTTACAATTGGTTTAGTGTCTTCAAAAGACAAAAAAAGGATTTGATTTTTATTTGACATTTTACTCTTTTACTCTCTAATTAGATTTTCAAGTTTTATAAATATGTTGGGAAAAAGATTAAGAAAGTTATATAAAATCTTTTCACTCTTTTTTATTGAAGAGGAAGATGCTAACTAAAGAGGAACTTATTTGGGCAGAGAAATATTGGACTACTGCTAATTTTATTGCTGCGTCCTCGATTTATTTGAAAGACAACTTTTTTTTAAAAAGAAAATTAGAAAAAAATGATATAAAAGATTCTTTACTTGGACACTGGGGAACTTGTCCTGGAATAAATTTTGTTTATACTCACCTTAATTTGATTGCAAGTAAAAAAAAGCAAAGTATTCTTTTAGTTAATGGCCCAGGGCATGGTTTTGCCGCAGTTCTTGCGAATTTATTTTTAGAAGGAAGTCTTGAAAAATTTTATCCTGAACTAAATAACACAAAAGAAGGAATTGGAAAACTCATTAAATCTTTTTGTTGGCCAAAAGGCTTTCCAAGCCACATTAATCCAAGTGTTCCTGGCGCGATTCACGAAGGTGGAGAACTTGGTTATGCTCTAGCTACTGCATTTGGTGCTGCTTTTGACAACCCTGAATTAATTGTTGCTGCAATAATTGGCGACGGGGAATGTGAAACTGGTCCAACTGCGACAGCCTGGCACAGTAATAAATTTTTGAATCCATCTAAAGATGGGGCTGTTCTTCCGATTATTCATTTAAATGGATACAAAATAAACAACCCTACAATTTATGCAACAATGGAAAAAAGTGAATTAAAGAAACTCTTTGAAGGATATGGCTACGAAGTAAAATTTGTTGGAACAAAACATGAAGAAATGGGAAGCGCGATGGAATGGGCTTACAAGGAAATAAAAAATATTCAAGAGAAGTCAAAAAAAGGAACATTGAAAGAAAATCCAAAGTGGCCAATAATAATTCTTGAAACCCCAAAAGGTTGGACAGGCGTTAAAGAGTTTAACAATCACAAAATTGAAGGAAATTGGAGAAGTCACCAAGTTCCGCTCCCAAATGTAAAAAAAGATCAAAAAGAATTTATCCTTCTTGAAAAGTGGCTCAGAAGTTACAAACCTGAAAGACTTTTCTTAGACGACAAAGTCCCAAAAGACACTTTAAAATTTGTTCCAAAAGGGGACTTAAGAATTGGAATGAATAAAAATGCGAACGGAGGACTTGTTCTAAAAGAACTCGTTCTTCCTAAACCTGAAAAGTTTGAATTTAAATTTAAAAAAAGAGGAAACGAATTTAATGAAAGCACTCCGACACTTGGAAAATATTTAGAAGAGATTTTTAAGAAAAACAAAAACCCAAATTTTAGAATTTTTAGTCCAGATGAACTTGCAAGTAACAAGTTAGACAAAGTTTTAGATACAACGGGAAGAAGATATTTTTGGAAAACAAGTTCTGAAGACAAAAGGAATTGTAAAATAACTCAAAATGGAAAAGTGATGGAAATTTTGAGTGAACACACACTTCAAGGATGGCTCCAAGGTTACATTTTAACAGGAAGACATGGACTTTTCCCAAGTTATGAAGCATTTTTGCCAATCGTTGACAGCATGATAAGTCAATATTTGAAATTTATTGAAGTTGCAAAAACTGTTAAATGGAGAAAACCAGTTTCGTCTTTGAATTACATTGTAACTTCAGTTTGTTGGAGACAAGACCACAACGGATTTAGCCACCAAAATCCAGGATTTATTGACACACTTTTGACCAAAGAAAAAGAAGAAAAATTGGTTCGGATTTTTTTCCCAGCTGATTCAAATATGGTTTTAACCGTCGCTGAAGAAGTAATGAAAAGTAAAGAAAAAGTTAATGCAATTGTTGCTGACAAAAGACCAATCAGACAATGGCTCACTCTTAAAGAAGCGAGGAGCCAAATTAAAACTGGTGCTGGAGTTTGGGAATTTGCAAGCGACAAAAATCCTGAAATTGTTTTAAGCGCTTGTGGAGACTATCAAACTCAAGAGATGTTAGCAGCAATAAGTTTAATTAGAGAAATTCTTCCAAAAATAAAATTAAGATTCGTAAATGTTAATGAATTAAATGTTCTTGGAGTTAATGAAACCTATTCAAATGGATTGAGTCAAGAGAAATTTGAAGAACTTTTTACTAAAGACAAACCCGTAATTTTTTCTTTTCATGGATATCCCTCAAGCGTTAAACAACTTTTATTTGATAGAAGAAATACTTCTAGGTTTGACGTGCATGGTTATATAGAAAGAGGAACAACAAACACTCCTTTTGAAATGCTTGTTGTGAACAAAGTTAGCCGTTATGATATTGTTAAAAGGGTTGTTGAAAAACTAAGAAAAACAAATAAAGAAGTTTCAAAAAAAGCTGAGGAAGTAATTAAAAAAATGCAGGACAAAATTTTGGAACACGAAGAATATATTGTTAAGAATGGAAAAGACCCGGAGGAAATAAATGAGTGGACTTTCAAATAAAACTTTAATTTTGAATGTTGGAAGCTCTGGAATTAAATTTAGAATTTATGAGGGCGAAAACATTTTTTTAGATAAAGAAATTGAAAATTCTAAAAATTTTAGGGAAACTCTTGAAAAAACTTTTTATTTTGTAAAAAAACATTCCCCTGAAATAAAAAAAATTGCTTACAGAGTTGTTTATGGTAGAAATTTTAGTTCTCCCACTCTCTTAACAAATAAAATTTTAAAAGAATTGGAAAAAGAAAAAGAGTTTGATCCTTTACATATGCAAAAAACAATTCTAACAATTAAATTTTTCTCTCAAAAAATTAAGGCAAAAAATTTTCTTTGCTTTGACGGTTCTTTTCACCAAGATATGCCTGAAAAAATAAAAAGTTATGCACTTCCAAGGAAATTAGCAGAGAAATACAAAGTAAAGAAATATGGGTTTCATGGAATTGCCCACAAGGCCTTACTTGATGAAGCCCAAAATTTGACTGGTAAAAAATATGAAAAAGTTATTACTTGTCAACTTGGAAGCGGAGTAAGTTTATGTGCAATAAAAAATGGAAAAAGTTTTGACACGACGATGGGGTTTACACCTCTTGAAGGAATTATGATGTCTACTCGTTCTGGAAGTATTGACCCCGCGATTGTAATTTACCTTAATAAAAAAGGACTAAAAATGCAAAAAATAAAAGAAATTCTTGAAAAAGAATCTGGATTAAAGGGAGTTTCTGGAAATTCGGACATGGAAAAAATAATAAAAATAAAAAATAAAAACAAAAGAGCCAAACTTGCATATGAAATGTTCGTTTACCAAGTAAGAAAAGCAATTGGGTCTTATGTTGCGGCACTTGAAGGAATTGATTTAATTGTTCTTGGAGGAGGAATTGCAAAAGACTTTGGAATAAGAAAGGATATTTTAGAAAAATTTGAAATCTTTGGAATTAAAATTGACAAAAATAAAACTAAACAAAATTCTCCAGTAAAAATAAATTCGGGGAAAGTTGATGTTATTGTTTTAGAAACTGACGAACAAAAGCAAATGTTTGAAATGATTAAGAATTTGTAAGACGCTATGTTTTTAAAGATTTAAGACGTTTAATATGAATAAGAGGGGTTAAAGGATGAACATTGGAATAAACGGTTTTGGAAGAATAGGAAAACAATTTTTGATTGCAGCACTTGAAAGTAAAAAAAATTATAATTTTTTTATCAATGACCCTGCTGAAATAGAGTTTATTGTTTACTCTTTAGAACACGATTCGGTTCACCCTTCGTTGAAAGGAGTAAAACATGACGGAAAAAATATTTATATCGGGAAAAAGAAAATTCCAATTTACCATGAATTTGATCCCTTAAAACTTCCATGGAAGAAAAATAAAATTGATTTAGTCGTTGAATGCACTGGACTTTTTACCAATAAAAAAGACGCTGAAAAACATATTAAAGCGGGGGCAAAAAAAGTTTTGATTTCTGCTCCAGGTAAAGAAGTTGACGCAACAATTATTTGTAAAATAAATGAAAGAGAATTGGGAAACAAAAAAATTATTTCAATGGGAAGTTGTACAACAAACGCGGTTGCCCCTCTTGTGAAAGTTTTGAATGACAACTGGGAAATTGAAAACGCTTACTTTATTACGACTCATGCTTATACTTCGACCCAAATTTTAATTGATGGACACAATAAAAAAAGTTTCGTTAGAGGAAGAGCAGCTGCACAAAACATAATTCCCACTAGTTCTGGAGCTGCAACTTCTGTCGTTGAAAGTATTCCTAGTTTGAAAGGAAAGCTTGACGGATACGCCTTAAGAGTTCCTGTTATTGATGGATCTTTTGTAACAGTTGTTGCAAAATTAAAAAAGAAAACTAGTGTAAAAGAAATAAATTCTACTTTTAAAAAATTGTCAGAAGGCCCTTGGAAAAATATCCTTGACTATTCTGAAATTCTTCAAGTCTCAAGTGACATCTTAAACAATGAGAAGTCTTGTATCTTTGACTCAAACTTTACAAAAGTTCAGGGAGACTTAGTTAGTGTTGCTGCATGGTATGACAATGAATATGGTTACGTTTACAGATTAGTTGACCTTGTTGAAATGATGAAGGG
>CAZONG010000029.1:0-7614 GCA_964581315.1 Candidatus Woesearchaeota archaeon | reverse complement strand
TCAAAGTTGGAAAGTGTCCGTTTAGAAATAAGATGAAAATAATGAAATACCGAGGACAAGTCGATTCAATTCTTAAAAAAGTTGAGGCAAACAGAAAGAGGTATTTGATTGTTTGTACGGGACACCAAGGGGAAAAAAATTCAATTCTTGACAGAATTTCTCGTGGAGACACACATTTCAAATTTAGAGAAGGAGATAACCTAATTTTCTCTTCAAGTGTAATTCCAACTGAAGTAAATATTGAAGCAAGAAAGAAATTGGATGCAAAGTTTAGAAAGATGGGAGTGAAACTTCAAGTTGATGTTCATGTTCATGGACACGGAAGTCGTGAAGACATGAGAGAATTAATTCAAATGCTAAAACCTGAACACGTTATTCCCGCACACGGGTCTCAAGAGCAAGAAGAACCATTAATTAACTTGGCTGAAGAAATGGGTTATGTTAATGGAAAAACCTCACACTTAAAAAAGAACGGCGAAGTTTTGGAAATTTGAACTTAAAAATCCTAAAAGACAAATTTTTAAACAACAAATTCTTAATCTTTCTATGGTAAAAGAGGATGAGTACCTTTTGACTAATCAGGAAATTCTTGGTGGAATTAAGGCTGCTCTTGAAAGAGGTCAAACTTTAAAGCAAGCAATGATGTCTTTTTATCAAGCTGGTTACAAAAAAGAAGAGATTGAAGACGCTGCGAGAGCTTACTTATATTTACAAAAAGGGAATTCTGAAGTTAATGTTTTGAGTAGTGCGAAAAACAAAGTTCCTGATTTAAAAAAAGACGAATTCAAAGACGAGAAAAAAATTAACGTTGGTTCTTCTCCTGAAGAAAAGGATAAAAAAAAAGAAGAAAGTAAATCAAAAGGATTTTTTGCAAAAAAAGAAGAAAAAAACTTCTCTACCGTTGAAAAAAATAGTGTTCCCACAGTAGGAAGTCAAGAAAAAGAAAAGCAATCAGAAAAAAAAGTTGTTCAGAAAATCTCTGGATATGAAGAAAATAAAGACCTTGGAAAATTTAAAAGTAAAGCTGTGACAAGTGTTTTGGTTATAACCTTAATTGTTCTTCTTGGAATTCTCGCATTAGTTTTCCTTTTCAAAGCTGAACTGGTTAATTTTATTAATGGTTTATTTGGATAAAATGGGTCTAATTTATTCTCCTGCCGAAGATTCTGAACTTATGCTTAAAGCTTTAAATGAAAGAATAAAAAATAAAGAATTCACCATTTTTGAAGTTGGGGCTGGTTCAGGATATATTCTTGAAAAATTAAAAGAATTTGGTTTTACAAACTTATCTGGATGCGACAAAAATCCGCAAGCAGTTAATTCTTGTAAGAGTAAAGGGTTAAATGTTTTTTTCTCAAACCTCTTTTCAAAAGTTAACCAGAAGTTTGATGTAATTTTTTTTAATCCTCCATATCTACCTGAAGACAAAAATGAGGATGATGAATCTAAACTTGCAACTACTGGAGGTAAAACTGGTTCAGAGGTAATTAATTTGTTTTTAGGAGAAGTAAAAGAACATCTTAATCCTAATGGGAGAGTTTTTCTTCTCACTTCAAGTTTGACAAAAGGGATTAAATGGCCAGAATCTAAAAGGAAAGTTGTTGAAGAGAAAAAGTTGTTTTTTGAAAAACTTGAAGTTTGGGAATTAACTTTTTAACTTAAAGCATTTAAAATTTCTGGAAGTTTTTCTATTTCTTCAAAATGTCCCACATCGTTTTTTACTATTACTCTTGCTCCGAGTCCTGTTTCAAATTTTTTCCATTCTTTTGGTGAAACGTGTTTGTCATTAGTTGAAAAGATACAGGTAATGTTTCCTGTGTGGTCAAGAACTCTTTCAAATTCAATTTTGTTGTTAAGCCAGGGATGAGCAATTTTAAGTTCTTCAGTTTCAAGGCCAATTAAATCAAGCCAGGGAGCAACAAAAACACAGCCGCCAATTTTTAGATGTTTATGACTTTTTTCCAAAAAACGCATAATTGTTTGAGCACCAATACTGTGACCGACAAAAAAAGTGTGTTCGTCTAATTCTTTGATATTGTTTTCCAAATAACCAACCCATTCTTCAATTTTTGGTTCTTCAGTGTTAGGCATGTCAAAAGAATGAACTTCAAAACCTTTTTCCTTCAATTCCTTTTCAAGCCACTTTATCCACGGCATGTTTGAATCAAATCCCCAGCCATGAATTATGTAAATACGTTTCATTTTATCCAATTAAAAATATTTTAAACTTTTTAAAGCCTTTAGTCATATCTTTCTGAGAAAAAATGGGTGCTTGAAAAGCCCAAACTTAGGAGTTTTTCCTTTGATTCTTCAATCATCTCTTTAAGTCCGCAAAGATAAAAATCTCCCTTGAAACCTTTTGGAATGAAATTTTCTAAGAAATTTTGAACTCTTCCCTTGTTAGGAAACTTTTCGTCTTTTGGCTGACTTAAAACGTTATAGAATTCAAAATTTGGATAAATCTCTTTTAATTTTTTCAATTCTTCTTCGCAGCACAAACTTGTTTCATTCCTGTATCCTCTAATAAGGATTAATTTTTTCTTGAAGCCTTTTTCTAAAAGGTCAAAAATCATACTTCTAAATGGTCCAAAACCCGTTCCCGCGCTTATGAAACAAATGTCTTTTTCTTTATTTTCGACATTAAAAGTTCCAACGGGTCCTTTCATTTCAATCTCGTCTCCGACTTTCATGTTGAAAAGATTGTTTGAAGCAAAGCCTTCGCCTACTTTCTTAAAATAAACTAAAAAGTATTCCTTTTCTGATGGGCTTGAAAAAATAGAATAAGAACGGAGGATTCTTTTTTCATCTTTATAAAAAGCCATCATAACATATTGACCTGCAACAAAATCAAAACCTTCTGGAGATGAAAACTTCAAAATTTTGGTGTCTTCATTTATTACTTTAATTTCTAAAAGCTTTGAAGTGAATCTAATTGGTTCCATGAATTTAAGTAAAAAAAAGGGTTTATATAATTTTATTCAATTATCTTTAAATACCTCTGGCTTTTTGAAAATATGAGGAGAAAAAATGGTTAATTTTGCACACTTTGCCGATGTACATTTAGGAGGTTGGAGGCAGGGCCCCATGCAAGACTTGAACTTTATGGCGTTTCAAAAAGTTGTTAAGACTTGTATAGAACGAAAAGTGGAATTCGTGTTGATTGCAGGGGATTTGTTTGATTCGGCGTATCCTCCTATTGAAACACTTAAAGAAACTTTTGCTGAATTTAAAAAATTTAAAGATGCGAAAATTCCGGTTTTTATCATTGCGGGTTCGCATGACTATTCTGCCTCTGGGAAAACTTTTTTGGATGTTTTGGAAAAAGCGGGGTTTTGCACAAATGTTTTTAATGCTGAATTTAAAGAAAATGAAATAAAACTTACTCCAACAATTCACAATGGAGTCGCAATTTATGGTTACCCTGGGAAAAAATCTGGTTTGGAAGTTCAGGACATAAGAAAATTGAAACTTGATGACGCTCCAGGAATGTTTAAAATTTTAATGCTTCACACAACGATGGACAAAGTTAGAGGGGTTTTACCAATTGAATGTGTTGAAGCTGACAACCTTCCTGAAGCTAATTATTACGCTTTGGGGCATATTCACGTTGACTTTAGATATGGAAATCTTGTTTACCCTGGACCAGTATTTCCTAACAATTTTGCGGAACTTGAAACAGTTGAAACTGGGAGTTTTTATATCGTTGACACGGAACTTGGAAACCCC
Organism: Candidatus Woesearchaeota archaeon; assembly: GCA_964581315.1. Lineage (GTDB taxonomy): Archaea > Nanobdellota > Nanobdellia > Pacearchaeales > GW2011-AR1 > GW2011-AR1. Next base: position 3,888 of record CAZONG010000029.1, on the reverse strand, counting down.
TTTGAAAAAATTGATGTAACAATTAAAAAAATTGAAAGTGTTGAAGTTGAATTAGATGGTTCAAAAGAAAGTTCTTCAGAAATGCATGAAAAAATAATGAAAGAATTGCAAAAAAGAAATTTGAATGACAAATTAATTTTACTTAGAATTTCAGGAAAACTTGAAAACCAAAAAATTTCTGAATTGAAACTTGAAAAAGTTGAAAACTTCTGTTTTGAAAATGGGGCTTACTTTTTTCTAAGGAACACTCATGACTTGAAAACGAGTGAAGTTGAAATTAACCTTGAAATAAAAAATAAAGATAACTTAGAAGAAGAAGCAATAAAAAAATATTCTGGTGAAAACCCTTCTGAATTTAACAAACTTATTCCTCAATTAATGAATATTTTGCAAATAGAAAAACAAGAAGGAGAAACTGTTGACTCTTTTAATTCTAGGCTTTTAGAAGATTCAAAGAAAATTTTGGAAATAGAATGATAATAAAAAAAGTTATACTTGACAACATAAGAAGTTATGAGCACGAGGAAATTGAGCTTGGGCCAGGTTCTACACTTCTTTCTGGAGACATTGGTTCAGGAAAAACAACAATTCTTCTTGCAATAGAATTTGGACTTTTTGGATTGCAACCTGGACAACGTGGTTCAATTCTTTTAAGAAATGGGGCTGAAACTGGGGGAGTTTCAATCGAATTTGAAATTGATGAAAAAATTATCTTAATTGAAAGAAAACTAAAGAAAGGTAAAAGTATTTCGCAGGATTATTCAGCAATAACTGTCGACGGTAAAAAAGAGGAGCTTTCTGTAACAGAATTAAAACAAAGAGTCCTAGAAATTTTAAGTTACCCCCAGGAATTTTCAAAAAAACAAAATTTGCTTTACAAATTTACAGTTTACACTCCGCAAGAAGAAATGAAACAAATAATTTTGGAAGACTCTGAAACAAGAATAAACACTTTAAGGCATGTCTTTGGAATAGACAAATATAAAACAATTTTGGAAAACACGGGGGTTTTAAGACTTAAACTTCGTGAAGAAAAAAGAATGATGGAAGGAATTGTTTCTAATCTTGACGAAGAAAAAAAAGAATTTTCGAAAAAAGAAGAGGAATTAGAAAAGATGAAAGGAAGTACAAAAGACCTTGAGAAAACTTTAACTTTGAAGTCAGAAAAAAGAAGACAAAAAGAGAAAGAGAAAGAAGAAATTTCAAAAAAACAGGAAGAAAAAAATGAGATGAAGCAAGAGATTGGAAAATCTAAGGTTCTTTTGTCTTCAAAAAAAGAAAATTTTTCCAGTATTGAAAAAAGAATTAAAGAAACAAAAGAAGAAATACAAAAATTTAAACTAATGAACTTTGATGAGAAAAATTTAGAAAAAATAGAAAATGAAATTATTGAAAACAAAAAAGAAAGGGAAAAATTGAGAAATTTTAATATAAAAATTAATGCAGAAGTTGAGAGTCTTAAACTTAAGCTTGAGGAACATCAAAAACTCCATAACACTATGTCTGACTTAAAAGTTTGTCCAACTTGTCAGCAAGATGTCGACGCTGTTTATAGGGCAAACATCTTAAACAAAGCATACAACGAAATTTCACATTCAAATCAACGAATTGAAGAACTTGAAAATGAAAAGATTACAACTTCACAGAAAATTAAAGAAATTGAAAATAAAATTTTACTTGGTGAAAAAGAATTAACTGATTTGAAAATTCTTAAAATGAAGTATGAAGGAATTAGTGAAAAAGAAAAATTACTTAGTGAACTTATTAAGGAAAGTGAATCTTTGAAAAAAGATTTGATTATTCTTGAAAAACACGTTGAATCTTTAAATGACTCCCTTTTTAAAATTTCTAAATTAGACAAACTCTTTGAAGAAAAAGAAAAAGAACTTAAAGATGCATTAAGGGAAGAAAAAATTGCTGAAATAAAACTTGCTGAAACGAAAAAAGAAATTGAAGTTTACTCTAAATCAATTTTAGAGATTCAAAATAAAATAAAGAAACTTGAAGAAATCAACAAAAAACTTGAATACATTACTAACCTTGAAAATTGGTTAAATAAAAAATTTGTTCCAGTGATAAATTTCCTTGAAAAAAATGTTATGGCTTCATTGAAAAAAGAATTCTCGAGACTGTTTCAAGAATGGTTTCAGACACTTGTTTCAGACAACTTTGTAGTTAGACTTACTGACGACTTTACTCCAATAATTGAACAGCAAGATTACGAACTGGATTATTCTTACCTTTCTGGAGGAGAAAGGACTGCAATTGCACTTGCTTACAGGCTTGCATTAAACCAGGTAATAAACTCCCTAATGAGCAAAATTAAAACAAGGGAATTAGTAATTTTAGATGAACCTACCGACGGATTTAGTGACCAACAACTTGACAAAATGAGGGGAGTCTTGGAGCAACTTAAAGTTAAACAATTAATTATTGTTTCACACGAACAAAAAATAGAAAGCTTTGTTGAAAAAGTAATTAAGTTTAGAAAAAATTATGGAATTAGCGGGAAGGGGTAGATTAAATCTTCCCTAATTTTTTTCCAAGAGTTTTTATTTCATTTAACTCTTTTTCAAGTTCACTTAAACCTTCAAGAAAAAATTCTTTATTAATTTCTATTCCCATTTCTTTAAAAATTTCTCGGGGTTTTTTACTTGTTCCAGTAGACAAAAAGACTTTTATTTTTTCCATAAATTTTGGATTTTCTTTGTATTTTTTTTGCATCGCTTTAGAAATTAGAAGTCCTGAAGCGTAAGAATAAACATAAAAGTACATTCTAATGTGTTCCCAATAAATCCACCAAAGGTGAGCGTTTTGCATTTCTACAGCGTCACCCATGTATTCAGACATATGTTTAACAAAAAGCTCACCAATTTTTTCTTTAGATAAGTAACCCTCTTTCCTGAAAGTTTCATGAAGTTCTAATTCAAAAAGGTAAAGTGCAATTTGTCTTGAAATTGTGGCAACGTCATCATCTAGTTTCATAATTTTTAAGTAAAACCTTTCTTCTTCATTTAACTCCTTAAAAATTTCTTGGTAAACAAAGTCTTCCATAAAAGTTGAGGCAACCTCCGCAGTTGATTTTGGAGTTGCGTAATAAAAAGGTTTTTCTTTTTTCATGAGGACCCCATTTATTGCGTGACCCATTTCATGAGCAATTACTGCAACATCCCTAATTTTATCCGTATGATTCAATAAAACATAAACTGGATCTTTAAGTTTTAAATGTGCACAAAAAGCCCCTCCATTTTTTCCTACTTTAGGAAAAAAATCAATTTTTCCAGTGTCAAGCATTTCTTCAAAAATTCTTGAGAATTCTTTGTCTAAATTTGTGAAAACTTTTTTTACTACTTCAACTGCTTTTTTTGCTTCAAATTTTTTATCTATTTTTTTTACTTCTGCACTTCTTTCAAAGTAACCAATTTTTTTCTCTTTCATAAGTTTTGCTTTCAAAGCGTAGAACTCCTTGGAAATTGAAAACTTTTCTTTCACTGCGTCTAAAATGGAATTAATAAAATCTAAATCAATTAAGTCTTCCTTCATTCTTGCTTCGTCAGCTCTTTCAAAGCCTCTTAACTCATCGTTAATCTTTGCTTCTTCTAAAACGGCATTAAGTTCAAATTCTGCAACATCCTCATATTTTTTTAAAATATCTTCAAAAGCATTTTTAGCCGAAACTCTTACTTTTTTATTTTGAGACCTCATAAGATTAATTAATTCTGGATAAACAAATTCCTTTTCATTTCCTTCCTCATCTAAACTTTTTCTTTTTTCTCTTGACAAAAGAGATTTTAACATTAAAACCCACATTTCATAGGAAGCGTTTAATTTCAAAGATAAAATTCTTTCTTCTTTTTCTGAAAGAATATACTTCGAATTTTCAAAAAA
>CAZONG010000028.1:0-8152 GCA_964581315.1 Candidatus Woesearchaeota archaeon | reverse complement strand
TCATCGGATTTTTTCAAGACTTCTTTTTCTTTTCCCTTGAAAATTAAAGGAATTATGACAACTTTGTTTTCAGCTACCTTGGGGGGAAGAATTAGTCCAGAGTTGTCAGAATGAGTCATAACTAGTCCCCCAATCAATCTCGTTGAAAGTCCCCAGGAGTTTTGAAATGGAAAATGTTTTTTTTCATCCCTTCCTAAAAAATTTATTTCAAATGCTTTAGCAAATCCTTGTCCTAAGTTGTGAGAAGTTCCACATTGGAGAGCTTTTCCGTCGGGCATAAACGCTTCTATTGTGTAAGTGTGGACTGCTCCCGCAAATTTTTCTTTTTCTGATTTTTTTCCAACGAGAACAGGTATTCCTAAAAGTTCTTCAGATATTTTTTTGTATTTTTTTATAATTTCAATTGTTTCTTTTTCACATTCTTTTTCAGTTTCATAAACATTGTGCCCCTCTTGCCATAAAAATTCCCTTGTTCTTAAAAAAAGCCTTGTAGCTTTAGTTTCCCAACGGACAATGTTACACCATTGGTTTATTTTAAGGGGCAAATCTTTGTAAGACCTAATCCACCGAGAGTAAGAATTATAAATTATTGTTTCTGAAGTAGGTCTGATTGCAAGTCTTTCAGAATCTTTAGTTAATTCTTTATCAATCCAAGCAACTTCGGGGGTGAAACCTTGGGCATGTTCAGATTCTTTTTTAAAAAATGATTCTGGAATAAGGATTGGAAAGTAAGCATTTTTTACCCCTAATGGTTTATTTATTACTCTTTCAAATTCTTCTTTTATTTTTTCCCAGATAGCATATCCTTGAGGTCTAATCACCATAAAGCCTTTTACGTTTGCAAATTCAACTAGTTCAGACTTTAGGCAAACTTCTTCATACCACTTAGACATATCGACTTCTTTTTTTGTTTTAATTCCGATGTCTTTATTTTGTTTCATTTTACAAACTAACAAGAAAATCTTAATTTATTAAAGTTTCATTTAGGAATTCTTGACTAATTGAGTTCACACCAAATTTTATTTTGTCTGCTTCAAGGGCAAAACCAATTCCTTCAGTATTCACGAGTTTAAAGTTATTCATCCCAATCACATTTCCACCTTTGTTAATTAATGGACCTCCAGAATTACCAGGATTCAATTGTGCATTTGTTTGAACATATGAGCCTGCAGTTCCAAATCCAGTTCTGTTAACCGCAGAAACAATTCCATCTGTTGCTGAAAAACTTAATCCTTCGGGGGTTCCAATCGCAACTACTTTTTCACCAACTCCTACGTTTGAAGAATCTTCAAGAGTTAAGGGGGAATAACCAGTGTCGGTTTTAAGCAGGGCAAGGTCTAAATTTTTAATATATCCAATTAATTGTGCATTGTGGGCTTGGTTGTCGTTAGTTACAATTTGAATTGTTTGAGAAATTTGTCCGTTTTTGTCTTCAATAACATGTTCATTTGTCACAACATACCCGTCTTTTATAAAAAATCCAGAACCTAATGCTGACAAAGTTCTTATTATCACAACTGAATTTATGTCTTCTTTGATTACTCCAGAAAAGTCCTCACTTGCTTGAAGTTTTATTTTACTAATTTGGCTGTTTGTTGTTTGTAAGTTTTGGTTTAGTGTGTCAATTGAGAGTTTTGTTTCAAGAGCACTTTGCGTGAGCTCATTTATTTTTTGATTTGTGTTATTTTGTAGTGCAGAAATTTGGTCTTTTAATTGTGCATTTTCTACGCTTTGTTTTACAATTGCTGCGTTAAGTAGTACTGCAAGAACTATTAAGGAGATAATTACAATTGTGGAAAAGCTTCCAATAATTATTTTGTGGTGCCTCTTCATAAAAAAGAGAAAATCTCAAATTATTTAAATCTAACCTGCCCATATTTATTACGGGTCTATAGTTCAACGGATAGAATATCGGGTTTCGGCCCCGAAGATCTAGGTTCGATTCCTAGTAGACTCGTTTATTATTAAAATTAAAAGAGGAAAATGAGACCGCAAACAAAGAAATACATTGAGGCGACTTCCGTTCTTGTTGGGACTTGTGTTGGTGCTGGAGTTCTTGGAATTCCGTATGTCACTGCAAAATCTGGTTTTTTTATTACTCTTTTTTATTTAGTTCTTCTTGGAGGAATAATCCTTCTTGTGAATCTTTATCTTGGTGAAACTGCTCTTAGGACAAAAAGAGATCATCAGTTAACAGGATATGCAAAAAAATATCTTGGAAAAAAATGGGGAAAATTGATGAACTTTGCGCTTCTTTTTGGAATTTATGCTTCAATTGTAGCATATCTAGTTGGAGTTGGAAACAGTGTTAGTTTTTTAATTTTTGGAACCCTTAAGTATTCAGTTCTTTTTGGAGTTCTTTTTGGAATTTTTATGTCTTACTTGTTTTGGAAAGGAACAAAATCTCTAAAGAAATATGAAAAATATGCAGTCTTTGTCGTTCTCTTATTACTCGGTTTAATTTTCTTTTTATTTATTGGAAAAGTTGATTATATAAATTTGGGTTATAACAATCTTTCAAATTTTTTACTTCCTTTTGGAGTAATTTTATTTGCTCTTGGGTCTGAAACAGCAATTCCAGTTGTTTCACTAGTTTTAAAAAAAGAAAAAACTCTTATGAAAAAAATAATTGTTTCAAGTTCAGTAATTTCTTTTATTCTGTATCTAATTTTCACATTTATTGTTGTCGGGTTTAAGGGAACAGCCACTCCCGAAATTGCAACTTTTGCTCTTGGGGCAGTCTTTGTAACTCTTGGAATTTTTACAATGTTTACTTCACACTTTTCACTTGGAAATGCTCTAGAAGAAACTTTTGAATTTGATGACCGGATTAGAAAACTTAAATCTTGGTTTTTCACTGCAATTGCTCCTATTTTTGTTTATGTGATTGTTAGTTTTTTCCCGTTCTTTTCGTTTATTAAAATTCTTTCAATTGGAGGAGTTATTTCTGGAGGAATAATGAGTATTTTAGGATTATTTATTATTAAAGAAGCAAAAAAAAGAAGTGAAAGAGAACCAGAATTTTCTGTTCCAATAAATTGGGTTATAATTATTTTTATTATACTTATCTTTTTAGCTGGAATGATAAGTCTACTTTATTAAATCAAACCAACATATTTTTAACTTCTTTATTATTTAGTTATCTATGGAAATAGAAAAGAATTTTGGGAACCTTGTTCAGGTTGAACGTGGAAAAGAAATTTATGAAGGAATTTTACTTCCAAGTCCTGAAAATGGAATTTTTTTATTAAAACTTGAAAATGGATATAATATTGGGTTTAATAAAAAAGAAGTTTTGAAAATGAAACTTATTAAAAAAATTGAAAACGAAAAAAAAGAAGTTGAAGTTAAGTTTTCAAAAGACAAACCAAACGTTGCAATGGTGATTTTGGGAGGAACAATTTCTGCAAGACTTAATCCGGGAAAAGGTGGAGTAGATTTTATTGAGAACCCCAAAGATTTATTTAAGTATTACCCAGAGCTTTTTGAAGTTGTGAACATTTCACGTGTTGAAGTTCCATTTATGAAGGGTTCGGAAAATATGGATTACAAAGATTGGCAAAAAATTGCAAAAACAGTTTCTGAACTTGTAAATGATTCAAATATTTCGGGGGTAATTGTCACCCAAGGAACGGATACTTTGCATTATACATCAACAGCCCTAAGTTTTTTTCTTCGTGAACTGGGTAAACCCGTCGTTTTAACTTTCTCGCAGAGAAGTATTGACAGAGGTTCAAGTGACGCAACACTCAATTTAATTTCTTCAGCTAGAGTTGCTGTTGCGGACGTTTCAGGAGTTTTTGTTGTTGGTCACGCTAACAGTGAAGATGAATTTTGTTTTTGTATAAATGGAACGAAAGTAAGGAAAATGCATTCTTCAAGAAGAGATGCATTTAAATCAATTAATTCTGAACCGGTTTTCAAGGTTTATCCTGAACGTCTTGAAAAAATGTCGGATTATAAATTAAGAAATAATTCAAAAAAGTGTATTGTTGACAATAAGTTTGAAGAAAAAATTGCGTTGATTAAATTTTATCCCGGGCAAGATCCAGCAATTTTGGATTATTATTTGGAAAAAGGTTACAAGGGAATTGTGATTGAAGCGGTTGGTCTTGGTCACGTTGCAACAAGTGGGGCAAGACTTAGTTGGATAAAAAAATTAAATGAAGTTCAGAAAAAAGGGTTGATTATTTGTGCTGCTCCTCAGACAATTTATGGTCGACTTGATCCTTTAGTTTATGTGACTGGAAGAGAACTCTTAGAAACTGGAATAATTTATTTGGAAGACATGTTAAGTGAAACAGCATTCGTAAAACTTGGATGGGTTCTTGGTCACAAAGAATGGACTTCTTCAAAAGAAAAAATTAAAGAAAAAATGTTATTTAATTTTTCAAATGAATTTAATAAAAGGTTAGTTGAATAGTTATTCAAAAAGTTCTTTATAGTTCAGCTCATATTCTTTTGCAGATTTTTCGTCAATTGTTTTGTAATAATTAACTAATTTGTTGAATTGTTTTTCAAGAGAAGGATGCATTAAGTAAGCTAAAGTTAATTCAATTTTGTTTTTGTCGGAAGTTTTATTTTTTATTAGATCTTCAATTTCTTTTTCCAAATCTTCTAAAATTTCATTTCCTATTAATCTTTCAATTCCCATTTTTAAAAAATTAAACTAACGACTAGTGCAATTGCACAAATTGACATTATTCCGGTTATTGCCCAACCAAGAACATTTGAAATTCTTTTATTTGTGTATTTGCCAAGAATTTTTTCGTTGTTTGAAATTTTCATAATCATTATCATTAAAGGAGGAGCTGCAATCCCATTTAATACGGCAGTGTAATAAAGCATTTTGAATGGAGGAATTCCAACAAAGTTTATTAATAATCCAAAAAGTGTTGCAAGGATTATTACTCCATAGAATCCATGAGCTTGTTTGAATTTTCTATAAAGTCCTTCTTTCATTTTGAAAACTTCTGAAAGGGCATATGAGGCTGAACCTGCTAAAACCGGGATTGCTAGAAGTCCTGTTCCGATTATTCCGAGGGCAAACAAAAGGTAAGCAAAATCTCCTGCAAAGGGTTTTAGAGCTTGTGCTGCTTGGTCTGCAGTTTGGATATTAAAAATCCCGTGGGCACCCAATGTTGAAGCGGTAGTCACAATTATAAAAAACATAATCAGGTTTGAAAAAAACATTCCACTTATTGTATCAATCCTTAAATTTTTTATATCAATTTTTTTGAATTTTGGAATTCCTGCCCCCATACTTCTCAATTCTTTTTTTTCAACTTCTTCTTCTACTTCTTCATTTGCTTGCCAGAAAAATAAATAAGGGGAAATTGTTGTTCCAAGAATTGCAACTATATTTAACAAATATTCTTTTGAAAAGGAGAAAGACGGAACAAAAGTTGAAACTAAAATTTGAAGCCAGTCTTGTTTAACAACCAATGCGACAACGATGTAAGACAATAAGGTGAATGCCAAGTATTTCAAAATTTTTGCGTAAACTTTATACGAAACAAAAATTTCTAAAATTAAAGTTATTGCAGTTATTCCGAGAAGCCAATAAATAAAGCTTATTCCAAAAATAAGTTGTCCTGAAGAAGCCATTGCTCCCAAATCTGCTCCAATGTTTATCACGTTTGCAATTAAAAGAATAAAAACAGACATAAAAAGAATTTTTTTTGAATAATTTTTTTTGATTACTCCTGCAAGGCCTTTTCCTGTGACTAGTCCGATTCTTCCACACATTTCTTGAATTGCGGCCATAAAAGGAAAAGAAAAAAGTGCAGTCCAAAGTTGCCCATAACCAAATTGTGCTCCAGTTTGAGAGTAAGTTCCAATTCCTGAGGGGTCATCGTCAGAAGCACCAGTTACAAAACCGGGTCCTAAACTTTTGAAAAACTTTTTTACTTTTTCTTTAGGAGTTTTTTTAGATTTTTTTATTCCAAAACGTACATCTAGAACCTCTTTAATTTTTTCTTCTTTTTTTGTCATCTCGTTTCAATTTTTAAGAGGAAATACTTTTTAAATTTTTCAAAGAAGCTTAACCACCAAATTAATAAAGAATTCCTTCTTTTTTTATAAATGGAAATAGATTATGAGAAAATTGGTTTCAAAGCAGGGCTTGAAATACATCAACAGCTTGATACACATAAATTATTTTGTGAATGTCCTTCCTTATTAAGAACAGATGAACCTTTGAATGTTTTTAAAAGAAAAATTCATATGGTTGCAGGCGAATCCGGGGAAGTAGATGTTGCTGCAAAGTTTCAAGGAGAAAAAGATTTGGATTATTTTTATCAAACATACGACTCCACTTGTTTAGTAGAATTGGATGAAGAACCTCCACATGAAATTAATAAAGAAGCTTTGCGAATTGCTTTGGAAATTTCTCTTTTGATGAACTGCAAAATTTTTCCAATTACTCAGACTATGAGAAAAACTATCGTTAATGGTTCAAACACTTCTGGGTTTCAGAGAACGACTTTAATTGCGCATGATGGGTTCATTGAGACAAGTCAGGGAAAAGTTGGAATTGATTCAATTTATTTGGAAGAAGATTCAGCACGTCCCGTTGAGAAAAAGGAAAAATCAACAACATACCGGTTGGACAGACTTGGAATTCCTCTTGTAGAAATTTCAACTAAGCCAGACTTGAAAAATGCAGAGCAAGTTAAGGAAGCTGCATTAATGATTGGAGAAATTTTAAGAAGTACAAAAGTTCGTCGAGGAATTGGAACAATTAGGCAAGACTTGAATGTTTCAATAAAAGGTTCGAATAGAGTTGAAATAAAAGGGTTTCAGGAACCGAAAATTTTTGTTAAGTGTATTGAACTTGAAGTTTTACGTCAGAAAAAGTTTTTAGATTCAAAAAAGAAAAATCCAGCGGAAGTTAGAAATTGTTTACCTAATGGTTCAACAGAATTCTTGCGTCCAATTCCAGGTTCAGCAAGAATGTATCCTGAAACAGATTTAGAATTAATGCATATTAAAAAAGAATTTATTGATGAAGTAAAAAGAAATCTTCCAAAATTAAGAAGTGAAGTTGAAGAAGAGTTAAGAAAGCAAGGTCTTTCAGAAGAAATGATAAAATTAATTTTTAAGGATGGAAAACTTTCTGAATATAAGGAACTTTATGAAATAAGTGGGAACCCAAAATTAATTTCAAAATTGCTTTTGGTTTTACCTAAAGAAATTGCAAAAAAGGAAAACAAATCTACTGAAGAAATTGAAGAAATTTTAAATAAAGACGTTCTTGTTTCAATTCTTGACGCGGTTTACAAAGATAAACTTCATGAGAAAGATGTAAAACTTGTTTTAGAAAAAATTGTTTCTGGGGTTGATTTTAAGGAAGCGATGAAACTCGAGAAAAAAGATTTGGCTGATGTTGAAGAAAAAGTTATGAAGATTGTGAAAGATAAACCTGGCCTCTCACCTAACGCTTATATGGGCCTAGTTATGAAAGAACTTCGTGGCTCTATCTCTGGTGAAGAGGCGATGGGAATTATTAGGAAATTTGTTAAGTAATTTTCCACAGAAAACATTAAAAATCCGTTTCTACTCAACTTTTTATGGAAAGAACATATATTGAAAATTTGAAAGAAGGAGAAGACGTTGTTATTCACGGATGGGTTTATGAGATTCGTGAGCTTGCAAAATTGAAATTCTTAATTGTTCGTGATGACACCGGGATGGTTCAGTGTATCGTTAAGGGAGATGAATTGATGAAAGTTGCAAATGAAATTACTCTTGAAAGTGTTGTTGCAATTAAAGGAAAAGTTAAGGGAGCAAAAGTTAAGGCTGACTATACTCGTAAAGATGTTGAAGTTGAAGTTATTGCTCTTGAAATTTTGAATAAAGCAGAAAAACTTCCAATTCATGTTAATGAAAAAGCGGTTGAACCAACCGAACTTTCTAAGAGGCTTGATTATAGGTCGCTTGATGTGAGAAAACCAAAAGTTCGGGCAATTTTTAGAATTCAGTCAACAATTATTAATGCATTTAGAGAATTCTTTTTTGAAAAAAATTTTATAGAGATTCAACCTCCTGGAATAATTGGAACTTCGACGGAAGGCGGGACAGATTTGTTTGAAATAAATTATTTTGGAAGAAAAGCGTATCTTGCTCAAAGTCCACAACTTTACAAGCAATT
>CAZONG010000027.1:0-8689 GCA_964581315.1 Candidatus Woesearchaeota archaeon | reverse complement strand
AGAGTTTGGAGAACATAAATTGTTTTAAATTGGTTTTATTTTTCTAGTTCATGAAAGATTTTCATTTTATTCCGGTAGAGGATCGAAAAAATTTAGATAAACTTTTGAAATGGGTGAGGCCTCAGGGATTAAATTATCCAAATTGGGATTCTTGGTTAGAGAAGATGTATTATGAAACTTTAAGTGGATATAAAAAACCCTGGATTGTAGAAACAAATAGTGTTACAATTGGAGATATAATTTTTCAGGACCACAAGGAAAATGCTTGGCTCCTTGAAATTAAAAATATAAGGATTCATCCAGAAGCTCGAAATGAAGGCTGTGGGTATTTTCTTGAAAAGAAAGTCGAGAAGGTAGCAAGAAAAAATAACCAATCAATTATATGTGACCTCAAATCATCTCAAAAAGATGTTTACAATTTTTTATTATTAAGAGGTTATGTTCAGCTTGGAGAAAAACCTTTGTATGACAATCACAATCCCGATACAATTATGATCAAAACTTTCAATAAAAAGACGGAATCAGGAATTTTGTATAAAACTAAGGAATCAATTTTTGGAAAAAAATGATCCTGCACGGATTTGAACCGTGGACCTCTGCCTTATCAGAGCAGCGCTCTACCAGGCTGAGCTACAGGATCATCTGGTATTCAAAAGGTAAAAGTTTTTCATTTATAAAATTTGTTAATTGAAAAAAGAGATTTTTATCCGAGATCATTGTTTCTCATAGCAAGAACTTCCAACCAATTTGAATCTGTGGGGAGATAATTATTCTTCTGATGTATCTCTTTTATAGATTTAATTAAATCTTTTTCTTTTTGACCCGAATAAATCATTAAAGTAAATAAAAATGAATTCCCTCCCGGGTTCATTCTAGGAGTTCCATCTGGATAAATAATTCCATTGTTTATTTTAATCATTGAATCTTCTTTCTCGAAACTACGCAGAGATCTGTCCACTAAGAAACTACCTCCCCCCATCCCTCCTTTAAACACATATCCTTTTGAATAAATTATTTGATCTAGAACTTCTTCAAATTCTTTTAACTTTTTTCTTAACGACTTTTCGTCTTTTTCTAAATTTTTCTTTGTTACGAAATAGGTTTCAATCATATTATTTTAATAAAAATGGAACTTATAAATTTTTCTTAATGTTACTTTTATATAATTAATACAATTTTTAATTCAAAGCATCAAGTTCAAGGGTTAAGATTCCTTTTACTAAAGAGTATTTTTTAAGAGGAAGGTCAATTGGAATTCTTTTCAAGTATCCGGTTTTTTCTGAAACTGCTTTTATTTCTAAACTATTTTCAAGTTTTATAATTGAAATGTCTTTAATTGATTTAACACCTGGAACTTCAACTTCATATTCAATTTTGTCTTCAACTCTTTTTAATTTTGATTTTGGTTCTTTCTTTTTTACTTTCTTCCATTTTTCAAGATTTTCGCCTGAAAATTCTATTGGAAGGAATTTAACATTTGGGTCTTTTTTATCTAGATTTTTTCCTGAATTATTAGGAACAACTTCTTTACCATTAATCATTAATTTCATTCTTGGTTGAGGCATTTTTTGAACATCCATCAATCCCTTACTCATTTCTTTTTCAAGCATTTTGAAAGTACTTGAAATCATTTTATTTATTATCTTGTCTCCAAATCCTTCAATAAACCCAGGTTTTTCTGGGACAAGGTCATTATTTCCAAGCATTCCCCATTTTCCGTGGTAATCTTTTAATTGAGTTCCACAAGTAGGGCAAAAAGTATAACTGTTTTTTACTTTCTCTTTACAAACTGCGCATTTTTTTTGTTTAAACATATTCAACTTAAGAAGTCTCTTTTTAAATTATTTACCTTTTTATGAACAAATCTTCATTTTAAAGCTTTGTGGACTTCAAGCCAAAAAAGCAGGTTTTTTATAGATAATTCTTTTCTTTTTTTTATGAAAAAGAAATTTTATGTTACAACAGCAATTGACTATGTGAATGCAGAACCACACATTGGTCACGCGTTTGAAAAGGTTTTAGCAGATGCTTTTGTTCGTTGGAAAGTTCAAAATGGAAATGAAGTTTTTTTCTTGACTGGGGTGGACGAAAATGCTCAAAAAAATGTCCAGGCTGCACAAAAAGCAGGAATTCCGGTGAAAAAATTTGTTGACAAAAATTCTGCTGCATTTTTAGAACTTTGTAAAAATTTGAATATTTCGTATTCAAAATTTATTCGAACAAGTGACAAGGAACATTCTGTTGTTGTTTCAGAAATTGTTGAAAAAATTTTAGAAAATGGAGACATTTACAAAGGAACTTATGAAGGGCTTTATTGTGTTGGGTGCGAAGCATATTATACAGAAAAAGATTTAGTTGAGGGAAAGTGTCCGGAGCATAATAAAGAACCAGAATTAAGAAAAGAGGAAGCTTATTTTTTCAAATTAAGTAAATATGAAAAGGAATTAAAAAAAATTATTCCAAAATATGTAGTTCCCAAATTTAGGGCAAATGAAGTTTTGTCTAGAATTAACGAGGGTCTTAAGGATGTTTGTGTAAGTCGAAAGGATGCGGATTGGGGAATTAATTTTCCTCGTGACAAAAATTATAAAATTTGGGTTTGGATTGATGCACTGATTAATTATGTTAGTGGTGCATCTGGAAATTGGCCCGCTGATGTTCATGTGATTGGTAAGGGAATTAATTGGTTTCACTCAGTAATTTGGCCAGCAATTTTGATTTCTGCAGGATATTCTCTTCCAAAAAAATTGGTTATTCATGGTTACTTAAACACCGGTGGAAAAAAGATGTCAAAAAGTTTGGGCAATGTAATAAACCCAGTAGAATTAATTGAGAAGTACGGAGTCGACGCTGTTAGGTATTCATTGCTTCGTTCTTCGGTTTTTGATGACTCAGACTTTTCAGAAGAAATTTTGGTTAAAAGGTATAACAACGAACTTGCAAATAAACTCGGAAATTTAGTTAGTCGTGTTTTAGGTTTAATTGAAAAGTTTGGAGTAGAAAAAACAACAAACAAACTTTTGAAAAAAATTGATGAAAAAAATATTGATGCCTTGATGGAAAACTTTGAAATTGACAAGGCACTCAATGAAATTTTTGCTTTTATTGATAGATGTAATGAATATGTTCAGGAGAAAAAACCTTGGGAAACTGAAGACAAAAAAGTTCTTTATGAATTGAAAGAATCAATTTTGAAAATTTCTGAATTACTTAGTCCATTTATTCCAGAGAATTCTGAAAAAATAAAAAAGCAATTTTTAGCAAAAAAAATTGTTAAGGGAGAACCTCTTTTTGTTAAGATTGAAGAGGAGAAAAAGGAAGTTCATAAAATTAATAAAGAAGAAAAACTTGTTGGAGTAATGGACGCAAAAGAAGTTGGATTTGAAGATTGGGAGAAACTTGATTTGAGAGTTGCAAAGATTGAAAAAGTTGAGGACATTGAAGGAGCTGACAAATTGTATAAACTTAGTTTGGATGTTGGAGAATTGGGGAAAAGAACAATTTGTGCGGGAATAAAACCTTTTTACTCAAAAGAAAAACTAAAAGGAAAAAGGATAATTTATTTTTCAAACTTGAAGCCACGAAAATTAAAAGGAATTGATTCACAAGGAATGCTTCTTGCAGCTTCGAATAAAGACAAATCAAAAGTTTCTTTAATTATGCCGGATGCTGAAATTGAAGTGGGGGCAACTGTTGGTTAAAATGAAAAAAATTCTTGAAAAAAAGAGATTTAGAAAGTTTGATTTTACTTTAATTTTATTTGCAATTTTAATTATTTTTGGAACAGCCGTTGGAGTTTATGCTTTTGCTGCAAGTTCTTCACAGAATGTAAACCCTGGATTAAATACTTGCAATTCATTTCAAAGTCCTTGGCTCAAACCTAATGTTCAGACGAATGTTTATCCTGAAGGACAAAATTCAGAGAGTCGGGTTTGTGTTGTTTCCTCTAACTTTTTTGGATTCTCTTGCGTAAATTATGGTGAAGGGAATTTTAACAAATTGACTTGTGGAAAATAGATTTTGAAAAGTATATTTTATAATATATATTTTGAGAAAATAATTAACTTTTAAAAAATTAATTTATAATTAAAAGTATGTATGAAATTTATGTTCTATGCAATTATGAGAAAGGACTTTTTAGCCATGAATATTTAATTAGTTTTGAAGGAAGTAGAGAGACTTACAAGGGAGATGGTCTTCTTTCAGTTCATGAAGACATGTTAAAAAAGACTGGTAAAAGTTCGGGGTGGGTTCGAGCTTATCTTGTTAAAAGAGGAAAAGATTTGTCAGAAGTTATAATTAGAGATCAAGAAATGGGGGAAGTTCTACACTCTTTTGTTCCAACTAAAAATTTGTTTTTTGAGAATTAAACCTTATCCAAAAAATCTTTTAAATCTTTCAAGAAGTGTTTCTTTATCTTTATCCGAATCATATTCTTCGTCAAGAATTCTTGCTGCAATTTCTTTATATGCTCTTGAAGGTTTTGATTTTGGATGTAGATAAACCAAAGGGTTTTTTTGTCTAAGAGCGTCTTGCACTAAAATATCTTCAGGAATCATTCCCAAAATTGGAATTTCAAGCATATCTTTAACAGTTTCTGGTGAAAGTTCAAAATTATTTTTTCTTACCCGGGTAATGATTATTCCGGTAATTGGTTTTTTTAATCCTTCTGCAACTTTAATTGTTTTTAATGCGTCAGTTATTGCAGGCATTTCTGGATTTGAAACTAAAATTATTTCATCTGCCATTTCCATTGCTGCCAAAGCTTCCTTTCCAAGTCCTGCTGAACAGTCTAAAATTACAATTTCTGCTAAGTTTTGAAAATCTTTTTTGAAGTCTTTTAATTTCTCCATTTTTAATTTTTTTAATTCTTTAACTGAAAGTGAAGAAGGAATTATTTTTATTCCAGATTCATGAATATAAACTGCTTCATACGCGTGGGCCTTTTTTTGTAAGACATGGTTTAAATTTATCGGGACTTCTGGAGAGTTAAGATGTATTCCCACATTTGGAGTAGACATATTTGCATCAACAATTAAAACTTCTTTATTGAAATGTTTCATAGCAGCTCCTAAATTTATTGCGGTAGTTGTTTTTCCAACTCCTCCTTTTCCCGAAGCTATAACAATCATTCTTTTCATTTTTCACTTAACCTTTTTTTTGTCATGTCAATAAAATGTTCTAACATTTCAGCATATTCCTTGAGTTTCTCGAGGTTTATACTTATCTCTTTTCCTCTGAAAATTACTTTCAAAGTTACATTCTTTCTAAATTCACCGATTCTTTCAGTTTTTAAGCTTTCGATTTTCCTGAGCATCATAAAAAAGTCAATTGTGTCAAGAGCGTTTTTGTCTTTTTTTAATAATTCTTTTATTTCAGTTATTCTTCCTATTGCGTTATCTGAAACTTCTTTAATTTTTCCTTGTTTTTTTGCATCTTTTAAAATATGAATTATGCAGGTATCAATCATTTTTCTCCATCGGAGTAAAAGATTCATAATCACGTCACAAGTTTTAGTGTACTTTAAACTCACATACAACAAGTGGTCAGCGCTGATTTTTTCTTGAATTATTTCTTCCATTTTTAATGTTTTTAATTTCGAACTTTTTTTGCAGAGTTTTTTTCCATTTTTAAATTAGAAATTACATCTTCAAAGGTCTCAAACCTTTTTATAACTATTCCCTATGAAAGTTCTAGTATCGCTTCGGCCAGGTCCTTAGTTTTCTCAAGAGTTTGTCTTGCTTTTTTTTCAGAACAGCCGGTTTTTTCCATAATTGTTTTTATGTCTTCAGATGAAACTTCAACCTCCTTTGACTTTTCAATTACTTCACCTGAAATTTGAAAGCTTGTTTGACCTTGCATTTTTATTTTTATAACGGATGGGTTTTCAATAATTGTTAAGGTTCCGTCTTTTTTTTCAATTGTAACTTTTTCAGTTGGAACTTCTTCTTGAGAAATTCCCATTTTTTTCATCATGCCTTGCATTTGTTTTGGATTCACTCCGCCGAACATTTTAACCTAAGAAAAAGCTAAGAGCAATTCTGAACCCAATTATCAGGATAATAAAGGCCACAATATATGTCGGCTTTAGCATAAATTTACTTGCATATTCTTCTTTGTAACTAACAAGTCCTCCAAATCCTGATGGAAGACTAATTCCTTGGTTTTCTGCCATAGGAAATTTAATTTTCCCTAGTATAAAAATCTTTTTGTAAATTGTAAAATTTTTTTATTTTTGATATACAGAAGAACTTTTAAATTTGGGTTGTATCTTTTGTTTATGGCAAAGTTTGATATTCAAGAAATGGAAAAAAAATGGCAGGAATTTTGGGAAAAAGAGAAAATTTACAAGTCAAAAGATTTGAATGACAAGAAGATTTTTTCAATTGACACTCCTCCCCCAAATATTTCAGGAAAAATGCATATTGGTCACGCTTTGAGTTATTCTCAGCAAGATTTTATTGCAAGATTTATGAGAATGTTTAAAGGAAATGTGTTTTATCCATTTGGAACTGATGACAATGGCCTTCCAACGGAAAGGTTAGTTGAAAAATCAAAAAAAATAAGAAGTGTTGACATGAGTCGAGCAGAGTTTATTCAAATTTGTTTGGATTTTTTAAAAGATTTTACCCCTAAAGCGGTTCAAGATTGGAAAGACATTGGAATATCTTGTGACTTTGAAAAAATTTATTCTACAATTGATTCTCAAGCACAAAAAGTTTCCCAAAAGTCTTTTATTAATTTGTATAAAGCAGGCCACATCTATAAAAAAAGTTATCCGACAATTTGGTGCCCAGAATGTCAGACTTCAATTGCTCAAGCTGAACTTGAAGATAAAGAATTTCCAAGTAAATTTTTAACTTTGAAATTCAATTGCGATGGAAAGGAATTTTTAATTGCAACAACTCGTCCAGAATTACTTCCCGCTTGTCGGGCGGTTTTTGTTAATCCTAAGGACAAAAAATTTTCAAAGTTTGTTGGAAAAAAAGTTAAAGTTCCTTTATTTGGGTTTGAAGTTCCAATAATTGCCGACAGTTCTGCACAAATGGACAAAGGAACGGGGGCATTAATGGTTTGTTCATACGGTGATAAGTTTGATGTGGAAGCAATAAAAAAACACAAGTTAATCCCAAACCCAGTTATAACTAAAGATGGAAAAATTAATTTTTCTGGTTATGAAGGACTTAAAATAAAAGAAGCAAGAAAAAAAATTATTCAAGAATTAAAAGAAAAAGATTTAGTTAAAAAAGAAGAAGAAATTGTTCATTCAGTTAATGTTCATGACAAATGTTCGACTGAAATTGAATTCGTGGAGACTCCACAATGGTTTATCAAAATAATTGACAAGAAAAAAGAATTTTTGAAAGAAGGTGCAAAAGTTAAGTGGCACCCAGAATTTATGAAAAAAAGGTTTGACAATTGGGTTGAAGGTTTGGAATGGGATTGGTCAATTTCACGTAACAGACATTTTGGAGTTCCTATTCCTGTTTGGGAATGTGAAAGTTGCGGAGAAATAATTTTACCTTTGGAAAAAGATTTACCTATTGATCCACTGGAAATAAAAAAGAAATGTCCAAAGTGTTCTAAAGTTGCAGTTCCTGAAAAAATGGTTTTGGATACCTGGGCAACTTCCTCACTCACTCCGCAGATTGCTTCAGACCTCTTTGGAAATAAAATCAAGTTACCATATTCACTTCGTCCAAATGCTCACGACATCATTAGAACTTGGGCCTTTTATACAATTGTTAAAGCGTATTTACACGAAGGAAAAATTCCATGGGAAGAGATTATTGTTTCTGGTATTGTTTCACTTGGCGGAGAAAAAATGAGTAAATCAAAAGGAAATGTTGTTGACCCTAAAGAAATTTTGGAAAATTATGGTGCAGATGCTTTACGTTTTTGGGCTGCGGGTTCAAAATTAGGTCAAGATTTAGATTACCAGGAAAATGATTTAGTTACCGGGAAAAAAATGGTTACAAAACTTTTGAATGCAGCAAATTTTGTTTTTATGAATTTAGAAAATTATGACGGAAAAAAGAAACCAAAAAAGTTAGAGAAGATTGATGAATTATTTTTGGAAAAAATAGATTTGTTGGTAAAAAGAGTTACAAAATATTTTGAAAAATATGATTATGCAACTTCACGTCAGGCAATTGAAACTTTTTTTTGGGATTCATTTACTGGAAATTATTTAGAATCTGTTAAGAAAAGAGTTTATCAGGGAGTTGGAGACAAAAAGTTGTCTGCTCAGTATACATTATACAAAAGTTTTTTAATAATTTTGAAATTGATTGCCCCTTTTATGCCTTTTATTACTGAAGAAATTTACCAAAATAATTACAAAAAAAATGAAAAAGAAAAATCAATTCACTTATGTAAGTGGCCGGAATTCGATTCTAAAGTTAAGGAAGAAAAATTATTGGATGAATTTTTTTCAATTTTGTCTAGAATTCGTCAAGAAAAAACAAATGCTAAAAAATCTATGAATTCTGAAATTATTTTGACTTTGGAAAAAAGTTCAATTAAAAGTTTTGAAGGAATGATTGAAGATTTGAAGAATGTAACAAATTCTAAAGAAATTAAGGAAGGAAAGGAATTTGGAGTTGAATTTATCTAGTCCAAATATTTAAAATGCCTTCCTTTCTTATTTTAATATGGCACTACAAGAACTAACAAGGGAAGAACTCGA
>CAZONG010000026.1:0-8722 GCA_964581315.1 Candidatus Woesearchaeota archaeon | reverse complement strand
GAAAAAAATTAATTTTTGGGGAAGATTATTTGGACGTCCTTAATGGTGAACTTATTGTTGTTTCAGATGAAGACTTAATAAGTGAACTTGAATTCCTTGAAAGTAGATTAAATTCTGGGTCAAATATTCTAATCATGATAAAAAAGAAATAATTTCTAAGGATTTACTACACTCCTACATAAATATTTAAAAACTCCTTCCTTTTTTTATGAAAATGACAGACCAATACAAAAGAAACATCGCTTACAAACTTCGAATTGGAGACATTCTTTTGGGAAAACCAATTTTTGACAATGATAAATTCATTTATTTAGAACTTGGAAGTAAAAAAATTTCAAGGGTAAACATTGTGGGAAACATTGTGGACAAATATGAAAGTGAAGGCGAAAAAAAATACTTATTTTTAACCTTGGATGATGGTTCAGGACAAATCAAATTGAAAGTTTTTGGAGAAGAAGATGCTGAAAAATTCAAAAATGTGACTCAAGGGGAAACGGCAGTTGTGATTGGAGTAGTTAGAAATTGGAACAATGAAACTTATATTCAGCCTGAAATAATTTCGGACAAAGACCCAAAATATCTTCTAGTTAGAAAGTTAGAACTAGAGAAAGCAAGAAAAGAAAATTCAAAACCAATTAAAGACAAGAAAGTTGTTCAGGCAATTAAAGACAGAATTTTAGAAAAAATAAAAACTTCTGAAGAAGATGGAGGAATTGATTCTGAAAAAATAATTTTAGAATTTAGAGACATTCCAACTGAAACAATTAGTGAAGAAATAAAGACCCTTCTTGAAGAAGGAATAATTTTTGAACCTAGACCTGGAAGACTTAGATATTTAGGTTAAATTCACTTTTTCTTTTTGCTTTTTAATTTATCCTGAAATTTATATCCAAAATAAATTACAACCACTAAACCAACTAAAGAAATTAAAAATCTAATTAAATCGTTTGTATATGCCCAGTAGCTCGTAACTCCTCTAAGAACTGTTCCAAGTCCCCCGCCCATAATTCCTAATCCTACTACATCTAAACTAAAAAAATATGCTCCTAAAAGAATTAATAAAATTCCTAGTGGAACTGCAATTAAAAAAACGTTCATATGGTAACTTTCAAGTTTTAAGTCATATGCCTCTCGACAACTAAATTCTTGGTCACAATATCCTTGCGGACAAGGAGTAGTAATGCACTTTATGTCCTGGGAATACCACTTCCCCCCCATGTCAAAACAACTCGTCTCGTTTAAAACCTGGCCTTGCCAAATTGAAGGAGAACAAAAATCCTCATATTGGGGTTGAGAATAAAAAAGATTAATTCCATAAGTCACAACAGAAAATGTCAAAATCAAGATTGCCAGACCCAAAAAAATTTCCTTTAAGTTCATATAAAAAATAACATAAAAGATTTTATAAACCTGTCTTAATAACAATTTTTATGGAGTCATACGAAGAACTTTTAGAGAGAGCTTACAAGGATGTAAAAGTTGTAGAAGGAAATGGAGAAAGATTTGAAATTCCAAAAATTGAGGGAATGTTTGTTGGGAAAAAAACCGCTTTAACAAATTTTTTCCAAATTGTCTCCTACTTAAGAAGGGATAAAGAACATTTTTTAAAATTCTTGACTAAAGAACTTGCAGCAAAAGCGACAATTGATGGAGACAGAGTAATTCTGAATATAAAAGTTCCAAGTAAAAAAATAAATCCGAAAATTGAACAGTATGTAAATGAATTTGTCTTGTGTAAAGAATGTAAGAAACCCGATACTGAACTAATTAAAGAAGGGAAACTCACAGTAATTCATTGCCTCGCATGCGGAGCAAAACACCCAGTTAGAAGTAAAATTTAACTTTTACTCGGTGCCAGAACCTTTAAAAAATAAAATTACTCTATTAAATTACTATAAAAAGGACAAGGAGGTAAAAAAATGACAGTAACAGGATATTGCGTAAAATGTAAGAAAAAAGGACATCCTATGAAAGATGTGCAAATGACACAAACCTCAAGAGGAGGATTTATGGCTAAAGGAAAATGCACAACTTGCGGATGTGGAATGTGTGCAATGATGTCAAAGGAAAACGCTGAAAAAGCAGTTAAATCCGGAGACGCAAAAAAAGCATACTAAATAAATTTATTTTTATTTTATTTTTATTAATTAATTGGAATTTTAAAAAATGTTTGTAAATATAATCGAATCGTATAGAAATGTTGTAGCAGTCGCAGATAAAGAACTAGTTGGTAAACAATTCTTTGAAGGAAAAAAACAACTCGACGTAAAGGAATCTTTTTATAAAGGAGAAAATTCTTCTCCTCTTTCACCTGAAGAAGTTAAAGAAATAATGATTACTCTTTCAAAGGAAGACGCAACTTTTAACATTGTTGGAGAAAATTCAATAAAATGTGCTCTTGAAGCAGGAATAATTTCTCAAGACCAAGTTTTGAAAATTGATAGCGTTCCTTATACCTTGGTTTTATTATAATTTTCAAAACCCAAAACTTATAAACAAATTTCTTATATTTTTATTATGGCATATCACAAAAACAGTTCAAACAAACAAACTGAAGAACCCTCAATCACAAGAGCTCCGCTTCCAAAGGGACGTGAAGTAATTGGAATTATTGAACAGCGTTACGGAGGAAACAAAATGAAAGTTAATTGCCTTGACGAAAAAGAAAGGTTAGGAAGAGTTCCGGGAAGGCTAAAAAGACATTTGTGGCTTAGACCAGGAGACGTAATAATTATTGAACCTTGGGAACTTGACGACACAAAAGGAGAAATTCTTCTTAAATACAAACCAAACCAAATTGCTTGGCTAAAAAAGAATGGGTTTCTTGAAAAAGAAAATGAGGAATTTTAAAGATGAATTTAGAATTAATTTTTGATAATGAAAAGTATAAAATTGAATTTTTTACAGAGGCAAATCTTGAAATTAGATCCAATCCATTTTTTATTAAGTATTCATCAATAAATGATTTTGAAGAAAGCCTTTCTCTTTTTCAAAAAATAAAAGGAAAAAAAGAAGAAGTTTATTCTTCTTTTTCAAAAAAACCATTAAAAGAAATTGACGGACTTTTATTTGAAAAAAGAGGGGGAATAAAAATTGAAGTAAGAAATGGAGAAGTTTATCTTATGGGGAAATCAATTGAAAGTTATCTCACTCCCCAATCAAAAACCTTATAATTCTCTATAGTTTTCAAAAAATATGACAACAATAATTTCAGACAAAGTTGTAAGAATAATAAAAAACAAAAAGAAACTTGAAAAGCTCTTAAAAATAAAAATAAATAATAATGGAAAAGAAGTAACTTTTGAAGGTTCTCCTGAAGATGAATACGAAGCGACAAAAGTCCTAGATGCGCTTGAAATGGGTTTTAGTTTTTCTGATGCAGTCTCAATTAAAGAAAGAGAATTGGAATTTGATGTTATGAACATAAAAGAATTTGCTAGAAGAGGAAATATTGAAAAAATAAGGGGAAGACTTATTGGAAAAAATGGAAGTGTCTTAAGGGCATTGTCAGAATTAACAAAATGCTCTTTTGAAATGAAAGGAAATGAAGTGGGAATTATCGGTGACCCTGAAAACATAAAACCTGCAATTGATGCTATAATTCAAATTGTTCAAGGTTCAAAACATGCAAATGTTTACAAAGGACTTGAAAAAAGAGAAGAAGACCCACTTATTGATTTAGGTTTAAAGGAGAAAAATCAATAAAAACCTTTAAATAAGAATTTTCTTAAAGATTAATATGTCCCGATAGCTCAGTTGGTAGAGCGAACGGCTGTTAACCGTTAGGTCGAAGGTTCGAGTCCTTCTCGGGACGTTTTTTGGACGAGAACCTTTGGTTCGATGAGAAATTCTGACATCATTCTTGCTATTTTTTGATGGCACGAATTTTGAACAGTCCTTCTCGGGACGTTTTGACTTTCCAAAACATTTTAAATTGATTCTAGACACTTATTTCTATGCCAAAAAAACCAAAACAAAAAGTATTACTTGCAATGTCCGGAGGAGTTGATTCTTCTGTAGCTGCGCTACTTTTACAAAAAGCTGGTTATGATGTTTATGGCGCTTTTATGAAAAATTGGTCTGACACAAAAAACAAAATAACTGGTGAATGTGCTTGGGTTGAGGAAAGAAACCACGCAATAAAAATTGCAACTAAATTAGGAATTCCTTTTGTAACTTTAGACTTTGAAAAAGAATACAAAAAACTTGTAGTTGACGAAATGTTCAAAAAGTATAAAATTGGAATCACCCCTAACCCAGATATTGATTGTAATGAAAAAATAAAATTTCCACTACTAATTAAAGCCGCAAAAAAAATAGGAATTGACTTAATTGCAACAGGCCATTACGCAAGAATAAAAAAGAAAGGAAAAGATTTTGAACTCCATCGGGGAAAAGACGAAAGTAAAGACCAGTCGTATTTCCTTTACAGACAAAGTCAAGAAGACTTATCACGAACACTTTTTCCAGTTGGAGAACTAACAAAAAAGAAAGTAAGAAAAATTGCTGAACAAAATGACTTTCAAAATGCAGACAAAAAAGGAACAACAGGGATTTGTTTTATTGGAAAAGTTAATTTGAAAGATTTCTTATCGAAAAAAATTAAACCTAAGATTGGAAAAATTTTAGACCCAGAAGGAAAAACAATTGGTGAACATGACGGAATTTATTTTTACACCGTAGGACAAAGACTTGGACCTAGATATGGTTTTGAAGTCGATAGAACAAACAATACAAAAAGAATGAAAAAGTGGTACGTCGCAAAAAAGGATGCAAAAACAAACACCTTAACTGCAGCACCAGAAGGTCACCCAATTCTCCTAAGAAAAATTATTTTTGTTAATGACCTTCATTTAATTGACGAAACAAAAAAAGATTTTTTAAAACACACTAAAGTCTTTTCAAGAATTAGACAAGTTGGGGAACTTATTCCTTCCAAAATTTCGATTGAAAAAAACAAAATAAAAGTAACTTTAAACAAAGGAATTACTGGAGTCTCAGAAGGTCAAGCAATTGTCCTCTACGACAAAACAAAATGTCTAGGTGGAGGAGTAATTTCCTTCTCATAAAAACTTAAAAATCCCTATTCCCTCAATAATCAATGGAACTTCAAGATGCAATTAAGAAAAGAAAAAGCGTAAGGAAATTTTCTTCAAAAAAACCTGATTGGAGAGCAATTATTGAATCCATCCACACTGCACAATACGCACCAATGGCCGGGGGAATTTTTCATCTAAAATTCTTAATCGTTGACGATGAAAAACTGATTGAAGAACTTGCAAAATGGTCTGAACAAGCTTTCATTTCCGAAGCAAAATACGTCGTTGTTGTTGTTTCGGATATGGGAATGGTTACAACCCCTTTTCCAAGAATGGGAGAACACTTTTCACCTCAACAAACAGGAGCAGCAATTCAAAATTTTCTTTTAAGCCTTGAAGAGTTCGGTCTTTCAACTTGTTGGATCGGGCACATGAATGAAGAAAAAATCGGAAAAATTTTGAAAATTCCTGAGGACTACACGATTGAAGCTCTTTTCCCAATAGGATACTCAAATGAAAAAAAGAAAATAAAAAAAAGTGGTCCAAAGTCAGACATTTACAACATTCTTTATTTTAACCAGTGGGAAAACAATCGAATGAAAAAAATCGAAAAAATTGATTCTCGTGCCCCTGAAGGATATTAAAAAATTCTAAATTAATTTGAATATAATTTTATTCCCTTACTAATTTTCGAAGACATGTTATAAAACCATGCACTAATTAAACCACTTATCCAACCCAATGCCCCAAAAAGTAAAGGGAAAATAATTAGATAAAAAAACGCGCCTAAACCCGAAAAAGAATTGCCCGTTCCTACACCTGGAGAAATTACTGAACTAACAAGGGAAGAAACAGCCATCATGACTAACCACAAAAAAAGTCCAAAAATAAATCCCATAAAAACATTAATTATTCCAAGGGTATTTGCAACAGATAAAACTCCAACTTTAACTATTCTTGTTTCTTGTAAATCTGAAGCATCCACGAAATAAATAAGAATTTTTCTTTTAAATATGTTTTTAAAATTAGTACTTAATAATTAGTTATCTGAAAAGTACACTCCGGGAACTGAAGAAATTGAAAAATTTGTTTTTTTCATCGCTTCTTCATGATAAAATTCATAATTAATTCTATACTCTTTTTTCTCTTCTTCAGTCATTGCGGATTCTGGAATGACTTCGTAATAATTTTTTTCATATATCTCCACCTTTAATTCACCATCTTCAACCGTCACCGCATGATATTTTCCTTTTGATACCTTAAAAACATAAAGAGTTGAATATTTACTTATTATTAAATCGCCTTTTCTTGCCTTAAATTTTTCTAAATAAAAAGCTTCTCCTCCTTGAAGAATTTTTTCCAAATTGAAAACAACTGGTTTACCCATAAAAGAAAAGAAAGTTTAGGATTTTATAAAATCTTTCTAAAAAACAAAAAATCCTGAAGGGCCCCTTCCCCCCAGGATTAATTTAATATAAAAAAATAAAAGGGATTTTTAAATCTTTTTGGAATTATCCATATATGTCAATTCCTAAGTCTGACATTTCTTTAGATTTGGGCATTGCAGTTTCTTCGAAATCTTTTCCTAAAACGTACGGAGATTTAACTCCTGTCATTATTGTAATTACTCTAACTTTCCCGACGAAGTCTTTAGCAATTCTAGCACCAATAATAACTTGTGCGTCTGCACTTAAGTTTTCTGAAACTGTTCTACCAATCACGTCGAATTCTTCAAGTTTTAAATCAGGACCACATGTAATGTGCACAAGAGCTCCGCTTGCACCTTTGTAATCCACATCAAGTAGAGGATGAGTAAGGGCTTGCTTTACTGATTCATGTACACGGTCTGTAGCATCTGATTCACCAATACCAATAACTGCAACTCCACCATTTTTCATAATAGATGAAACATCAGCATAGTCTAGGTTAATCAAAGAAGGCAATGTAATTGTTTCTACAATTCCTTTTACCATTGTACTAACAAGTTCGTTAGCAACAGCAAATGCTTGTTCTAAAGGAAGTTGACCTGCGATATCTACTAACCTGTTGTTATCAAGAACAATACAAGTGTCAGTAGCTTCTCTTAATTCTTGCAATCCAAATTCTGCTTTGTCGATTCTAGCTTTCTCACTTTCGAAAGGCATTGTAACCACCCCGATAACAACTGCTCCTGTTTCTTTAGCCAATTGAGCTACAACAGGTGCTGAACCAGTTCCAGTTCCTCCACCTTCACCAGCAACGATGAAAACCATATCTGCACCGCTAACAGCTTTTTTCAAATCAACTAAAGATTCTTTAGCTGCTTCTCTACCTTTCATAGGTTTTCCACCAGCACCAAGACCTCTTGTTAATTCTTTTCCTAAAAGAATTTTTTCATCCGCTTTTGAAACACTTAAGTGTAAAGCATCTGTATTTGCAGCATAAATTGTTGCACCATTAATTCCTTTATTAAAAAGCCATGTAACCATGTTACTTCCACAACCACCACAACCAATAACTTTAATCGAAGCTTTTCCAGCCCTCAATTCGTCGAAATTGATACTGTGTGTTGAAGCATTTTGAATTGCTTCTTTTGCAAAATCAAGTACCATATTTTTAATTTTTCGTTCCTCCTTTTTTCTTATTTTTAGCTTTGCTTATGCAAAACCCCTATATTGGAAAAATAAATGGAGTTTTCTTTAAATATCTTTATATAAATTAGAAGTTACTTCTCAAAATCCAAAAATAAATTCCTTAAATCTTTGGAACTTCCTTCGGCAAGTCTTTATCCCAGTCTTCCATAGATTCAACTTTTTTTAAAGGATTTTTTTCTTCCTTTTTTGAAGAAAATTCTGTTAAATTCAATTTTGAAAGTGCTTCTTTAATGTCATAATCAAAAAAACCTTGAGCCAAAAGCTGTTGCCTAACTTCTTCGATAGAAAGCCCTCTTTTCAACCCCTTAGTGATAAACTTCCCAATTTCACTTTTATCCATTGTTTTTCTAAGAAAAAAGATTATAAAAAAGTTGCTAAATTGCTTTTTCAAGGTCAGAAATTTTTTTCCAGCCCTTCTCCAATTTTTGGTTACTTTTTTCAAGAACTGATTTTAAAAATTCTTCATTAACTAACGATTTTCCATTTTTTAAAATTGGAAACTCCAACTTTTCCGTTGAGTGAAGTTCTAAAACAATGTTTTTACCCAAATTTATTATTCCCGATTTTTTCCATCCAGCTTTAACCGCTTTTTCTAAAATATTTTTTGCGTCTTCCAAGGTCTTACAAACAATATGAAGGAGTGGCGGTTCGGACTTGAATTTTACCAAATTTTTCTTTTTTATTTTTTGAAGTTCTCTTTTAAAATTTTCTAAACTTACTTTTTTGTGACTTATCCAAAGAAAAAGACCTGAACTTTTTTTATCTTGGTCAATCATCAAAAGAACTCTTCCAGAGCAAGAAGAAGTCGTATAAAAACTGTCAGACAAGTTTATTTTTTCACAAAGATCAACAATTTCTTCGTCCCATTTTCCAGCGTGTGACTTATCAATCTTTCCCAAAACATCCTTCTTCCTTTGTAAAAAATTATATTCTGCCATAAAAATAAATTGGAAACACTAATTTAAGAAATTATTCTTTCTCCAAAATTTCAACTTTTATTCCCTCGTGTTCACAAAGTTCTTTGAATTCTTCAGCGTCTTTAACAGTTCC
>CAZONG010000025.1:1313-9300 GCA_964581315.1 Candidatus Woesearchaeota archaeon | reverse complement strand
TAAAGATTTCAATAAAGTCCTCTGCGAACCTGTCCATTTCTTCTTTCGTATATTTCTCATTTTCCTCTAAAAATTCCTTAACCTTTTCTAATTCAACATCTTCTGGAAGTATCCCAAAACTCTTAAGATACCTGATCAGGTTTTCCATTTTTGGTACAATCGTATCAATAAGGTATTTGTCTGCATAATTCAAGACCTCATTTTCCTTTAGAAATTTATAAATCGAATACCTCAATAAATTTGAAGAAATAATATTTTCATCCTCACAATAGAGTAGAGCATAAGAGTGAAAAGTATGCACATTTATTTTTGAAACATCTACTTCCAAGCCCTTTTCTTTGACTGTTTTTAAAAGTCTGTCTTCTAATTCCTTTTTTGCTTTATTTGTAAATGTTAAACATAAAATTTCTTCAGGTTTAATTCCATGTTCAATTAACCAAAAATACTTATAGACTAATAAAAAAGTCTTTCCTGTTCCGGGATTCGCAGCTACAAGAATATTTCCCTCTTGGTTTATTATGCTCTGCTTCTCATGATTTAATTTTGAATAATCCAATCCCATATGTTTAAATGAGAAATAGTTTTTATTTAAGTTTTGAGGTTGTTTTTATTATATTAATGAGTTCTAACTGGCCCCTTCCAAACTCCGTCAAATGGCCTTCTTTCTTTAACTTAAGGCAATCTTGTTCTATCTCATCAAGAAGTTGTTTAAGATTTCCCAAATCCATGAATACAACAGAAGAATTCTTTTTTTAAAACCAAGCGACAACCTGCTTGTGACACACATTAATGGTTACAATTTGGGTTACGAAAAACTTATAACCAATTAAACCCCTTTTTCTTTATGGATAAAAGATTTACCTTTAAAGATCTTGCAAGAATCATTTTAGAGAAATCGGAAAAACCTTTAACTCCCCTTGAAATTTGGGAAACTGCAGAAAAAACTGGTTTGTCTCAAAATTTAGGTTCTGTTGGAAAAACTCCTTGGCTTTCAATAAGTGCACAATTATATGTTGACATAAGAGACAATCCAAAATCGATTTTTTATCAGTATAGCAGTAGACCCGGAAGATTTTTCTTAAAGGAGTTAAAAGAAGATTTTCCAGTAGAGGAAATTTCTGAAGATTCAGAAGAGGAATCTCCTTCAAAATATAACGAGAGAGACTTGCATCCACTTTTAGTTAAATTTGTTAATTCGTCTCCAAATTTTAATGCGTATGTTAAAACGATTTATCACGAAAATTCGGTTAGAAATAAGAAAGGTCTTAACAAATGGCTACACCCTGATTTAGTGGGAGTTCATCTTCCATTTTTAGATTTTGATTCTCACACTCTTCAAATTCAAAAAGAATTATATTGGACTGCAGTTAGATTCTTTAGCTTTGAAATGAAAAAGATTTTAACAATAGGAACTTTGAGAGAATATTATTTTCAAGCCGTTTCAAATAGTAACTGGGCTAATGAAGGTTATTTAGTTGTTCTGGATATAATTGATGAGGATGGAGAGCTTATGAATGAATTAAGGAGATTAAATAATGCCTTTGGAATTGGAGTTATTAAATTGGATAAAAAAGAAATAAATGAAAGTGAGATTATTCTTCCTGCAAAATCAAAGCAGGAGTTGGATTGGGACACAATAGATTTATTGTTAAAAAAGAATATTGATTTTAGAACGTTTATGGAAAATGTGAAAGGAGATATAACTCTTGGGAAAATAGCGAATAAAAATAATTATGATTCTATTATCAAAGATGAAGAATTCGAGAAGTATATTTTAGATAAAAAGATTTAATTTAATTCAGAAATTCTTAAAGCTTCTTTTAAAATATCGTTCCCTTTTTTCGTGATCTTATAAAACTTGAAAGATCTATCTTCTGGGTTAACACATGAAATTAAGCCTTTTTCTTTTAATTCTTTTATTGTTGCAGAATTGTGAGATTTGTATTGATTCAATCTTCTCATTATCTCTGGTTGGCTTAACTGCGAGTTTTTTGATAAAAGTTCAAGTGTTTCCTTTCTCCTTTTTGCTCGTGCAACAAAGCTGATTAACTTTGGATCTGCCATGTCTTAAATGGGTTACAAAACCTTTTATTTTGAGGTTACATTATGAGTTACGAAAATAGACAACGTTTAAAAAACTCTGAAACCTCAAAGAATCATGACTCAAAAAAAGAAAATGTCCATAAAACAGGCCCTTATAATTGGAGGAGTGATGTTATTCTTTGCGGCAATTGTTCTTTTGATATTGATACATAATGATAATAATCCAAGAATGAAAAATACAGAGATTACTTCTCCAGATAATAAATTAATATATTCCATTACAAATAGAGATGCGTTCACTTGGACAAATGTTTCCATTATTGTGAATGATTATTATAATTGTGGATTTTTTGGAGATGTTAATCCAGAAAGTGAAATCCAGTTTAATGCAGCAAATTGTGGAAATTTTATAACAAAATATTCTTCTGTATCAAAGATTAAAATAATATCAGACCAAGGTGAATTAAACTTTCAATAATTTCTTTTTTTAGGCCCTAATGAGGCAAAGTACTCCGTGCATCCAATATTTCTTAACTTTTGCTCATATCTTGCTCTTCTTTTCTTATGAAGGTATTTTGTGTTATCTAATAGATCTTCATATTTCCACTTGGTTTTGAGATAACTAAACATAAAGTTTTTTGTAGATCTTTGGCAAGATTCATAGGTTAAATTGAGACATTTTCTACAATAATAATTTGTACATCCAGGAATCCAGTGCAAGATCATTCTTCTGCCCCAACATTTTGGGCAAATTAACCATAGTCTATAACCCCCAAATCTACAAGGAACTTGAGTAATTCTTATGTTCAACTTAATAGGAAATTTTTCCATTTGAAAAAATTCATGAGTCATATCTCCTTCCCAATTTAAAACACTTCCGCCAGATAATTTCTCTTTAAAATAAGGTTTTATGCTGTTTAAACTGGGGGACAAATGCTTTTTTCTTATATCTAATACCTTTGTTTCTTCAACGGTCCATCTTGTTGACATTTTTCTGAATTACCTAAATTTATTGGAAAGTAGCACTTTTTGTACACTTTTTTGCATTTAATTTTGAAAATTCTTTAAATAAAGTAAACATATTCTTATCAAATTTATGCTCTAATTGGTTCATTGTGAATTTTAAGTCTTTAATTTGGTTTTGTACATCTGCTGCAACAACCCCTTGCTTCAAAAGTCTCATAATTATTTCAGCATCTATTCTTGATGTTGATTTGAATTCTTCTCTAACTCGGTTTTCCTTTTGATATAGCTTATATTGAGAAATTAAGCCCTTAAAGGACAAGCAGTTTTTTCCATCTAACCTACAAAAATAATCATCCTTGTTAAGTTCAATAGTTGAAAAATAAATATCCCCTATTCTTGCTTTAATGTCAGAATATTGTTCTATTTCTCTCAAAAATATTTCTATAAGAAGTGCAATTGAAGAAAAAGAAACTGGATAATCTGTAGAAAAATGCAAAGAGGCCTTTTTTGTTTTTGGACTTATTTGAAATCTGTATTTTATCAATTCAGTTAGTTTATTACTTGAAGTTTGAGTCTCTTTTATCTTTATTTTATCTGATTCAAAGACTAAAACACCATTTTGAAAGTTCCATTCATTAAGACTGTGGGTATTTTCTTCAATTATTGCATAAAATCCGTGCAAGCCTTCTTTTTTGTAAATTTGCTCTTTATTAATTAATCTTTTCAAAATACTTTTAATGGTGTTCTCGTTGATTTTAGTTATAATTGCCAATTTTAATGGAGTAACGCCCGCAGGAGAATATGCTTCAATCAATTTTAATAATCTCCTTTCCCTTTCTATGCTGTTATTGATAAAAGTTGAAACTTTGGGTTTATTTTTTGTCATTTTAAATCACTTTGTAGTTTAGCACTACCCCCCGCTTTTTGATTGTAACATACCCAAATTCTTCAAATATTTTCAAATATTCAATAACTTCTTGTTTTTTCAGACAAAAAGTTCTTCCTGCTACTTCCCTTATTTTGTCATACTTAAGAGGCCTATCTTCTGAAGAGTGGCTTAACTCCCATGCTTTGTAGATTCTTTTTAGAAATTCAGTATATAGGCCCGGCCGACATCCATCTTTATTAATAGTCAGTGTTTGGCTCATTTGAATTTTGTGGAGGGAGTTCTTCTCCCTCTGCCCATTTAATTATTTTTGAAACCCAAGAAGGGTTTTTGTGATCATTCTCTTCTGCCATCTTTCTTCTCCTCGTTCCATTTTCTTGATTTACAATTTGGACAAGCGACGGGGTTCTCAATTCGAGGCAACCATTCATGTCCGCATTTCAAACATTTTTCTTTTTTGTTTATCATGATAAAATATATTAAACATGGTTCATAAGTAGGACTAACAAAAAAGTTCGTTAGTTAAAAATGACAAAAATAGATTTTCAAAAAGCTTATATTCAGAATAGAATGAGATTATGCAAAATTTTAAAGGATAAAAAAGA
This sequence comes from Candidatus Woesearchaeota archaeon, assembly GCA_964581315.1. Classification (GTDB taxonomy): domain Archaea; phylum Nanobdellota; class Nanobdellia; order Pacearchaeales; family GW2011-AR1; genus GW2011-AR1. The sequence continues at coordinate 4,800 of CAZONG010000025.1, read as the reverse complement.
ATTAACTTATTCAGAAATAAAAAAGAAGTTAAATATTTCTCACACAGAAACGGGAAGACTTTTGAAAGACTTAATCTTAAATGAAGAAATAAAAAAGTCAGGAGAAAAATATTCCTTAACAAATAAACTTCCATATTGGCCCATCTTAACTTCAAAAAACACAGTACATCAAAATATTAAAGAATTTATTTCTAATGAGAAATCTATTTGTGTTATTGATCCTATGACTATATATGGTTTAGATAAAACTGATTTTGAAAAAAAAGATTTGGTGGAAATAGAAAGAAAGCTTCAAGAAATATTTAATAAAATAAGTGAAATCAAAACTCTTTCTTCAAAAAGAATGAAAAAAATGTTTAATGATTTTTTAATTAAGGAAATAAATAAAATTGAAGATAAAAAAATAAAAGAAATATTTGAAAAAAATAAAAATAATCTTTATTCATTAATGAGCTTTTATGAAAATAAACAATTCAACCTAAATGAGATAAATTATCTAATTGATAAGAAATATCTAAAGAAAGAGATTTTATTTTTTATTGATTTAAGAGAAAAAGAAAAAATAGATTTTTATAGGATGTTTAATAGAATTTATAAAAGTTGGAATAAAGTTTGGCACACATCTATGAATATTAAAGTTATAAATAACTTTTAGCTTAAGAGGTCAATAAATTTTTATTTTCTCTCTTTCTCTTTTCTAAAATTTCCCAAATTTCTGGATCTTCCATTAAACTATTCATTATTATATCTGCTCTGCTTCTTGTTGTTTCTTGATCAATTATCTTTCTTGCAGTTTCTTCATCTAATGGAAGACCGCATTTTGAACAGAATTTATTTGTGCAAGGATTTTCAAAACTACACCTTAAACATTTCTTTGGTTTAAGCGGGCTTATTGTTTTTTCTTTTTTAATCTCGATTCCATTTGCTCTTAATATTGCATCATCTGTATCTTTCCCAGACATATGGATATAAACGCTTGCCATCTTGGAACTCTGTGCCCAACCGAGATAATTCTTCATATTAGCATCAGACAAGGTTTTAGCAAGGATGGTGGCCCGAGAATGACGGAGTAGATGAGGGTACACCCGCTTTTGTATTCCTGCTCTCCTTACACAAGTTCTTAAAATATTTTTTATTCTTGCATAACTCAAAAATTCATTATTGGGCCCAGGCCACATTGGAGAATCTGGATTGTCTCCTCTTGGATGATTGTTTAACCAAATTTGTAAGAAAGGAGTAGAAGTAATTAAAAGAACTTTTCTCATTCCAGTTTTTCCTTTTACTGTTATTCTTGCTCCAATTTCTTCGAATGAAATATGTTTAATCCTTAATGTTCCAACTTCTCCAACTCTACATCCAGACTCACACAAAACTGACATTAATGCTTTGTCTCTGTCATTTTTTGCGGCTTGAATAATTTGCATCATTTCTTTTTCATTTAAAAGTTCTTCAGGCATTAATGAGTGTGAATTTGGAATTGTTAATGTGAAAAAGTCTACTTCCTCTGGATATTTTTTTGGATCATCCACGCCTCGAATATATTTGTAGAATTTCCGAAGCATTATCTTAATTCCTTTCTTTGTTGATTCTGCGAGGTCTGACTGATTCATCTTTGCAAGAAGTGCCTTAACGTCTTCTTTTACAACATCATCAAAATTCTTTCCTTCAAGTTGTCTATTTAACCAGATTACATCTTGAATATAGCGAGAAGTTTTTGAAACAGAGATATTTTGTGCAAGAAGTTCGTTTTTAAAACCTAAAACAATTTTAGAATTATGATCTGAAAGTTCTCCGCCGGGACTTACCCGTTCGATTACTCTATCCAATCTCTTTTGGTAGTTGTGTATGTCTTTTTGTTTTTCCATGCCTGTGTAAAAATCGTTGAATATTTAAACAACGATTAAGGGCACAGTCGTGAAATTACACGCCCCGACCGAGATTCGAACTCGGGTCACCGCCGTGAAAGGGCAGCATTCTTGGCCTCTGAACTATCGGGGCATGAATTTATTTGTTTAAATCAGTTTAAAAAAGTAACTGTGAAGCTTTTTCTCATTTGAAAATCTTTAAATAAGAATAATTCAACATATTCTTAAGACAAATGATCCTGTAGCTCGGCTCACAAGCCCGATTGCTAAAGGTTCGTTGCACAGATTTTGTGCAATCAAACTTGCTCGACTCGGTCCCTCACTCAAGGTTTTTGGACAAAATTTGTCCTTCGTGAAAAACCTCAGGCCTAGAGTTAAACCAGTCTGAGTAATCAAACTTGATCCTGTAGCTCAGCCTGGTTTAGAGCGCTGGTCTTATAAGAGTGCAATTCATAAGAATTGTATTATCTCAACAGAGATTGAATTTCAGTAAAGAAGAGAAATCTTTTGATCACTGAAATTCATAAAAACCAAAAAAGGTTTTTATTCTAAGAGAGCCAGAGGTCCTGAGTTCAAATCTCAGCAGGATCATTTTTAATTGAACGAAGGACCTTGGTCCTGAACTCAAATCCGAAGAATTCTAACTCTCTCAATGACAAAATTTCCAGAGTTACGGATTCAGAGAAGCAGGATCATTTTTAATTTTAATTCCTAAATGTTTTTATATCTCTTTTGTGTAAAATAAATATGGCAATTTCAACCGCTTTTTTCATTGTTGCAGCAATCGTTGTTTTAATCTGGGTTTTAATCGAAATGAAAAGAATGAAACATAAACTTTTTGCAATCTTCTTAATTGGATTGATAATTTTTACATACGTCACGTTTACAATAAGTTTGCAAGACAAAAATGTAAACCTCTCAACTGTTCCAGGTTGGATTGACGCCGGAAAACTTTACTTCTCCTGGCTCGGAAGTGTTTTTGTAAGAGTAAAAGAAGTAACAGCATACGCAGTTGGGCTTGACTGGAAAACTTATAATGAAAGTGTCGTCAGTAACAGCTCAGGAAATGAATCCATCTGGGACAAGCTCAAATAAAAATGTTTAAATACTTTAGTTTTATTAAGTAATTATGGCTAAAAAGAGGGTGACAAAGAAAGTTTCTAAAAAAAGTACTCCTAAAAGAAAATTAAAAAAGCCCGTTAGAAAAGTTTCACCAGTAAAATCTAAATCAAAATCTTCAAATATTATGGTTTCTGAAAGGAAAATAAGAAAAACCACCAACTCTTTAATTTATTCTGGAATTGTATTCGTACTTTCCTTAATTCTTTTTTTAATTACTTCAGACTTCCTTGAAAGCCTCTTCGGATTTATTATGATTATTTCTGGGGCACTTGTAATTTTATTTGCAGTTCTTGAAATTATCTATTACTTCATGAAAAGAAAGTAATTTTTCTTAAAAACCTTTAAATAATAACCTTTATCTTAAGAGTTAGCGCCGCAGTAGCTTCCGCAAGGGATGTACTTCGGTTTTGAATAAATCAAAATTTGCCGCAGTAGCTCAGTTGGTAGAGTGTTACCTTGGTAAGGTAGAGGTCCCGAGTTCAAACCTCGGCTGTGGCTTT
>CAZONG010000025.1:0-1213 GCA_964581315.1 Candidatus Woesearchaeota archaeon | reverse complement strand
TACTTAAACTTATTTAATATTTTTTCTAAATGAATTTCAAATAAACTAACAGGCATTTTTATCTTCCAATTTTTTAATATCTTTGGATGAACTTCTCCAATTACTCCCACTTTTTCTCCAGAAACAAAAATTTCTCCAGAACGCCCTTCAACAAAAGGCAAACTTGGCTTGATTTCTTCTTTAATTTCATATTTCAAGCCCAAATTTGTAAAAACGTTATCCAAAACTTGAACTAAATCCGTAAAATTTCCAGGAGTTATTCCAGAACTTAAACGTTCTTCCTCGATTAATTCTTTATTTTTACCAACATAAAAAACCTTTCCCATTTCAAAAATCTTCTGAGGATATTCTGAATCACTGTTTTCAGAAACAATTTTCAAAATATAATGAGTCAAATCTTTTCTCATAATTGTGTAATCTGTTTTGGAAGTTTCTAACTCAATAAAACCAGTTTCTTCCTTTTCAGAAAGTCCCATTTTTAAAAATTGGTCCTCTTTTTTAGTCAAGTGATAATTTGAAACTTCCAAAAAACCTAAACCAACAAAAATTTCGGCAATTTTTCTTTTGATTATTTCGTTTGGGTCTTCTCTACCAACCGTTGCAACCTGAGGAATTTCAGGAACAAAGTTTTCATAACCATAAGCAATTCCAATGTCTTCAATTAAATCAATTTCATGCAAAATGTCCATTCTCCAAGGAGGAATTTCAACTTTTCCATTCTTATAATTGTAACCCATTCTCAAAAGAAATTCTTTAATCTGTTTTTCAGTTAAATTTAATCCTAAAATTCTGTTTGTTTTTTGAATGGACAAATCCATAAATTCAGTTTCAAAATTTGGAGTTAATTTTCCTCCTACTTTCATTGAATAAACTTTTCCCCCCATCTCTGCCAAAACTGAAACCAAAATATTCAGGCATTTTTCTAACACAGAAAAGTCAAAACCTGAACATTCAACAAAAATTTCTTTGGTTTCACTTGTTACCCTACCTGTTTTTTCTGAATTAATTATTGGAGGCATTGACAAAACTTCTTCTTTACTATCTACAAAAATTGGAAACTTAATTTTTCCCGCTAAAAGGTGAGCATACTCTTTTCCCGTCGGATGTCTCTGCAAAATTTCAAGTCCAGACATTTCTTTTGGATATTCTAAAGGTTGAAATTTTATTTTGTCTGGTTCAATTGCTTTGTAAGTAATTGGTAAGGTAATTTTTT
>CAZONG010000024.1:0-9516 GCA_964581315.1 Candidatus Woesearchaeota archaeon | reverse complement strand
CATAAATTTTAATTAAATTACTTTTTGAATAAATAATTTCTGGGTCAAAGTTAAATTTTTCAATCGAGACTTTTTTCGCGTTTTTTAAAAGTTCTTCTCGACTTTCAAATTCGAAAAAATCATTAAAAGCTTTTCTAACGCTTTCCCTGACAACCCAAACCCCAAGTGAAGCCCAATAACTCGGAGTTTCAAGTCTAATAACCATTACTCCTGCTTGCTTTTTTATTGAATCTAAATATTCTAAAATTGGTAAACGAGTTGCATAGTAACCCCCACCACAATTTTTTGCATAAGTAGTTCTTCCATTATAACCTTCTGAATCTGTTGAAGCTTTAAGTTCATTTCCAGGGTTCCAACTTGAACCAGGGTAATACAATTCAAAAAGTTCATAACTCCAAACATTCGGAAAAAGAAAAATCAAATATTGGTTTCCTAAGTATTCTCCAAAAAAAAGTTTATGTTTTTCTATCCATTTGTAACCTTTAACTTTTTTTAAAATTTCTTTTGAAATAATGTCATCCGTTGCAGTTATACTCCAACGAGTTGGAACCATTTTTTTATCCTTTTTCAAACCCAAAACCCCAACACTTAAAATTTTAGATAAACTGTATTCGTTTATTCCAGAGCCATACAAATAACTTATTCCCTCCTTCGCCTTTATTTCGTCATTCATTGCACGATCAACTTTTTTGTCAATTTTAACATTTCCAGTAACTTTTGCATCTTTCAAGTCTGCACTCATTCCATTAGGGGTTAAAACTTTGTCATTTTTATTTCCAAAATTAATTTTTGTTTTAAGTTCAATTTCAACGTCGACTGGGTTTGACGAAAGAGCAATTTCTTTTGCAAGTTCTGTAAATTTTTTATTCAACCTTGCTTCCATCACGTTAGATCTAAATCGAGAATTCAACAAATTTTCTCTAAGCCCCAAAACATCTCTAATTGAAAACTCTTCCTTAGCCCACTCTTTTGGACTGTCAAAAATTCCCGCGTCTTCAACCTTTTCAACTGGAGACAAGATCCCTACATTTACTAATGGATACTTTAACTGTGAACCAATAAAAACGGTGGGCGGAGTCGACCCTTCAAATTTTGAAATAGAATCCAAATTTTTAGTTTTAAAATTAAGATTACTCAATTTTTCAACAGCCCCAAATTTTAAATCTCCCTCTTTCATTTTTCCTTAAAGAATACAAAGTTTATATGGATTTTGAGTTATTCTTTCGTGATAAAATTAAAATAATCCTTTTTTAAAAATTCCTTCATCACGAATTTCAAAATTGAAGTCCTTTTTGTCAAGCGAACGGTGTTTAAGTAAAACGGCTTTTCTTGTCCGACCGTTTTTTAATTCAATAATACATTTACTCCAATATTTGAATAAATCTCCTCCAACAATATTCATCTCTTTCTCAACCCCGTTTTTCATATCTTCAAAAGATAAAAAATTTCCATATACTTGGTTTGTAATAACAACTGGAATTTTTTTCTTTCGAGAAATTTCAACCAAAGTTCTCATCTGTCTTGCGACATCTCGATTAACTTCTTTTATTTTTTCTTCTTCATCTCCTTCAATTGCGTCACCAAGTTCCAACCGATAAAGCATAGCCATAGAATCAACTACAATTAAACCAACTTCATCTCCCTTCATATTTTCAAGAATTTTAGAAAAAGATTTCTTTTGTTCATAAAAATTTGTTGGATTTAAAATTAAGATGTTTTCTAAAATTTTTTCAACATTTCCTTCACCAACAATCTGCTTAACTCTTTCAATAGAAAAACCTCCTTCACTGTCAACAAAAATTACCTTTTTTTCCCTAGCCTGACTGCAAGCAACAAGAATAGACATATTGCTTTTACCCGACCCTGGAGGACCAACAATCATGGTAACTATCCCCTTCTCGTAACCTCCATTAAGCCATTCATTCAAATCAAAACTTCCTGTTGAAATTTTTTCAATAATTTCTGTCATAACTAAGAAAACAAAAACGAATTAATAAGGATTTATATAATTATTTTAAAGATTTAAATTCGGTCTCAACTTTTTCAAGGTCTTTAACAATTTCATTAACTGCGTGTTCAACAACAGCTTTAGCATCTTTTCCTTTCGTTTTTACAAGTAAAACTGGGTTAACTGTTGAATGCTCTTTTTTCCAAGCCGCAAAAGTGACGCTAGAGTCTTTATTCAAATAAACTCTTAAAATTTCAGGAAAAGTCAAATTATCAAACTGTAATTCAAGTTCATTTTTTTCCTTCTTTAATACTTTAACTTCCATATGTTAAAATTCCAATTTAGATTTATAAAGGTTTGGTTCATTCAAATTTAAACTTATTTGCTATTTTTTATAACTTCTCTCATCTTGTTAAAGTAAACAATCAGAATAAAAATAATTCCTGCCCCAAAAAGAGGAATTAAAAGAAGGGTAATCCAAAACCAACCCCAATATTTTTTCTTAGCCATATTGTAAAGAATCCCTATCCAAAAAACTGCAAGAGATAAGAATCCAATTGAAATAAAAACTTGAGAAAAAATTTCAGGAGTATTACTTACAAATGCTCCAAACATTAAAAGAAATGAAAAAAGAGTAATCCAAAGACTCCAATCATAAAATTTAACTTTTCTCAAATTCTCACTTTTGCCCATAATTAAAAAAGATTAAAACTATTAAAAAATGTTTTTATTTTTTTCAAAGACCTCAATTAACTTATTTTCCCCAAACAAGTTTTGAAATGTCTTCATCATCCATTTCTTCTTTGGCTTTTTTCTCAGAATGTTCACTTTTAGGGTTTTCAGAAGGAGTTCCATAAATTTCATTTACTTTTTCCAAGTCAAGATTGCTAATGTCTATATACTCGTCTCTTTTTTCTTCAACTTTTTTTCTTATCTCTGAAAGTAAAATTCCTGTTGGAACTTTTGACTCATTAATTATGTCTTTGTGGTCAAAAGATCCCTTTTCCTTTCTTAAATTGATTTTAAGATATCCTTCAATTTTTTTTATAATTGATTGATAATCTCTTGGAAGAATTCCTTTTTCCAAACTTTCAATTGCAATAAGCGGTTCAAAAATATCTTCCGCAACTTTTTCTTTTGAGATTTTAAGTGACCTTCTTTTTCTCATAATTATCCAATTAAAATTGTCAATCAAATCTTCTGGAGACTTTGGTCCTTCAAAAATTTCTTTTTTAAAATTTCTTTCTACAAGGTCCTTTAAATGAACATCTTCCTGGTTAGGACGAATTTTTTTTTCTTCATGTTTTTCCACATTCACATGCGCCATTCTTGAAAGCCTCTCCCTAACACTTTCTTTAGAACTAACTTGCTCTATTTTAAGATCTTTCTTGTCAATTAAAGGAATTTTTTCTTTAAAATAACATTTACGACAAACATTAATAACCCCCTTAGAACGATAGATTCCTTCATATAAAACCGTCTTGTCTTCAGTAACTCCACACAAATAGCATTCTTTCATATAAAGACAACAAAAAGGCTCTTTTTTAAGATTATTGTGTTGAATTGTTGATTAATTTTACAACTTCACTTCTTTCGGGAATGCCATAAAAAACTTTGTTTTCATTAACAATTACAGATGGGAAACTTGTTACATTATACTTCTTTAGCATAATATTTAAAGAAGTGGAATTACTGTCTTCCGCAATGGGAATCAATAAAACATTATTGTACTCATTTTTTATATCTAAAAGTAATTTTGACCAAACATTCTGCTCTGCCTTTTTCGACAAATCTTGTTCATCATGAGTATACAAATAAACAATTGTTGAAAAGTTTGTGCTTGGACATTCCTTTTTTATATTTATTGAATTTATCCAAAGGTATGTCCTTAAAACATCATATTTAGTATGAAGATCTTTAAGGTTATTTGTCAATTTTCCAGATTCCTCATATTGACTTAAAAGTGTTGCATCTTGGTAAACTTTGTCCAACAGATTTTTATTTGATTCTACCAATTCTTGACACGAAACCGTTTTAGAACCAACTAAATTATTTAGGGCAAGAATATCTACTAATGAAGTTTCTGATTGAGTGTAATAAGAATTTACTTGATTTAGACGACTTCCTTCAACACTAATTCCCACATAAAACCCTACAATAAAAACAACAATTGTTATGAGTAATGCTTGAACAAATACAAAATAATTTCTTTTCATTTTATTTTACCATTTAAAGTTCTTTGTTAACATTTTATACATTGAAAGTACCAAAATAACCGGATAGGTTAGAAGGTAAAAAAATGTATATGCTAAGATATCAAAAACCCTCGGATTTTTAAAACCTTTCTCTTTCTCATGAAAAATTGAAACTAGAGTAAATAATAAACTAAATACAAAAAGAATAATTCCAAAAACAAAAAGAATATCTGGATTTAGACCTATTTCATTCATAGATAAAACTGCAGTATTTGCATGCAAAGAGTAACTAGTTGTCAAGTAACTTGAAAAGATTAACCTCACTCCCCGATATAAGAAAAAACCTAAACCAAAAATCCCAATAATCCAAGAGGAAATAAACAAAGGAAGTACAAAGTAACCAAGCATCCCCTTTTTGAAAAATTTGTTTTTATGTTTAAAAATCGCTTGAATTCCCCCCAAGTTCCAACGAATTCTTTGTTTAAACCAAGGTTTAAATTTTTCTGGAGCAATTGAATAAACTCTAGAAGGGATACTCATTTTCACGTCATATCCCGCATCTAAAATTCTCCAAGTAATTTCGATGTCTTCAGTTAAATTTTTTTCATCAAATCTTCCAACTTCAACAAAATATTTAGTCCTATAAAGTGCAAGAGGGCCCGGGGTTACATAAATTGAATCGATAAACTCAAAAAGTTTTCTTGTAAACTTTATCACAATATACTCGAGAGCCTGAATCCTTAGAAGAAAATTAGTTCTATTCTTTACTAAAACTGAAGCAGTAACTGCCCCAGTATTTTGTTCATCAAAGAACCCAATCATTTTCTCTATTGCTCCTTTTTCTGGAAAACTGTCTGCATCAGTAAAAAGAATTAATTCCGTGTCAACAAATTTAGAACCATAATTTTTTGCCCCTGCAGCATTTCCCGTGTTCTTTGGAGTTTGAACTGCATAAACAAGTCCAGGATATTTTTTTTCATATTCCTTCATAACTTTAAAAGAATTGTCTGTTGAACAGTCATCAACCGCAATAATTTTTTTAATATTTGAATACCCATTTTCTGCAAGCATCTGAATTGTTTTTCCAATGTTTTCTTCTTCATTGTAACAGGGGATTACACAACTAACAGAATATTCTTTAGTGACTTTTGGAACAAAAAGAATTTCTTTTCTATGTTGAAAATAAATTAAAATAAATAAAAACAAAGAATAAAAAGCTAAAAAAGAATAAACAAGATAAATTCCCGTCAAGAAGTCCATTCTAATCTTCCTCCTGTCCTTCACTCTCTTCTTTTTCTTCACCTAAAGATTCAACGACATTTTCTTTCAAGGGATTTTTTCTATCCGTTGAAACATTAAAGTAATCATAAAATTCTTCTGACAAAGTAAGAATATTTGTGTGGCCTTCTTTTTTACTTTTTAGTAGACCGAGTTGGATAAATCTGTGAACATGTTCATACGCTTTGTTTCCCCTTATTTTAATTATTACTGATTGCTTTATTGGCTGCTTGTATGCAATTATTGCAAGAGTTTCTTGCTCCGCTTTTGAAAACTCTGCTGAACCTGTAGCTAATTTATTTATGATGTTGTGATACTCTTGCTTCACGTCCATTTTCCACAAATTGTCCCTTTCAATAATTTCAAGAGCAGACTCTTCTTTTGAGTATCTTTCCTTAAGTTTCTCAATTGATTCTTTTATAACAAGTGAATTCAAATTGGAAAGTGAAATTAAATCCTGCATAGATAAAAAACGCCCTGAAACAAAGAAAATTGCTTCAATCAATTTGGTGCTTTCTTTCTCCTTTGACCAATCAATTTCGTCAAGAGTCTTTTCTGTTATTTCCATAATTTATTGAGAACAAAGCAGTTTTTAAAATTTGAGGGAAGCTAAACCCTTTTTAATCTTAAAAGGTTCCTCTTTCTATGAACAAAAAGAACTTAATTTGGATAATTCCTTTGTCTTTAATTTTAATTCTATTTTTTATAAGGCTATTTAACCACACCGAACTTGATGACGTGACTCCTGGAATTTCTTGCCCAGAATTAAAAGTTTACCACCCAGACTTCTTATGGGTAATCCCAGATTTCAATAATTTTTCAATAGACCAAAACCAAACATGGTGCAAGGAAATTCTCTCTTTAAATAAAACCCTTGGTATGCATGGAATAACACATAAATACAATGAATTTGATGGAAATGTTTCCAAGGAAGATTTATTGAGAGGCATGAAAATTTTTGAAAATTGCTTTGGATTCACTCCTACGCTTTTTAAGCCCCCACAGTTAAATATTTCAAGAGAAAATGAAAAACTGATAAAAGATTCTGGGATGAAACTTGACCTTTACTTCAATCAAATAACCCACAAAGTTTATCATTGTAATGATTCAGCAATTCCAAGAAACAGTTTCATAAAAATTTTCTAAATCTTCTTAAAAGTCCAAAATTTATTTCCTGTAAAATTTGTAATTAAAGTAAAGCAACTTGCAAGAATTTGAGAATAAATATAATAAATTCCTAAAACATCTGTAAAAAAATAAAGAAAAAATGTATTAACTATAAGAGAAATTCCTGAAATCATGAAAAATTTTGTTCCCTTAGAAAAAAGTTTATCTCTTACATTTTCTTTGAAAGTCCAAACTTTATTAATTAAAAAATTGTTTAAGGTTGCAATTGTAAAAGCAAAAACTTCTGAAAGAACATAATAAACATGAAAAAATTCTGTAAAAATATAAAGAAATAGAAGATTAACAATAACACCAGAAATTCCGACAAGAGCATACCTTAAAAACTGATAAATTTTTTCATTATTTCTCATCTGCTAATTAAAAAAAGGAGAATTAAAAAACTTCTTATTCCTTTTCAAAATGAAATGGGATTTGAATGGAAAAACGATTTGTATTTTTGGTTAATTTCTTTAGCCTTCTTAATTCTAAAAGTAACTCAAATTCAATTCAAATTTTCTGATGGTTACATTTATATGTATATGGCAAAAGCCATTCTCGAAGGAACTTTCCCTTACAAAGACTTTTTTTTCGCAAGTCCACCCCTTCAAATTTATTTGATTGCAATAATAAAGTTCTTTACAGGAAACAATCTTTTATTATTAAAATTAATTCCAATTCTTGCTACAATTGGTAGTGCATTTTTCATTTTTAAGTTCATGCAAAAGAAATTTGGAAACTTCGAAGGACTCGTTGCTTCAACTCTTTACTTATTTAGTTTTCTAGTTTTATTAACAACAGACTACATGACTGGAATTCACTTAACAACTTTTCTTATTTTAGGAATGGTTTATTTTTTAGAAAAAGACAAACCCTTCGTTGCGGGAATATTTGCAAGCCTCGCACTTCTAACTCGTCTCTACGCCCCTTTTCCAATTGCAGGAGCCCTAATTTATTTGTGGATTTATAAAAAAGATCAAATAATAAAATTCCTTGGTGGAACTCTTTTACTATTTCTCCCAATAAGTTTATTTTTCGAACTAATTTCTGGAGGAGGATATCTAAACCAAATTTTCTTTTTTAGATTAAAATTAATTTCTGGAATCGGGCTTTCAAAATTCTCCGTGATAAAGTTTTTTGTATTTGGGGATTTATTTTTGGTTTTAGGTTCCATCCTCTACGCCTTTTTTGACAAGGAAAAAAAGAAGTTAGCTTTACCCATTCTAGCGACTCTTTTTTCAATTATTCTTTACATTGTTTATTCTGATGTTTATTATCTTTATTTTGGATTAATAATTGGATTCCTTGCAATGTTTACAACAAAAATAATTTTTGAATTTAAAAATTCAAAAAATTTTAAAATAATTTTGACAATAATTTTAATTATTCTTGTGTTAATTAATTCTCTCATTTATCTCACAAATTATTCAACGGCTTCAAACATACCTTTTCATAAAGAAATTTCTGACTTTGTAAAAAACAATTCTTTAGAAAATGAAACCGTTTCAGGAAGTTTTGAAATAGCCCATTTGGTAGCATTGGAATCTGGAAGAAGTCTTGCAGGAAATTTAATTGACACAAATCCAAAAAACATTATAACAAATGAATTTAAAATTTCAGACATTATTGAAAAAATTAAAGGAGTAAAATTTATGATTGTAAAGGGATACCTTCTCCAGGACGGAGAATTGACAAACGTTGACCAATCTATTCCAATGGAATTCATAAAGCAAAATTGTAAAGAAGTAAAAGAATATCCTGTAATTAATGACCTAAACGGAGCAAATGCAGTAATCGTTTTTGACTGTAAAAAAAATTAAATTCCAAATCTTTGAATTGCACCAATTCCAGACAGTTTGTTGAATTGATCTCCTTCATCTGTTTCAGTTGAAACTACTTCAATAGTTGTTCCCATCGTTCCTGCAATTTTTTTTAGTTCATTTGCTTTTGTACGATCAAACTCTTTAGAAATTATCAAAAGTTCAACTGCTCCAAATTCAAGAGCTTTTTTTACATCTTCATATTTATAAGGAGTCATCTTTGGATCCTTACCTAAACTATTAAAAAATTTCTCCAAAAGTTTTTTTTCATAAACTATTTCTTGATTTGCAAGAACATCCTGACTAAGCCCAACTAACTCCTGAAGACCCGATTCTGAAGTGTCTCCCTGGTCCTTAACTCCAATAATTTTTTCTCTTAATTTTGTTGGAAGATATTCTCCGTCAACAAATTCATTTTTTGTCGGAACTGGACCCCCAATCAAAATTCCCTTAAGTTTTGGTTCTTCATAAAACAAATCTTTCATTTCTTCAGCAATTCTTTTATAAAATTCTTTTGTTAACCCTTCTGTAATTCTGTGAAACCTCTGAGAACTTTGTCCCCCAGCACGAACTTTACTTGGAACTCCTGAACTCATTTTTTGCAAAACTTCTATGCTCTTTCCAAAAAGTCTTCCAATAGTTGCTTCTTTTCTATCCATCACCAAAAGTGCATAAATTTCACTTACTTCAGTCATTGACTCCAAAGGCTCCAAAACAAACTCTTTGTCACATCGGTAAAGTCTTACTCTAATTTCTTCTGGCGGACTTATTTCCCAACTTTGAATATCCGACTGACTCTCAACTTGTGAAACGTCCCCTGCAAAAAGCGCCATCCCTTTCGGAGGAGTGACTTTGTAATCCTTAAGTATTCTAACAATTTTATCCAATGAATCTGAAACATTCTTTCTTGTAGAAGTTGATTTGATATTTTTTGCAGTTGACTTCTCTGCTTCAAGTTGACGTTGAACTGCGTTTACATCATACCCTGCGGGAATATAAACAGAAATTAATTCCGTTGCTCTTCCCCGGTGTGCCTTCATCGACTCTAAAAATTCTTCGAGTTCTTCCCTTGTTAGTTCTTGTAGTGCCATATTAAAATAAGAAAGGAAGG
>CAZONG010000023.1:0-9835 GCA_964581315.1 Candidatus Woesearchaeota archaeon | reverse complement strand
CCATCAATTAAAATTATAAAGATTGTTTCTTAGTTATTTTAATGAACAAAAAACAAAAAAACATTCTAACTTTCTCAATCTTTATTTTAATTCTGGCTGGATGGGTCTTAATTTTTAAATATGTTAATCCCCAAGAACTTGTTGCTAAATTGGGTGCAACAAATGGTTACACTATTCTTTTCTTACTTGGAGTAATTGGTGGAGCTTCTACTTTTACCGCCCCTTCATATTTTATTGCTTTAACAACTCTTTCAATAGGGGGACTTAATCCTGTTCTTCTTGGCCTTGCTGGTGGACTCGGAATTACAATTGGTGACACTGTTATCTTTTTTATTGGACTTGCAGCAGGAAGAAGAGCTCCAGAAAAATTTAAAGAAAGACTTCAAAAATTAGAAAAAAGAATTGAAAAAAAACCAAAGTGGTTAGTTAATTTTTTACTTTATGCTTATATTGGTTTTACCCCTCTTCCAAACGAAATTGCAACAATTTCAATGGGTCTTCTTGGACATAAAAAAAAGATAATTCTTCTTTTCCTTTTCTTAGGAAATATAACTAGTGGAATTTTAGGAGCAACTCTTGTTCATTATGGAATTAACCTTTTCAATCTTTAATTTTTCCAAGTTACATTAACTTCATCAGTTCTTTCACGAGGCTTAATATCTAACTCTTGAGCTTTTTTTCCCTCAAAAGAAATTCCAGACTTAAACATAATTTCCCCAAGATATGCAATCATTGCGCCATTGTCCACAAGTAAACCCCTTTCTGGACAAAAATATTTTGCTTTTCTTTCTTCACACATTTTTTTACTCATTTCTTGAAGACGTGAATTACATGCAACCCCTCCCCCGAGAACCAATTCTTTTTTACCTAAATGTGCAAGTGCTCTTTCAGCAGTTTCAAGTAGCATTGCAAAAACTGTTTCTTGAAGTGAAAAACTTAAGTCTTCTAAAGAAAATTCTTTTCGATCAAACTTTTGTTTTAAATTTGTTAAAATTCCAGAAAACGAAACATCCATTCCTTTAACGACATAAGGAAGTTCAACATAATTTTTTCCTTCTTTAGCAAGCTTTTCAATTTTTGGTCCTCCAGGAAAGCCTATTCCCGTGTGACGAGCAAAAGTATCAATAAAATTTCCAACCCCCGTGTCAAGAGTTTCCCCAAAAACTCTATACTTTCCCCCGGCATAACTAATGACCTGCGTATTTGCTCCAGAGCAATACAATAAAACTGGATCTTTAGCCCCGACGCTTTGACCAATTTCCAAGTGAGCAACACAATGATTAACCGGAACAATTGGTTTACCCAGTTTCTCCGACAATTGTTTAGCGAATTTCATCCCGACAAGTAAACATGGAGGAAGACCTGGCCCTTGGCTAAAACTAATTGCATCAATTTCACTTTCCTTAATTCCTGCTTCCTTAAGGGCTTCCTCATAAATTCCTTGAGAAACTTCCCTGTGATGCTTCGCTGAATCCATCGGAATAATTCCTCCAGACTCCGTTGTATACATGTCTCGCTTATTTGCAACAACTTTTCCATTGCGAACAATTCCAACTCCAAAAGTGTGAGCAGTCGATTCTATTCCTAAAACAATTGTCATAAGAACAAAAACAAAAAAGGATTAATAAAATTAACCAACAGTGTAATATTTCAAATTAAAAAAGAAATCAAACAAAACCATCCGCCCCCTACGAAAACCAAAAAACAAAAGAACTCGAACAAAAAATAAAAAAAATAAAAGGGTAAAAATCCCTATATGTCACCTCTTTACCCCGAAGTATTTATTATAAAAGTGAAGAGATTTATCTTCTCTTCTTTTTAACTGCCTTTTTTTTAACTGCTTTCTTTACAGCTTTTTTCTTAACAGCTTTCTTTTTTTTCTTTCCACCTCTAGCCATCTTAGCTTCACAAACGTTTCCTTTAGCGTCAATGTAGTAAAGATGTCCCGGCTTTCTTGTAATCGCATTCTTTAAAATAACTTTTCCCATTTCAACACCTCCTTTTTATTGATTATAATTCCTTCTTTAAGGAACAATTTCAATGAAATAAATCAAAACTCCTATTTAAATCTTTCTTTCAATCGACGGAAACTCGAAAAAACTCTAACTTTTGTTAATTGAGTTTTCAATTGACTTAACAAACTTTTCCGACGGTAAAATTAAAAAATTTTGACTTTGTCACCATTTTTAAAATTTTTCAAAATAAAATTAACTAAAGAAATATAATTTTTTGTAATTGGAATCTCAATTAATTTTCTAAATCTTTTTTTTGGCCTAGCACTCATCTCTCCAGGTTTAACCACCTTTACACCAACGATCTTTTCATCTTTATCTAACCAAACTGCCAAAAACTTAAATGGAATAAATAAAGAAAAAATTGTCATCCTGGTAGAAAAGTGATAACTAAAAAGTAAAGGTTTTGCATTTTTTTGTGTTTTAAACATCAACCCAATCCCTTCATACCACCAAGGAACTTTATATGCTTCAACGTTTCTTTTTTTGCCGTTCAAGGTGAAACCAATCAATTTTTTTTTCATTTTTAACGCAATAGTTGTAAGCCCTGTAACACTCTTCGACGTTCTTTTCACAAACAACGTCATGATTTTTAAAACCCCCTCCAAAACTTTCAGGGATGTGCATAAGTTCATGAATCATAACTTTGACTTTCTCTTCTTGACTCATCTTGTTAAATTTCTCTCCTAAAAATTCTAAAGCATAAAAAGCGGGAACACCCATCGCCTGTTGCATAAGTTTTCCAAGAGCGTGACACCGAGCAATTGTTCTCTTTGTCGAAGAGCCATAACTTCTAAAGCATTTTACCCTTTCAATCTTTATGTGAGGGAAAATCCTAGTTGCAATGTCTTCAGCTAAAAGTTGTAAACTAGGAGAATATTCATATTTCATAAGGGATAAATGTTCGTCTGGTTTAAATAATTAATTAAAGAAAATAATTTAAATGAGCTTTATTTTTGTTAAACGTGGAGAAAGAAAATCTTTTGAACAATCTTGAAAAGGCCTTAGTTGAAAGAGTAAACCCGGGCGACAGAAGCCATATGATTGCTTTTATGCAAACAGCTGAAAAAATTAAAGGCCTTAGCAATGAAAATAAAAGTATTTTCTTAACGGAGCTATTAAATAAATATACCCAGTCAAGAGAAAAAGAACTTAGAGATGCGGGTGAAAATGAAAGATACAATCTTAAAAAAGACCTAATTGAATATTCAAATTCCAGAAAAGAAGAATTTAAGAATTTGGATGAAAAGGGTAAAACAAACTTCCTAAGAAGAATACTTTATGAATATACAGTTTCAAAAGAAAAAAATTTCCTTTATAACTACGATGAAAACAGCTATTTTAATCTTGGAATTTACAGCAAAAACAAAAAAAGAAGTTGTTAAATAAATTCGCCTTCAAACGTTTTTATTCTTGAGTTAAACCCTGAAACAATTTTTCCCTTAAGACCCAATTCTTTTTTTAAAATTTTTTCAACCTTTTCATTGGCTCGTCCTTCAATTGGTTTTTCTTTTGTCCAAACTTCAAAATCCTTTTCAGAAACTTTAACAATTTTTTCCATTGAAGAATTTGGATGAACTTTAATTTTTAATTTCATTTTTATTTCAAAAATTATCTAGTCATTATTTCAAGGGCATCTCTTGGTTTCAATTTATAGTCTTTACCCAGAATCATTTTTGTTTTCGCGTTAACTGCTTTAATAAAATTTTTACCAAAGTCAGTATGTAAAAAGAACGCAAAGTCAAGTGCCGTTGAACCTGGAGGAAGTAAAAAGCAGTCTGGCAAAATGTTTCCCTTGCTGTCCCCAAGTTTTGTTGCTCCAGCGGGAAAAATCGGTAAGTATCCAAGTAAATCAAAAACTGCCAAATTCAAAATTTTTTGTACTCCTGTTCCATCTGTAAAAACCTCTAAAACATTTTTTTTAATCTCGAAAAGTGCTTCTTTTTGTTTTTCATTTAATTCTTTAACAATCTTAAAATCCCTTTCCCCAGGAATGTAATCAATCAAACCAGCTTTTGACGCCTGACGAAGAGCAAGTTCTGAATCTGCTGAAGAAGGAATAATAATTAAATCGGGAAATTCTTTTTTTAACTTTTCAAAATTTGTTTTCCCGTCTTCAATGTCAACTTTGTTAGCTGCAATTATCATTGGTTTTGAAATTTTTCTAAGTTCATTTGCAAAACTTTTAAGTTCTTCTGGACTCCACAAACTTGATTTCTTTGGAAAATTTCCTTTCAACAAAACTTCTTTCACATCGTCTTCTTTAACTTTCAAACCGGAAAACTGTTTTGTAACTGCTTCACTTAATTTTCTTCCTTCAATGTCAACCTTACGAGAAAAAGTTGACCAAGTTTTCATTAAAATATTGTGATACCATTTGTTAAGTTCATCTTCAAGAAACCGAACGTCATCTGCGGGGTTGTGCCCTTTAGTAGGTTTCCCTTCTGTGTCAGTCGTTCCAGAGATGTCAACTATATGAATAAAGCAATCAGCCTGACGCAAGTCATCCAAAAATTGATTCCCAAGTCCTTTTCCCTCACTTGCTCCCGGAACAAGTCCAGCAACATCCATTAAATCGATTGGAACAAAACGATTTCCTTCTAAACAAAATCCGTGATTAGGGTTACACTTAACGTTAAACTCTTTTTCTATACAATCAACTTTTACATATCCAACTCCGTGATTTGCTTTTATTGTTGTAAAAGGGTATGAAGCAATTTCAACTTCAGCTAGAGTCGCTGCTTTAAAAAAAGTCGATTTTCCTACTGACGGTTTACCAACAAGTCCGATTAACATAGATAAAAAGAAATTAAGAAGTTTATATTTCTTGTCCTAAATAAATTTATTCAAAGTCATCAGGTAATTCTGGGATTTCGGCTGGAAGTTCTTTTTTAGCTTTTTCCTTTTTCTTTTCTTGTTCACGTTTCTTTCCAAATTCAAAATTAATCTTTCTTTGTTTATTTGTGTAATATCTATACACTAAATAAGCTGCAAGTAAAATTATTAAAATTAACAAAAACCACGAAGCAGTTGAAATTTCTTCCACAATAAAAGTGTCATAACTTGAAGCATTCACATTTTTATAACTTACTTGAGTGTAAAACAAATAGTTTCCAATTGACATATTACTTGGTAAATCTAAATAAAAAACATTCGAATAGTATTGGTTTATTGCAAAGTCTTCTTTTTTAAGAGTATAAACATTTTTGTTAAAGTCAATTGCTTTGTATTCTAAGTGAACATCAAAATTTCTTAAGTCCCCTTTATTTATCAAACTTACATTTGCTCTCACTCTTCCTCCAGGAGGAATATATTTCTTTAAAACAATTGTTCGAATATCAAAAAGTGCAGCAGTTTCTTTAACTTGTAAAACTGTGTCTATTGACCTTGAAATTTGTGGTGAAGAAAAGATTATTTGTCCAACATAAACATCAGCCGGTCTAGAACTTGAAACATAAATGTCAAGTCTTAAATTTTTTGATTCTCCTGGTTGAAGAGAAAAAGAAAGGTTTTCAGGAAAAATAAAATTTTCTAAACCTGTTACTGAAACTCTCAAGGAAACTGGGCTTGTCCCATTGTTTGTCACATTAACATATTTTTGATAGTAAGTTCCTTTTTCCATCTGAAGCTGAATAAAGTTTGGCTCAAGTTTTAAGTCATATCCTGGTGTTTGAGTTTGATTTGTCGTTGTGGTAGTTGTCCCTCCACCTCCTCCACCGCCTCCACCAGAAGAAGTTGTACAGTCGGCTGGACAACTTGTGGCAGTTTCTCCAGATTCACAAATTCCATTTCCACAAACAGTCGAGACAGGCGTTTCACGAAGCCAATAAGTTCCACTCAAAGCGGTTACACTAAAAGTATAAACCCCTCCTGAATAACTAATTTGTGAACATTCCGTCGTACAAAGAACTCCATTGTGATAAATTTGCGGAGCAGTGTAAGTTATTCCGTATAAAGAAATATTTGCCGATTTATTTATTCCAGGTAAATTTGCATTGTAAACATTAATCAAATTGTCTGAAATATTTATATCCCGGTCAAAATTAACGGTTAAATTTGCTCCCCCCATTGTAACTAAATCTAAATTTTCTCTAAAAGAAATTTTCCCGTAAGTTGTGTTTTCTAAAACAACTCCAGACATATTTCTTAATGTGCTTTCGCTAAGTCCTACAAAGTTTGAAGTTGACCCATCATAATTGTCTCTTATAACTAAAAATGCTTTAACTGTAACGTTTGATGGAGAACTTTGTTCAGTCGCTAAACCAGTAAAACCAACTGCAAGAATAAAACTTAAATTTATTAAAATTAGGAAAAAAATTAGAAATTTCTTAAAACTCTTTTGTTTGCAAGTTTTGCCTAAACCTCTCATAAATTCTATTGTCAAAAATACTTTTTAATTCTTTTCAAGAAAAAAATTTACTTTTTGTCCTTGCCTTTTGACTTTTTTCTTTTGTATATTCTCCAAAGTAATATTCCAAGCGCAATTAGTCCGACAATTATGTATAGAAGACTGTAATCTCTTCCATGTTTTATACATTGAACTCTAACTCTTAATGGAGCTGAAACTGACATTGCTGTAGTTGAACCCCCGCTTCCACCCGACGCTACAGATGATTCACTTACTTCCATCACCTGAACTTCACCTTCATAAACTTTCATTGGTTCAGAACAGTCCTGCTTACATAAAAATTTGTTAAAAAGAAGACAATCTTGCTTGTAAACAGTTGGAGTTTGAAAACAAAAATGAACTGGAAGTGAAGAATTACTGTAAGTATATTTAGGGACGCTGTCAACGACGTTATCTTGAGATTTAACTATTGGTTGCAAAGAATCTGAAAGTTGAACTTTTACATATGAATCTGTTGGCCACGGATTATAAATTCCATAAGTTAAACAAACGTTTGAATTTTCAGGAAGTAAAGCAGTTTCTTGGTTCCACCTCACCCCAACTCCTGCTGAAACAATTGAAAATAAGTAGACACTAAAAAGAACTACAAATATAAAATTAATAACCACTTTTTTCATTTTTATTTATATATTCCAGTCAAGGAAAACCTCTTTTTAATCATTTTCATTTTAACACGCAAGTCCTGAAACTACCCCCTTAAAATAAACTGTATTGTTATAATCCCCACTTGGTTGAGCTGCTGGAATGTCAAGCCAAAATCTCCAGTAACTTGAATTTCCAGGTTGAGTTACACTTTGTGCTTTAACGTAAGCCGTGGTCAATGGAGTTTCACTAGCTAAATCAGGAATTGTGTCTGTAGTTGAATTGCTCGCCGCATAAGTTTCATTTCCAATACCAATTACATCCAACGCAGGACTAGTCAAACCTGCATCCGCTTTTGTACAAAAATCAATATTTGTATTTGAATCTGGCGAAACGTCAACACTGTAAGTTGTCTCATTAACTGACCCATCATAATTGTGAGTTGCGTTAATATTTGTTGCAGGTAAAGTGTTTACATTTCCAAATTGAATTCCATTTGACAAATTTGTTCCAAAAGCAATTGCTAAATATTTTGCAATAGAAACGTTTGAAGTAGTACTTCCTTCAGTTGCATGGCCTGTTAAATATGAACTTTGAAAGAAAACTAAAAAGACAGAAAGAACAATCACGAGAACTAAAAAAGATTCAAACTTACTCGCAGAATTAACAATTTTCTTCATAGTTTTTCACTTTTTTTAAAAGGGAATTCTTTTTTTAAAGTCTTCGCTGATTTTAGGAAATATTTTTTTAACAGCTTGCACCAACAACAATTCCCTTAAAGTAAACCGTGTTGTTATAGTCCCCACTTGGCTGAGCTGTGGGAACGTCAAGCCAGAATCTCCAGAAGTCGCTACTTCCAATGTTCACATTAACTGAAGACTTTGTATAAACAGTTGTTAAAGAAGTTTGCGACGAAACCCCGGGTTCAGTTATGTTTGTTGAAGTAGAATTTGAATAAGTTTCATTTCCAACACCAATTACATCTAGTGAAGGGCTCGTTAAATCCGTGTCAGCTTTAATGCAAAAGTCTACTGCAGAATTACTGTCATTTGAAACTTCAATATAAAATGTTGTTGCATTGTTTGTTCCGTCATAATTGTGAGTTGCATTTACATCTGTTGCAGGTAAAAAACTTACACTCCCAAATTGGATTCCATTTGCCAAATTACTTCCAAATGTTACTGCTAAATATTTTGCAACACTCACATTTGAAGGAATAGAACCTTCAGTTACATTTCCTGTTAAAAAAGTAATATTTTGAAAAATAAAAAAAACTAAACAAATTAAGATTATCACAATTAAAATAACTTCTTTTTTATTTTCAAAGACAAACTTCATAAAGTCAATTACAAATTAAATTTTAAATACTTATCTTTTAGGGCGATAAATTTAATATTTGAATCTTCTCTCATAATTTTTGTGATCAAACCATTCAATAACAACAGATAAAATTTCGACTTTGGAAGGAGTTACAACGGAATAAATCAATCTCCAAGAATTGGGTAAATCATATTTCCAAAGATTATTTATTTTGTATTTTGAAATATACTCTTTAGGGATTAATCTTTTTGGGATTCTTGTCCCACAAAAAGCATTATTTTGTAAATCTTTTATTGCTCTTTCCAAAAATTTTCTTAGAGCATCTTCTTTTTTTAATTTATAAAATTCTTTTTCTATCTTGTCATCAGAAAAAACTACTTCTGAAGGCTTAATCATAATTTTATCCTCTTCCTTTTGTTAAATTTTTTTCCAGCTTCTGGACTCCAAATATAAATAACATTTCCTTCATTATCTAAAGCAATTTTATTGTTTTCCCATAAATATTCTAGAATAATATTGTATGTTCCCCACATTACCTTTTTAGGTAAATTGTTAAAAAGGGTTGTTTTCTTAAATTCTCCACTAGTTTTTTCAATGAATTTTTCAACCATTATAACTGTGTCCAACCTTGGACTTCTTGACAAAATTTTTTTATTATCAAATTTAAATTGTGTTATCATTTGATTATGTTATCATTTGATATATTTAAACTTTACTAATTAATAAATTAAAAATTAGGGTCCTGTCCATTTCTAACCGCTTTGAAACTTAAATTATTTGTATAAGTTCCAGCTGGTTGACTTGACGGAGCATCCAAATAAAATTTCAAATAAACTGCCGAATTGTCCCCTAAATTACTTGCTATTAAGGAATAATTTGTAGTCATTGTCGATTTATTAAATCCAATCAAAGTTGAATCGTTTGAACTGTAAGTATATGTTTCATTTCCTAATCCTAAAACATCCAACCCTTCATTTACTAAGTCTCCATTTGCTTTTACATAAAGGTCAACTAATGTGTTCGTCGCTGAAATATTTAGGTAATAATCCGTAGAAGAATTCAAATTGTTTCCGATTGCATCTAAATAATGAACTGGGAGTGAAACTACATTCCATTTTACACTACTTGTCAAGTTGTCAGAAAGTAAAACTGAAATTGCTGCTGAATTTGCAACTGAAAAGTTTGTTGAATTGTATCCCCAGTTGTTACTCGTGTCATTACAGTAATATTCTAAATTGTGTGGACCCGGTCCAATTGTCGTCGGTGAATCCCAAAAATATGAATCGTTAAGTCTGTTCATTGTAACATTGTCCAAGGAATCAAGACTGTATTCACAAATTGAAACGTTTTCGTTTTCAGAGACACTAACGTTAAAGTTAACATAAATTGTGTCATAAACAATGTTTTCGGGACTTATTATCGTGACATTTGGGTTTGTAATATCAATAATTGTTAAATTGTTTGAATCAATAAATTGTGTTGAGTTATACAAGTCACTTACACTTACTGAACA
>CAZONG010000022.1:0-9856 GCA_964581315.1 Candidatus Woesearchaeota archaeon | reverse complement strand
CCTGAAAAAGAAAAGAATTATTTGTTAGTATGCAATATGCTTTTTAGAAATTCTAACTGGTTTTTCTTCCAATTTTTTCTGAGAAACCACATTTTCCACATCTTAAAAAGATTATATCATCTTCGTCAGAATATTTTGCAGGTATGTCTATTATCTGAGCTTTATCAAACCCGCATTTTTTGCAGAAATTTTTGTATGTTGCGTAAGGATTATTCATTTCCCCAATTGATTTTCCCTTTAAAGGTTTCTTTTTTATAATTTCTTTGTGAGAAATAGTTTCAATTTTTTGTTTTAGACCACATACATTACATTCAATTTCTTGAAATTTTTCAGAATTTCTTGGGGGAAGAATGTTTTTGCACTTACTGCAAAAACTTAAACCCATAAAATTAAATCTTTTTTCTAGTTAAAAAGTTTTTGGTTAGGTTTAAAAGTTTCTTTTTACTTTTTATACTAATGGCAAATTACAGTTACAACAAACCAAAATTTCCTCCATTAACGGATAACGAAGTTGATGAAAGATATTCTGAAATGCAAGAAGAAATGGAAGAAGTTTTGAAATGGAAAAAAGAGGAAGAAGATAGGTTAATTAATGGAAAAACTCCTCAAGCGAAAGCTGCAGCAAAGAGAGCTTTACCCAAAGTTGCAAGAAGAATTGATACTGTTAATGGAAATCTACTTTACTGGAAACTTCGTAAAGAAGGAAAGAGTCATTTTTATGCAAATATGGAAAGAGCAGAATACTGGGATAAATTGAAGAATGGAAATTAAAATGGCCCCGATGGGATTTGAACCCACGACACCTAGATTAAGAGTCTAGTGCTCTGACCAGGCTGAGCTACGGAGCCATTAACAGAGTTAGAAATAATTTCTTTAAAAAACTTGTTAAAAGAGAGATTTTCTTTTTTACACAAAATATAAAAGAGTTTGATTGTTTTTCTTTGAATGACAGAAAGAAGAGATAAAATTGTTGAATTTTTAAAAGAGATAGAGAAGTTTAAATATATTGAAAGAAGAATTCTCCTTGAAAACAGAAAAGAAAGTGATGCGGAACACGCTTGGCATCTTGCTATGTTTGTTTTTCTTTTTGAAAAAGATTTGCCAAAAGATCTTAATTTTTTAAAAATGTTTAAGTTGGCTTTAATGCATGACTTGGTTGAAATTTATGCGGGAGACACATTTATTTTTGATGAGGAAGGAAAGAAGACAAAAAAAGAAAGGGAAGCAAAGGCTGCTCTAAAACTTTTTTCCCAGCTTCCTGAAGACCTTGAAAAAGATTTTCATGAATTGTTTAATGAGTGGGAAGAATCAAAAACAAGGGAAGCAAAATTTGTTCATTCGTTTGATAAGATTCAGCCAATGATTCAGAATCTTTCTTCAAATAAAAAAAGTTTAGTTGAAAATAAAATAAGTTATGAGCAACTTGATAAAACAAAGAGAAAATTTTTCGAACATGATGAAAAGATGATTGATTTATATGAAAAAGTAATGGAAGAAATCAGGGATATTATCTAGTTGATAGTTTTAATGATATATTTTGTATAACCATTTAATTTAAAAATGTTCTAAGTTGTTTTTTATTATGTTACAGGCAGTACTTTTTGACCATGACGGTACAACCTCTCCTACAATGGAGAGGCAGCATAAATGGTTTGAATATTATTGGAATCATTCGATTAATAAAGAGAGAGTTGGTGGAAAAAAATTTCCTTATAAAAACTTTAAATCTTTTATGAAGATGTATAATGAACAAATTAATCACCCCCTTGAAGTTCAAAATGTTTATGATTTTCTAAATTTGGATTGTGATATGAATGACTTTTCTCACCCTGTCTGGCCTTCTTATAAAAGTTTTGCCTTAGAAACGCCTTCAAAATTATATCCTGGAATGAAAGAAGCAATTGAGGATATTTGGAATCTTGGAAGATTAAAGAAGGATCCATTAAAAAATAGGAGATTGAGGTTGGGAGTGAATACAAGTAACAGTTGGAGTATTGTTTCTAGTGATTTATCCAAGAATGATGTTTTAAAATATTTTGATTGTTTTGTTTCTAAGGAAATTCTTTTAGCTTATGATGGGAATGGGAATGCTAGTTCAATAAAGAAGCCCTCAAAAATTTCTTTAGCTCTTGCATTGGGTTTGCTTGATAGTCCTGGAGAGTATGTTTTACATGTTGGAGATACTTTAAATGATTTAGCTGCTTCGCAAAAAGTTATTCGGTTGAATCCAATGCATCCAGAAACTTTGATTACTGTTGGGGTTTCATGGGGTTATGAGGGTAAAAAAAAGCTGAAAGAAGGAATAGAAATTCCTGGCCAGGGAAGAACATATTTTACCCACATTATTGATAAACCTTCAGAACTAGTCGGAATTGTTGAAAGTTATTTTAAAGGTTAAATTCACTTTCCCAAAAGTTAAGTTTTCCTTTTGCAGGAATTGGTTTAATTCTTTTTGAATCTTTTAATATGAATCCATAATTTCCCCAAGAAGAATCTGCTAAATGTTTATTTTTATCTTTTAAAAATCCTTTTTCACTTTCATACTTTTTTATTGAAATTAAATTAGATTTTCCAACTATTGCACCTAACGGAAGAAGTTTAAATCCAAACTTTTTCATTGCTTTTTTGTCTGGGACTTTTGAAGCATGAATTAAAAATTTTCCTCTAAAATTAGTCTTCCATTTTCTTAATTCAATTGTTTTTTTTCCAGAAACAACAAGTTCTGCAAAGGGTTGTTTTAAAGATAATGCTTTCATAAAATAGAAGGTTGTTTTGTTTTTATATATTCTTCTTAAGAACAATTCAATTTAAATATGCTTTTTCCGTCGTACTTGTATAATGGGTGGTGTAAAAAAGTTTGCATCTGAGAATTTAGTTCTCTACAAAAAATCAGATGAAAGTTTAAAATCGATTGTTTTGGGTCTGGATTTAAAAAAAGAGGACAAATTAATTGCCCCCCTTAAATCCGGGGATTTGGTGTTAGTTATTGCAGAAAAAGGGATAAATTCAACGTTCATAACAAAAGACAGTTGTCAATTAGATTTTTATTATCAAAGAATTGAATCTTTGAAAAGAGGAGATATTGAGGACTTTTTTGTAAGTATTCCTCATGAAAATTTTTATCAAATCTCTCATCCCTTAAGAAGAGAAGCCATAAAAGAAAGAGACAAATATATTTCCTCATTAAATTTAGATTTAGTTCTTTCTAACATAAATAAAATCTCTATTAAAAATGAAGAAGACTTGTTTGGTTGTAACCTCGAAAAAGGAATTTTTCTTCCAAAAAGTAAAATAGATTTAAGAGAGTATAATAAGGTCTATCTTTCCAATGAGATTTCACTAAGAGAAAAAAAGAGTCCCTCAAGAAATCTTCTTTTTCACAAATTTTCAAGAGATTTTAAAGTTGGAACTTATTTTTATATTTCTAAAAAACCACATGAAGAAGGACACTTAAATTCAAATTATTTGATGGATGGGCTTTTTATTTCAAAAAAATTAACAAAAATTGCAAAGAAATTTGAAAAGTATTGGGAGCCAGTTGTTTATGAAAAAAGGGGAGCTGAGATTTAATTATCTGTAATCTCTTTTTGTGTGTCCGCATTTTACACACTTGAAAAATTTTGTGGGAGATTCATCACTCGAACGAGTTTGAACCATCCAGAAGTAAGCTTTATCGTGTTCACATTTTGGACAAGTTTCGTTTACAACAGGTTCGGTTTTAAAATCTTTTTTTAGAACCGCGATGTCTTTATGGTCTTCAATTTTTTCTTTTGTTGAAAGAGTGACTGCTCCTTTTTTTGTGTATCCGCATCTAGAGCAAGAGCTGTTTTTTACCTTCGTCATTAATACTGAACCACATTTAGGGCAAAATTCCATAGGTTGTTAGATGAGGGAGCCGTTTATATAATTTATGTTTCACTTTTTACTCCCAAAAAGAATTTAATTTTCCTTACAAAAACCTCTTTCAGAAGGGGGTTTTGAACCTTCAAAGAAAATTAATTTTATCCATCCTAGATAAGGTGCAACATTTGCAACAGGTTCACCGACAAGTTGGTTTTGGTTTATTTCTTTTTCTATATAAAGTTGGCCGTTATTGTTGTCCCCCATTGTTGAAAAAGTGTAAGTTCCATTGTCATTTTTAATTGTCATAACTCTGTGGATTATGGGGTTGGCTTCTCCAGCGTTAAAAATTATAATGTCTCCAATTTTGACATTTTTTGGTTTTACTCCAACTACAAAGAGAATATCCCCTTTGTTAAACCCATTTTTGAAGGGAAACTCCAAAAAGTTTGTTTGAATTATCTTTTCTTGGAAATATTTTGATTCGTGTCTTGTCCACCAATTTTGAAAATTTGAGAAGATGTTTCCGTCGTGATACATTGAACAAGATTCAACAATAACTAAGGGCAAGGGGGTTCCCGATGCAAGAGTTAGGATTGGGAAGAAAATTAATTTTATTACTACAAAAAGGAAGATTATTGAGATAAACCATCCTTTCAAGGAGTCATCTTTCCAAACAACAAACCAAAATTTCTTTAGGAATTTTTTAAAATCACCTTTTTTCATAAATTCCTTTAAGGGATTTTCTTTTATAACTCTTTTCATCTTTTACTTTAGTTTAGTGAATATAAATTTTTAAAGAGGAGATTGCTTATTTTTGCATGGCTACTGAAATGCAAGTGAGTGCAGTTATTGCAGGTGCTTCGGCTTTTTTGAAGTATAAGGAAGAGCATCCAAGAGAATCTGATGAAGATGCATTGAAATATGTAGTTGTGCATTCTAAAGAAATTGCTGATGGTGTTGATTTGGATTGATTACTGTAAAAATTTTTGATTAAATTCAAAAAATCCACAAAGCTTTTAAAGTAATGTATACCTTATGTGTATACATGGCAGATATATTCAATTATGAAATCCTTTGTGATAAATGCAGAAAGAAAATGGAAAATTCACTTATTCGTCGAGATGGATTTAATCTAAGAGTTAAAAAATGTGATTCTTGCGGGAACATTATTGTTCATCCTGAAGACAAGGCAGAATACGAAAATTTTGTTAAATTGAAGAAAAAAGAGTATGAAGTTAAAATGAGGATGGTAGGTAACAGTTACGCCGTTTCAATTCCTCGTGAAATTGTTGACTTTATGAAAGAGCAGGAAAATATGATTAACAATATGGTTCGACTTTCTTTTCAAGATATGGGTAAATTAAGTTTAATGTTTAATACGGGGGAAGGAGATAATGAAAACTCTCATCAACGTGTGGTTAAGTCTCGTGAAGTTAGAATAATGAAAAACAATAAACCTGTTATTCATGCCAGGCAGTTTGTAGATTCAGCTCACCCAGAAAGAAATAAAACGGAAGTTTTTAAAGAAACAAAAGAGAATAAAAAGACAAGGGAGAAAGAAAATTAAAATGGATAAAGAAGAAAAGAAAAAAGAACTTGTTTTGAAGGTTGTTGAAGCGCTTCAGGACGACGCTTACAAAGGAATTGCAAGACTTGACTTAGATTTAATGAGGGATATTGGAGTTAAACGTGGGGATGCAATTTTAATTGGAAAAAATAAATCAACTATTGCAATTGCGGACAGAGCATATCCAGCTGACGTCGGAGAAGGAATAATTCGAATTGATGGAGTCTTAAGAAAAAATGCAGGGGTTTCAATTGGGGATGAAGTAACCGTAAAAAAAGCAGAAGTTAAAGAAGCAAAAAAAATTACAATTGCTCCAGCACAAAAAGGAATTATGGTTCAAGGAGATTCAGAGAGTTTACGAAGAGGATTACTTGGAAGAACAGTTGTTAAGGGGGATGTTGTTGTTCTTGGGGGAGTTCAAAGAAGAAAAGATTTAATGAATGAAGAGATGGGAGATTTAAATGACATTTTTGGAAATCTTGGAGACATTTTAGGAGGAATGGGGTTTGGTGGACTTGGAGGAGGAGTTTCTCAAATTAAGTTTGTCGTTGTTTCAACGAATCCAAGTTGTCCAGTTATAATTACTGAAAACACTGAAGTAATTCTCAATCCAAAAGCAGTGGAAATGGTTGAAGACAAAATACCGACGATAAACTATGAAGACATTGGAGGACTCACAGAAGAAATAAAAAAAATTCGTGAGATGGTAGAAATTCCTCTGAAACACCCAGAAATTTTTCAAAAGTTGGGAGTGAGTCCGCCTAAAGGAGTTCTTTTGCATGGCCCACCAGGAACTGGTAAAACTTTACTAGCTAAAGCAGTTGCAAGTGAATCAGATGCACATTTTATTTTATTAAACGGGCCAGAAATTATGAGTAAGTTTTACGGAGAAAGTGAAAAGAAAATTAGAAATATTTTTGAAGAAGCTGAAAAGAATGCACCCTCTATTATTTTTATTGATGAAATTGATGCGATTGCTCCCAAAAGAGAAGACGTTCAAGGAGAAGTTGAAAGAAGAGTTGTAAGTCAATTGTTAACAATGATGGATGGGCTTAATTCTCGAGGGAAGGTTATAGTTATTGGTGCTTCAAACAGGGTAAACTCAATTGATCAAGCTTTGAGGCGTCCAGGAAGGTTTGACCGTGAACTTGAAATTGGCGTTCCAGATAAAAGTGGAAGACTTCAGGTTTTGAAAATTCATTCACGTGGAATGCCTTTGAATAAAGACGTTGATTTAGAGAAAATTGCAGCTTTGACTCATGGTTTTGTTGGCGCAGATATTGAAGCTTTAACTAAAGAAGCAGCAATGAATGTTCTTAGAAAGCATTTACCAAAAATAAAATTGGATGATGAAGAAATTCCTAAAGAAGTTTTAGAAAAATTAATTATTAAACATGAAGACTTTACAGACGCACTTAGAATTGTTCGTCCGTCGGCAATGAGAGAAGTTTTAGTTGAAACTCCGACAGTTGGTTGGAATGAAGTTGGAGGACTTGACAAAATTAAAGAAGAACTTCAGGAAGCAGTCGAGTGGCCACTTAAATACGCAGAAAGTTTTAAGAGACTCGGGATAAGACCTTCGAAAGGAATTTTACTTTATGGTCCACCTGGAACTGGTAAAACTTTACTAGCTAAAGCTGTTGCAAAAGAGTCTGAAGCAAATTTTATACATGTTAAAGGCCCGTCATTACTTAGTATGTGGGTTGGAAAAAGTGAAGAAGGAATGAGAAAAATTTTTGAAAGAGCTAGGCAAGTTGCACCTTGTATAATTTTCTTTGATGAAATTGATTCACTTGCTGGAAGAAGGGGAAGTGACGCAAATAAAGTTACTGAAAGAGTTCTTAATCAAATGCTTTCAGAGATGGATGGACTTGAAGACATGAAAGACATTTTAGTTGTGGCAGCGACGAATAGACCAGATATGCTTGACACGGCACTTTTGCGTCCTGGAAGGTTTGACAGAATTTTACTTGTGAATGCTCCAACATTGGAAGGAAGAGAAAAGATTTTTGAAGTTCATACTAAAGAAATGCCTTTAAACAAAGATGTAAAATTAAAAGAACTTGCAAAAGAAACAGATGGATTTACCGGGGCTGATATTGAAGCTTTGGCCCGTGAAGCAGCAATGGTTGCCCTGCGTGAAAATATGGACTCAAAGGAAGTAAAGAAAAAACACTTTGAGGAGGCAAAGAAAAAAATAAAACCAAGTGTAACAAAACAATCAATCGAAATTTATAAAAAGATTGAGGACCAATTTTTGAATAGCGCTAAGACAGCAGTTGGAGAAAAAGGAGGAAGCTATTTCGGATAGGGAAAAATGGGATTTTTTGACGAGGACAACGATCCTTTTGAATCAATTGTAAGAGAATTTTTTCAAGAAGCTCGACCTGGAAGAACAACTTCTTCAAGGGATTTAATAAAAAGTGAAAGAGAAGAAAGAGTTATTGATTACATTGAAGAAGAGAACACAACTTATTTTGTTTTTGAACTTTTTGGATATTCAAAAGAAGATTTAAAAGTTGAAGCAGGAAAAGGTTTTGTTCAAGTTTTTGCAAAAAGAAAAAATTTTGAAAATATTCAAGACTATCTAGTTCCCAAACTTAAGAAAGGAATGGAAATTAAAAAAGAAATTCCTGGACTTAAAGTTAAAAAATTTGAATGGACTTTTAACAATGGGATTTTGGAGGTAAAAATAGAAAAAAAATGACAGATTGTATCTTTTGTAAAATTGTGAAAGGAGAAATTCCAAGTTATAAAATTTGGGAAGATGAAAATCATTTGGCTTTTTTGAGTCCATGGGGAAATACAGAAGGATTTAGTGTTGTAATAACAAAAGAACATTTTCCAAGTTATGCTTTTGATTTACCGGATAAAGTCTTAACAAACCTTGTACTTGCAACAAAAAAAGTTGCGAAGTTGATAGATAAAAATATGAAAGACGTTGGAAGGTGTGGGATGATTTTTGAAGGGTTTGGGGTTGACCATATTCACTCAAAAGTTTTTCCTATGCATGGAACAAAGGACATGAAAAATTGGAAACCAATTGAATCAAAGATGAATAAATTTTTTGAAAAATACGAGGGATATATTTCTTCACATGATGTTCAAGAAAAACAAAGTGATGAAAAATTAAAAAAAATTGCAAATAAAATTAGAGGTGAAGAAAAATGACTCCTAAAAAACCAAATGATAAAAAAGAAAAGAAGCCAGAATTCTATTTGAAGATAGCTGAAAGTCTACAAGAAGATGTTGACAAAGGAATTGCTAGAGTTTCAACTAAAGACATGAAAGCGATGAATTTGGTTCCGGGAGAAATTGTTCTTCTTGAAGGAAAGGTTCCTGTTGCTGTAAAAGTTTTAAGAGCTCTTGGTGGAGACAAATCCATTGGAAAAATTAGACTTGACGGAACTGTTCGTTCAAACATTGGTTTTTCAATTGGAGAAGAAGTGAAGTTAGAAAAAATTGAAGTAAAACCCGCAGTTTCTATAACTCTTTCTCCTATGCAAGAAGGAATCCAATTTAGTAACAACCCTACTGAATTTTTTCACAATAAACTTTTAGAAAAGCCTTTAGTTTTAGGACAAAAAATTGTAATTGATGTCTTTGGAACTAGGCTTAGTTATGCAATTTCAAAAGTAACTCCAAAGACAAATGTTATTGTAACTCCCTCGACAAAATTAGTTGTTTCTGAAGAAGTTTATTCTGGAGACTTAAGAGCAACTGGAGTAAGTTACGAAGACATTGGAGGACTTAAGGAAGAAATTGATTCGATTCGTGAGATGGTTGAACTTCCAATGAAGCACCCAGAAGTTTTTCAAAAACTTGGCGTTGGAGCTCCAAAAGGGGTTTTGTTAACAGGTCCACCAGGAACTGGAAAAACTTTACTTGCTAAAGCAGTTGCAACTGAAACTGATTCAGCATTTTTTTCAATTGCAGGACCAGAAATTATGAGTAAATATTATGGAGAAAGTGAAAAACATATTAGGGAAATTTTTGAAAAAGCTCAGAAAAATGCACCTTCAATTATTTTTATTGATGAAATTGATTCAATTGCTCCAAAAAGAGGAGACGGGACAGACCAAACCGAAAAAAGAATTGTTGCACAACTTCTTACTTTAATGGATGGTTTGAAATCTCGTGGACAAACTGTTGTTATGGCTGCAACGAATAGGCCTGAAGACATTGACGAAGCTTTGAGGCGTCCAGGAAGGTTTGACAGGGAGTTAAGAATTAATCCTCCAAATGAAGAGGGCCGTAAAGAAATTTTACAAATTCACACGCGTGGAATGCCTTTAGGTGAAGACGTTGACTTTAATGAAATTGCAATTAGAACAATTGGTTTTACTGGGGCTGACTTAGAAGTTTTGAGTAAAGAAGCAGGTTTGAAATCAATTAAGCCATTTTTTAATGATTTGAAAACTATGCAAGAAAAAATTCCAACTGAAG
>CAZONG010000021.1:0-10177 GCA_964581315.1 Candidatus Woesearchaeota archaeon | reverse complement strand
GACTTTTGAGTGAAAAGCCTGAAAATCTAAAAAAATTACTAATTAAAAAAATTCACACTGGAATAAATATAAAAAAAGAAAACTTGAAAAACTTTTCAGGAATAAAAATGGTTCGTTCTGCGGAACTTATGTTCATTGCCTACAAAAAAGGATTAATGAAATTAAAAGACAAAAACACTCTCGACGCTGTCCTATATGCATTGAAATTCAAAGGTTGCGGAATTTCTGGTAAAGAAATTGAATCTTTAAAGAGAATGAGTTAACTAATTACTCGCTCACCTAAACAATCTTGCGATAAGTTTATGCTTCGCTCGCTTTTATTTGAAGAATTATATTATTGTTAAGTCTTAAGATTAATAGAAATGGGTGGAGGAGTCGGGGAACGAAGTGCTTGGTGGGCGGAGCTAATACCTAATAAACTTTATATCCCCTAAATTCTTACAAAACATATGACAAATCCAGACCCAGAAAAAGGCCAGCACTTTTTGAAAAATGCTAAAATTCTAAAAAAAGAAATTTCAGTTGCTAGACTTAAAAAAACCGACAACGTTATTGAAATTGGCGCTGGAGATGGAAGACTTTCTGTTTTAATTAGTGAAAAAGTAAATTCCTTAACTTCTTATGAAAACGACATAAGGTTCTCTAAAGAACTTGAAAATTTAAAACTAAAAAACACAAAATTCATTTTTGAAAATGCTCTTAAAGATTCTTGGAAAGGGAAAAATAAAATCGTTTCAAACATTCCTTATTCACTTAGTGAACCAATAATTATGAAAGCAATTGAAGAAAAAATTAAAGAATTGACTTTAATTGTTGGGGAGAATTTTTCCAGAATTCTAAAAGAAAAAACAACTAAAATTGGAGTTATCACAAACCTTTATTTTAAAATTGAATACATTGAAAAAGTCTTAAAGACGGAATTTGAACCAGCCCCAAGAGTTGATTCTTATATGATTAGACTTATCAGAAAAAAACCCTCTGAACTTGAACTTGTCCTCCAAGCAATTTTAGAAAAAGATTCCAAAACAAAAAACGCAATAATTAAGACGTTCCAAACTTATGGAAAAACAAAAAACCAAGCTCGTGATTGGATGGAAAAAAATGGATTGAATCCGCGAACATTGGAGAAGTCAACAAAAACTTTGTCTGTTCAATTCATTGATAAACTTAGGGAGAAGTTGAAGGGGTTTTAATTTAATTTTATTAACTCTTCAAATTTAGAAATAACTTTCTTTAAAAATTTTGGTTGAACGGTTGCAAGTTTTTTTATAATTCTGTTTTTGTCAATAGTAAAAATTCTCTCAGGTTTAACCCAGCTAGTAAAAGGAAGATTTCCATTATAAAAATCATTTTTCTTAATCTCAAAACCTTCCTTTGAAACGTTTGAGGTAATAAGACAGCAAATTAAATCATCTCCCTTTAAATTTTTGTTTGAAACCACAAGTGCAGGTCTTCTCTTTGAAGAGGATAAGTCTGAAAAAGGAAAAGGCATAAGAACAATTTCTCCTTGATTAAATCTCATTCCATCTCTCGTCGTTTTCATTATTCCAATCTTTAGCAAGAACTTCTTCACTTGCAACCATGGTTAGAATCCCCTCATAATTTCTACTTTTTTCAACCATTTCTAATTCATTAATTCTGTTCATAATCATTTTTCTGATAAATTCGCTCCATTTAATTTCAGAATATTTTTTCATCATCCGATAAACTTTGTTATCAATAGATAAAGTTACATTTGTCATAATTGGATAAGTGAGGCCACTTATTTAAAGTTTTCGGATGGGCCTGGGGAGAATCGAACTCCCTTCTTCGGCTCTGGAGGCCAACATAATACCAGTATACTACAGACCCATTAAAGATTAAGAGAATTTAGTGTTTTTAATGATTTTGATTGAGATTAATTTAAAGAAACATAATCCAAAAATGAATGGTCATTAAATTTTTCATTCAATTCTCTTCCATTTTTTAGAAAATTCAAAATCGATTTTTCGTGAAGGACAATTTTTTTATGGAGTTTTGAAAGGGAACTTAATAAATTAACATTTTTAGTAGTAAATTCTTTGGAAACAACTCCCGAAGAAGTTAGATACTTTTGTATTTCATATTCACATAAAAGAATTCCTAGTCTTGACATCTCTTTAATTTTATCATTATAATTCTCAAAAAATGGAAAACTGTAAGTTTCAAAAAAAGGATCATAAACTTCTTTTATGGTTTCATAAAGCTCTCTAAACCAATTCAATTGTTCAAGTTCATCTTCAGGAACTTCACTTTGCATAAATAAATGAAGAAAAGCTAATTTTTAATAATTCCGTTTAATTTAAATTGAATTTTTTATAGAGACCAGGGTCATCACCTTCAGATAAATATGGGGAAATTCTTTGTGTTATTTTGTAAACTTCTTCATAAATAATTTGATTTCTTGATTTAAACTCAAAAATTACCTGTTTGGACCATTCTTCTGAATAAAGAATTTTAGAATTAAGGGCGTTGTCACAAGTCTCAATTGCCTTTTCTGAAACCCTACTTAACCATTCTAAATCTTTTTTAATAATTGGTTTTTCCTTAACAAATTCAGAAGAAAAATTTTTCACTTTAATATACAAATCCCTAAATTTAACTATTTTTTCCACTTCTTCTAGAAGGTTATCCATAAAAAAATTAATTCTAAATGATTTTTAAAAATTGTTGTACTTCAAAACCTTATTAATTTAGAAAAATTAAATAATTAAATCTTAATTTTGCTTCTTCACCTGAAAAATCAAGATTGAATTTTAAAGAATTTGAAACAACATTATTATGAATTTCTAATTTATCATTTAATTTCTTTAATTTCTTAATCAGATTAATTCCTTTATATGCAAATTCACTAGAAATTTTTCCTGTTTTAGTAATATAATCTTCAAGTTCCTTTTCACAAAGCTCAATTCCATCTTTAGAAATATAATCTACTTCTTTTTTTAAATCTTCAAAAAAAGGAAATTCTCTGAAAAAAAGTTCATAATGTTTTGAAAAATTCTCATAAAGTTTTCTATGCCACTCCAAAAGACTCAGATCATCTTTAGACGAAAGGTCATCCATCCCCCTCTAAAAAAACAGAACTACTTAAAACTTATTCTTCATCATGAACTTTAACAACATCAGTTACAAAGTCTTTACTCTGTAACTTCACAACTCTAACTCCCTGTGCAGCTCGACCCATAACTCGAATGTTTTTCAAACTCATTCTAATTACTTGTCCCATTGCTGTTGTGATAATTATTGAGTCGTCATCGTTAACCGAAATTGCATTCACAACTTCTCCAGTTTTTTCTGAAACCTTCAAATTAATTACTCCCTTTCCAGCTCTTGCAGTTTTCCTGTAATCCTCAACTGCCGTTCTCTTCCCGTAACCATTTTTTGTAATTGTAAAAATTGCAACGGTTGACAAAACTTCAAGTGAAACAACTTCATCCTTTCCTGAAAGTTTTATTCCAGTAACTCCGTAACTTGACCGTCCCATAGAACGAACTTCCTTAGAATTAAATCTAATTGCTTTTCCTTCTCTTGTTGCAAGACTTATTTCTTGACCTTCTTTCACAATCTCTACACCAATTAAGTCGTCCGAGTTGTCAAGCGGTAAATTAATTGCTTTTACTCCAGAAGCCCGAGGTTTAGAAAAGTAAGAAAGTGAAATCTTTTTTACCATTCCTTTTTTAGTTGCCATAATTAAAGAGTCTTCAAAAGTTGAAACTGAAATAACATTCGTTACTTTCTCTTCTTTAAGTCCAAGTAAATTTATGAGTGCTTTTCCTTTTCCGTATCTCTCAGCTTCAGGAGCGTCATACGCTTTAAGCCAAAGAACTCTTCCACGCGAAGTAAAAAACATTAAGTAGTCATGAGTTGAACAAGTTAAAATTTGTTTTGTAAAGTCACCAGTCGTTAAATTACTTCCAATAACTCCTTTTCCACCCCTCTTTTGCTCTTTATATGTTTGAACATCCATTCTTTTTATGTAACCTTTGTCAGTAATTGTCACAACAACTTCTTTTTCTTGAACTAAATCTTTTTCAGAAATTTCTGAAAAACTTCTTTTGAAAACTTGAGTTCTACGTGGGTCACCATATTTTTCTTTAAGTTCAATTACTTCTTTTCTGATAATCTTCAAAACTTCTTTCATATCTCCCAAAATTTTCTCATATTCCTTAATTTTTCTTTCAAGTTCCTTAAACTCATCTTTAAGTTTATCATTTTCCATTTTAGTTAACTGTCTTAAACGAGTTTCAAGAATTGCCTTAATTTGGTTGTCAGTAAATTTGAATTTTGTTTTAAGTTCAACTGCAGGCTCTTTTCCAAACCTAATTATTTTTATAACAGCGTCCAAGTTGTCAAGAGCCTTAAGAAGTCCTTCAACAATTTCTTCTCTGGCTTTTGCTTTTTTAAGTTCAAACCCTGTTCTTCTTGTGACAACTGTCTTTCGATATTCAACATAATTTTCCAAGACATCCATCAAACCTAAAACTCTTGGTTTTCCTTTTACTAAAGCTAAAAAGTTAACATTAAATGAATCTTGGAGTCGAGTATATTTGTAAAGAGCATTTGTTACAAATTTTGAACTTACTCCTTTTTTCAATTCCAAAACAATTCTAATTTTTCCTTTGTTTGATTCATCTCTTAATTCTGAAATATCTTTTATTTTTTTGTCTCTAACTAAATTTGCAATTTGAGTTATCAAAGTTGATTTGTTAACCATATAAGGAATTTCTGTAATCACAATTGAGTCTTTCTTTTTTGATTCTTCAAAACTTGTTTTTCCTCTAACAATTACTTTTCCTCTTCCAGTTTCATAAAGTTCTTGCATGTTTCCTTGCATAAGTCCACCCGTCGGAAAGTCTGGTCCTTGAACAATTTCTAAAAAGTCTTTCAAAGTTGCTTTCGGGTTGTCAATATAGTGTACAACAGCATCCGCAACTTCTCTTAAATTGTGTGGAGGGATGTTTGTAGCCATTCCAACTGCAATTCCCGTCGCCCCGTTAAGCATTAAAGCCGGAAGTTTTCCTGGAAGTAAAGAAGGCTCCTTTAATGAACCGTCATAATTGTCAGCAAATTCAACTGTATCCTTTTCCAAGTCTTCTAAAAGCTCTTCAGCAAGTTTCTCCATCTTTACTTCAGTATACCTCATCGCTGCTGGAGGGTCACCATCAATTGAACCAAAGTTACCTTGACCATAAACTAAAGGATAACGAAGTGAAAAGTCCTGAGCCATTCTTGCCATTGCTTCATAAACTGCAGTGTCCCCATGAGGGTGATACTTACCAATTACATCTCCGACAATTCTCGCCGATTTTTTTGTTTGAGTGTTAGGCTTCAAACCCATTTGTTGCATTGCGTAAAGAATTCTTCTCTGAACTGGTTTCATTCCGTCTTCAATTGAAGGAATTGCACGCGAAACAATTACACTCATTGCGTAATCTAAATACGCTTTTTTCATTTCACTAGAAACTTCTGAATTGAAAACTCCTTTTTCACCCTTAACGGGTTCCAACTCTTTATTGAAAGATTCCTGAACCTGAACATCTTCAGAATTTTCTTCGACTTGAGTTTCATCTATTTTCTCTTCATCCATTTCTTCGTCTCCTTCAAAGTCATCGTCTTTTTTCTTTACCATTTTTATTCTTCGTCCTCCATTTCCTCTTCCTCATCATCTTCATCCTCTTCATCTTCCTCATCATACTCTTCTGAATCTGAATCAAAAGTAACAACTAATTCTGTTTCATCATCTAAAGACAAAGCAACTTCTCCAGATTTTTTTTCTCGGAGTTCTTCAAGAGCAGAGATCCAAGAATTTATTTCTTCTTCACTTAATGAAATTTCCGTTACTTCAATTTCAACGTCTTCAGTTTCAGGGTCTTCAATTTCAACTACTTCATATTTTTCTTCGTTTTCGTCTGTCATTTTTATGCAACCTTTGATTTATTATCTTTTAATTTATTTTTATTTGGATATGCACACAAGACATTATCTAAATATTCTATCCCACAAAAATAAGGACATATTGAAACATTTTTTACGGCACATTTATGTTCATTCGTTCCATCTTTCTCATTCCAAGGGCATTTCATTTGTCTCCATGAAGTTTTATCTTCAGAAATCAAATCAATATCCATATTAGCACCATCTAAAGTTACTATTTCCATTTCTCTCAATTTTTCCTGGTTTATTAAAACTTTTTCTGTCATTTTATGCAACTTCTTCTCCTTTTTTATCTAAATATTCCATAAATTCTTCCTCGTCAAACTCTTCTTCTTTTGGATTTTTTCCTTTCCATTTACATTTAGTACATTCCCAAATTCCAACTTCCCCAATAACAACTTTAAGTTCATCCTTTCCACATTTCGGACACATTCTTACTTTGAAAGTTTTCCCTTTCTTTTTTGTTTTTGGAGCATCTCCTCCTTTCAAAATCCAGTCCGGTGTTTGTATTTTTGATTTCTTTGCCATTTTTAAATATCCAAGTCAGCTTCATGTGCATTCTCCGCAATGAAGTCTTTCCTCCCTTGTACATCATCCCCCATAAGCATTGAAAAAACTTGATCAGCTTCAACAGCGTCTTCAATAAAAATTCTTTTTATTTTTCTAGTTTTTGGGTTCATTGTTGTGTCCCAAAGTTGGTCACTACTCATTTCACCTAAACCTTTAAACCGAGTAACATTCGCGTTTTCCATGCCAGCAGTCGCTTTTTGAAGTTCTTCTTCTGAATAAACATAGTGGTCAGTTCTTTTTCTTATTCTATAAAGGGGGGGCATAGCAACATAAATGTGGCCTTCCTCAATTAACTTTGGCATAAACCTGAAAAAGAAAGTTAAAAGTAAAGTTTTAATGTGTCCACCGTCGACATCTGCATCAGCCATAATAATAATTCTTTTATATCTAATTTTAGAAATATCAAATTCTTCACCAACACCTGCCCCAATTGCAGTAATCATATTTGTAATTTCTTCACTTGACAAAACTCTTGAAGTGTTCGCCTTTTCAACATTCAAAATTTTACCCTTAAGTCCTAAAATTGCTTGAGTCTCTTTGTTTCTTGCATTCTTTGCACTTCCACCAGCCGACTCTCCTTCAACTAGATAAAGTTCAGAATCGTCAGACTTTTTACTTGAACAGTCAGCAAGTTTTCCAGGTAAACCTCCAAGACTAAATGCATTTTTACGTCTAACTAAATCTTTTGCCTTTTTAGCAGCAAGTCTTGCCTTCGCTGAATCAAGAATTTTTTGAACAACTACTTTTGCAATACTTGGATTCTCTTCAAAAAATTCAGAAAGTGAAAGTGTAACTGCAGAATCCACATAACCCTTAACTTCAGAATTTCCTAACTTACTTTTTGTTTGACCTTCAAATTGAGGGTCAGGAATTTTAATACTAACTATTGCAGTAAGTCCCTCACGTGCGTCATCCCCAACAAGAGTGTCACCATTTTTCAAAAGATTTTTTTTCTTAACATAGTCATTAATAACTCTTGTTAAAGCCGTTTTAAATCCAGAAATGTGAGTTCCCCCTTCAATAGTGTTAATTGTGTTTACAAAACCAAAAATATTTTCTTGGTAACCTGAATTATATTGAACCCCTATTTCCATAGAAATGTTGTCAACCTCTTTTTTGAAATAAATTGGTTTAGCGTGAAGAACTTCTTTACTTTTGTTTACCCACTTAACAAATTCCATAACTCCCCCTTCGGCGTGAAACTCTTCCTTTTTACCTCTTATTTCGTCTTCCAAAGAAATTTTCAACCCCGCATTCAAAAAAGCAACTTCTCTGAACCTTGTTTCCAAAATTTTGTAATCAAAAGCTAAAGTAGAAAAAATCTGTGGGTCTGGGAAAAATTTTACATATGTTCCTGATTCCTTTTCAGGACATGTTCCAATAACCTTTAATTTTGTTTGAGGAATTCCCCTAGAATACTCTTGTTCGTAAATTTTCCCGTCTCTTTTAATTTTAATAATTAACTTTTCTGCTAAAGCATTAACACAACTTACACCTACTCCGTGAAGACCTCCAGAAACTTTATATGAATCTTTGTCAAACTTTCCTCCAGCATGAAGTTTAGTTAAAGCTACTTCAACAGCTGGAATTTTATAAATAGAACTTATTTCCACTGGGATTCCACGCCCGTCATCATCAACTGAACAAGAGCCGTCTTTATGAATCACAACTTTAATATTTGTACAATATCCTGCTAAAGCTTCATCAACCGAATTATCAAGAAGTTCATAAACCAAGTGATGCAACCCTTGTTTATCTGTTCCTCCAATATACATTGCTGGTCTCTTTCTAACTCCTTCAAGACCTTCTAAAACTTTTATATTTTCTGCCCCATATTTTTTTTGATCCGCGCTTTCAGCCATTTTTCAATTATTTTTAAGTTTATTTTTCCTCTTTTTAATCAAAAATTAGGGGT
Source organism: Candidatus Woesearchaeota archaeon (assembly GCA_964581315.1). Lineage (GTDB taxonomy): Archaea > Nanobdellota > Nanobdellia > Pacearchaeales > GW2011-AR1 > GW2011-AR1. The sequence goes on along the minus strand of CAZONG010000021.1, from coordinate 1,740 downwards.
AAATTTTGAACCCAATTTTTCCCTATTTTGAACTCTAATTTAGACAAACTTTGTCTGTCTTTTACCCTCCCAAAAAGGGAGTTTAGTTTATAAATCTTTATATCCAAAAATACACTTTGTCGACGAGAGATGCCCAACAACTCTAATAAAAGCCCTAAATTTTTAAAAACCTTAAGATGTTAAAAATTTAATGAAAAAACAGGAAAAAATAGTCCTAATTTTATTAGGAATTTTAGTAATAAGTCTCCTAATTTTAAACTTTTCAAAAATAAACTTGACCGGAAACTCCATTCTTGAAAAATATACTTATACAAAAGCACTTTGCAACAATTCTGGACATTGTGAAGATTTTTTTATAGAATGCAACGGACAAAATTTAGAAAAATTAACTCCAACTGGTTTTTCAATAGAATCAAATAACAAAGAAAATTTGAACGAAAGTTTATGTAATTAAAAATCTTCTATGAAATTAACCAAAATTCTATATTTTGTTTTTTCTTCATCACAGCTGTAAATTTGCTCTATTTCTGTTTTAAGAGTATAATAAAAAAATGACTGGGATAGGATATTCCTGTTTAATTCCTTAACATAATTCTCATCATTAGACTCATAAACTATTCTATTAACAAAACCTTTCCTTTTATCTCCAACGAAAGTTTTGTGATTTTCAGAAAAATCTTCTAATTTTTTAAGATCCCTTTCAAGATTGTTTTCGTCCCCCATAAAAATTAAACCTCTTTTTACTTTATAAAAATTATTACAACTTAAAACCTATTTCTTTTTCTTCTTAATCTTAATTTTGTTCTTAGGATTAAACTTTAAGTTTGTTGGAAGCCATCTCACCTTTCGTCTTCCCATAAGCATATTTTTCCTACACTTTGAAGAACATAAATAATTCACAGTTCCGTCTTTCATAACAAGAGTTAATCCTCTTGGAAATTCATAACTTTTTTCGCAATAAACACATTTAGGCATTTTTAATTATAATTCCCCTTTGTAATGTTTGATTTGATTCTTCGTGCTTCAATTTCAGTTTCTCTAAGCATTAATGTGTCTCCAACCCTAACAGCCCCACGAACGTTTCTCCTCATACTTCGACCTTTATCACGACCTTCTTCAACTAAAACCTTAACCTGAGTAATTTCCCCTCTAAAACCAGTTCTACCAAGAAGTTCTTTAACAGTTGCCGGGACTGCCTCACCTACAATTTTCTCGCTTCCTTTAGAAGCCTCAGACTTTCCCTGTTTATTTTTTTGATTTTGGTTTTTTGCCATTTCTTTACCTTCTTAAATTAAAAATTAATTTATTTTATAGAAGCGATGTCTTTACTAGCGTCACCTGCATCTATAACTGCGATAGAAGAAGCTGAAACTGGAAGACCTACAGCAATTCCGAGTTTCTGTTTACTGTCCACTTCAATACAAGGGATTCCTTTGTCCTTGCATAAAATAGGTAAGTGTGCCACAATTTCTTTAGGCTCAACATCAACCGCATAAACCACAAGCTTAGCAGTTCCTCTCTCAATTGATTTAGTAACTTCGTTAGTTCCTTTTTCAATTTTTCCAGTTCGCTTAGCTTTCTCAACTATTTTGTATCCGTCCATTTTAATTTGTCGTCGTATTTAATTTATCGAAAGAATTTAACTCTTCATTTGAACCTGAAAAGTGTTCATCCGATTATAATTAAGACAAATTTCAGTTTATAAAGTTTTCTTAAGAAACAGCTTAAAAGAATTCCCAT
>CAZONG010000020.1:5522-10776 GCA_964581315.1 Candidatus Woesearchaeota archaeon | reverse complement strand
ACCTTGGAGTTAACGACCTTGCAAATAACGCCCCTGGAAGACTCACAATTTATACTGAAAACGCAATTAAAGACCTTGGAGAAAAATACAAATGAGTGAAAAAGTAAAAAAAGAATTGAAGGAAAAAAAGGTTCCAAAAACAAAAAAGGTAAGTTTCGAAGGGACACTCCTTAAACCAATTGTAACTGAAAAAGCAGTTATGATGATTGAGAGAGACAACACTTTAACTTTTCAAACTTCAATGAAAAAATCAAAAGAAGAAATAAAAAATGAGGTAGAAGAAATTTTTGAATTAAAAGTTCAATCAGTTAGAACTTTAATCAAGAAGAATAAAAAATATGCATACATAAAGTTAAAAGGAAATGTCCTTGCAATTGATGTAGCAACTAAATTAGGATTAATGTAAAATGGGAAAAAGAATCATTCAACAAGCACGTGGAAAAGGAAGCAGTACTTACAGAGTTAACAAAACTGTTTTTAGAATTAGGCTTCAATACCCCCGAGACTTATCTGGAGAAGGAACAGTTTTGAAGTTAGTAAATTCTGGGGCTCACACTTGCCCCGTTGCAAAAATTAAATATGACAAAGGGACTTTCTATATCCCTGCATTTAAACATATGTTCGAAGGACAAAAAATAAATTTTGGTAAAGTTGAAGTAAAAGATGGAAACATTTTGGAATTAGAAAACATCCCTGTAAAAACAAAAGTTTATTGTATTGAATCAAGACCAGGAGATGGGGGAAAGTATATTAAAAGTGGTGGAATTTATGCCACTGTTACAAGAAACGATGAAAATGGAGTTTTCCTTTTAATGCCCTCGAAAAAAGAAAAAAAATTCCACAAAAATGCACGAGCAATTGTTGGAATAATCGCTGGAGCAGGAAGACTTGAAAAACCTGTTTTAAAGGCAGGAAAAATGTTTCACATTAAAAAAACGAAAAGCAAACTTTGGCCAAGAACTTCAGCATTGAAAGTTAATGCAATTGATCACCCATTCGGTTCAGGTAGAGGAAAGAACCCTAAGAGTAAGATTGCAAAGAGAAATGCACCTCCTGGAGCAAAGGTAGGGCTTCTTAGACCAAGAAGAACAGGAAAAAGGAAATAAAAATGACAAACGAAAATAACGAAGTAGAAGTAAGAAAGAAAGAACAATTTTTCAGAGGAAAGTCTCTTGAAGAACTTCAAGCACTTGGAGTAAGAGAATTTGCAAAATTGCTTCCTTCAAACAGAAAGAGAAATGTTTTAAGAAACTTCCAAGAACATGAAAAATTCTTGAGTCTTGTGAATGAAAAACTTGCTAAAGGAAAAAAATCAGTTAGAACTCACAAAAGAGAATTGATTATTCTCCCAGGGTTAGTTGGGGCAAAAATGCAAATTTATAGTGGAAGAGAATTTTTCCCTGTAGAAATCACTTTCGAAATGATTGGTCATAAACTTGGGGAATTTTCTCCGACAAGGGCTAAAACTAAACACAGTAAGGACAGCAAAGTTGCGAAGAAAACTGCTGCTCCCGTAAAAAAATAAAATGGCAGGAACAAATACTGAAAAACCAACAGGAAATGCTGAGCAAAAAAAGCAAATTGTGAAAGCTCCAAAACAAAATAAGAAGAAAGAAGTTTTAGCAAAAGCTCCTGTACAAAAAAAAGAAGAAAAAACTGAAACTAATACTGAAGAAAAATCTTTTGAAAATAAACCTGAAGAAAAGAAAACTGAAACTAAAAAAATAGAAGTTAAGAAAGTCAAAAAAACTGAAACCTCGGTTGTAGGCGAAAACCTTCCGGTTTCAACTAAAGTTGGAATTGCAATTTGCAAGTTCATATTTCAAAAGAAAGTCGACAAAGCAATTGAAGACTTGGAACAAGTTGTGAGAATGAAAAAAGCTGTTCCAATGAAAGGAGAATATTCACACAGAAAAGGAAAAATTATGTCGGGAAAGTATCCAGTGAGAGCTTCAAAAGAATTCCTTGTTCTTTTGAAAAGTCTTAAGTCAAATGCTCTTCAACATGATATTGAAGAACCAACAATTTCACAAGCAATTGCAAACAAGGGAACAACTACTTACGCTTCAGGTGGGAGAACAAAAAAAAGAACACACATCAAATTAAGTTGTAAACAAAAAAAGGAGAACAAAAAATAAAATGGAAGAAAAAAACACAGTAAAATTCAAAAAAGAAGAATTTGCAATGAGAGAAAAAATAAAAGAAGAAATTGGAAAAGGAAAAGTTTCAAAAGTTAAAATTGAATATGCACCAATTGGAGAAAGAATTATTCTTTCAACAAGTAAACCAGGTTTAATTATTGGGCGTGGTGGAGAAAGAATTGAACAATTAACCGACATGGTAAGAAAAAAATTCAAATTAGAAAATCCTCACATCGAAATTGATGAACTTACAACTCCTGAATTTGATTCACAATTAATTGCAGATGACTTGGCACTTGGTCTTGAAAGATTTGGTCCCTTAAAATTCAAAGTACTTGCATATAAGGCTCTTCAAAGAATTATGAAAGCTGGAGCAATGGGTGCAGAAATAAGACTTACTGGAAAACTTCCAAGTGCGAGAGCAAAATCTTGGAGATTTGCTCAAGGATATTTAAAAAAAACTGGAGACACTGCAAATGCCGTTGACCGAGCACAATCAACTGCTTTCACAAAACCAGGAGTTGTTGGAGTAAAAGTAAGTATCCTTCCTCCAAACGCAATTTTAAAAGATAGAATCAAAATGAGTGACAAACTTTTGGAAACTCTGAAAAAAAATTCACAGGCCCAAGAAAAAAATTTAAGTTCAAAAGAAAAGAAGGGAGCTAAGAAAAAATAAAATGGCAATTTTAAAATCAAAAGAAATTAAAAATATGGGGAAAACTGAAAGAGAAGCAAAGTTAAAAGAATTAAAAATGGAATTAATAAAATCCCGTGCTAAAAGCTCTCAAGGAACAAGCTCAAAGTCCCGAGAAATAAAAAAAACAATAGCGAGGTTATTAACAATAAAATAAATATGGAAATATGTCCAAAGTGTGGTTTACCTAAACCGGCGTGTGTTTGTGAACAGATTGAAAAAAGTTCCCAAAGGATAAGAATCTCAAACGACAAAAAAAGGTACGGAAAAATCGTTACCTTGGTTTCAGGTTTTGACAGCACAATCGACATAAAAAAAATCGCAAAGGAGTTAAAAAATGGTCTTGCTTGCGGGGGAACCGTAAAGGACGGCACAATTGAACTTCAAGGCGAACATTCCAAAAAAGTAAAACCCTTGCTTGAGAAACTCGGTTTCGACGCAGAATCAATAGAATAAAATGGCAAAAAAAGAACAAACAAAAAAAACAGCAAAAGAAAAAACTGTGAAAGAAATTACTAGCGAAGCTTGTAAAGATATTGACTGCCCAGTTCACGGAGGATTAAAACTTCGAGGTAAAACTTTCAAAGGAAGAGTTGTTTCAAAACACGAAAAAAGAATTGCAATTGAATTTGAAAGGATGATTTATTTAAGAAAATATGAAAGATATGGAAAAACAAAAACAAAAATTCATGCAAGACTTCCAAAATGTATGGAAAAAGATGTTGAAGTTGGTGACATGGTAAGAATAAAAGAATGTAGACCATTAAGTAAAATTATCCACTTCGCATTTTTGGAAAAAATAAATTCAGGAGAAGAAAAACAATGAAAGTAAATCAAAGATTTTCATGCATTAAAATTTACGGAGGTAAATTTAAATGAAGGCAATAAGTGCAAGAACAACAGCAGGATGTAATATTGGAACAAAAATGATGGCAGCTGACAACAGCGGAGCAAAAGTTGTAAAAATTGTTTCGGTTAAAAGAGGGAAGGGAACAAAAGGACGACAAATGCGAGCAAAATTAGCTGATTGGGTAAAAGTTTCAGTTCAATCTGGAAATCCTGACATGAAAGGAAAAGTTTTCGATGCTGTTTTAATTAGACAAAAAAAACCATTCAGAAGATTTCATGGAGAAAGGATTGCTTTTGAAGACAATGCAGTTGCTTTACTTAAAGACGACAAAGGAAATCCAAAAGGAACACAAATTAAAGGACCAGTTGCAAAGGAGATAATTGAGCGTTGGCCACAAGTTGCCAAAATCGCTTCAAGCGCATATTAAAATGAAAAAATTTTCAAAAAAATGGATTGGAAGTAAAAAGCCAAAGAAACAAAGAAAGTACACAGCAAATGCTCCAATTCACATAAAGAGAAAAATGTTAAGTGTAAACTTAAGTAAAGAATTAAGAGATAAACACAAGATAAGGAACTTTGAAGTTAGAAAAGGAGACACCGTTAAAATTATGGTTGGGAAACACAAAGGAAAAAAAGCAAAAGTTTCAGAAGTGAAAACAAAAAAATTGAAGATTTACATTGAAGGAGTTCAAACTAAAAAACAAGATGGTTCAATGGTAAACATTCCATTCAGACCTTCAAACCTTCAAATCCAAGAATTAAACACTGACGACAAAAAAAGGTTTAAAAAATTAAAAATAGAAACACCTAAAAACAAAGCCGAACCTGAAGTAAAAACGGAAAAGAAAATGGAAACAAAAAAAGAATCGAAAGAAACTAAGGAGAACAAAAAATGAAGAAACATTTGAAGAGACAACAAGCGCCTAAAAATTGGCCAATTGCAAGGAAAGGAACTACTTTTGTAGCTAAAAATAACTCTAAAGGTATTCCCTTGATTATTATATTAAGGGATGTAATGAAAATTGCTCAAACAAGAAAAGAAGTCAAAGAAGCGATTCACAAAAAACACCTTTTGACAAACGGGAAACCAGTTGTCGACGAGAAAAAAAGTCTTGAACTTTTTGATGTTTTAACTGTTGTTCCTTCAAAAAAGAATTATAGATTAGTTCTTTCTGAAAAAGGAAAATTTGATATTTTAGAAATTGAAGAAAAAGAATCAAAAACAAAAGTTTCAAAAGTAATCGGGAAAAAATCTCTTAAGGGCAAGAAAACACAAGTCAATTTAAGTGATGGAAGAAATTATTTGAGTGACTTAAAATGCTCTGTTGGAGATTCAGTAATTGTTGACCTTGAAAAAAACAAACTTTTGAAAAACCTTCCAATAAAAGAAAAGTCTGAAGTTTTGGTTACATGGGGTAAACACTCTGGAACAACTGGGACAATTGTTAAAATAGATTCAGAACAAAAAATGGTTGAATTGGATTCAAAAGAAAAGAAATTCAGAGCACTAATTAAACAAATTATGGTATTAAATTAAAATGGAAAAGAAAGAAAACAAAATGAAAGAAA
>CAZONG010000020.1:0-5422 GCA_964581315.1 Candidatus Woesearchaeota archaeon | reverse complement strand
AACAAATTATGGTATTAAATTAAAATGGAAAAGAAAGAAAACAAAATGAAAGAAATAAAGATAGAAAAAGTTGTACTTAGTATAGGTGGAACTGGAGACTATTTGAATAAAGGACATAAACTCTTAGAAATAATTACTGAGAAAAAACCAACTAAAACAACGTCGAGAAAAAGAATTCCTGGTTTTGGAGTTAGACCTGGTTTAGAAGTTGGAACTGTAGTTACAATCAGAAAAGGAGCAGAAGAAGTTTTGAAAAGAATGCTTTCTGCAATTGAAAACACAATTAGAAAAAAACAAGTAAGTGAAAACAATTTTTCATTTGGAATTCACGAATACATTGAAATTCCAGGAATGGAATACCACAGAGAAATTGGAATCATGGGTCTTGACGTGACTGTTGTCTTTAAAAGAAATGGAAGAAGAGTAAGACTCAAAAAAATTAAAAGGGGAAAAATCCCAAAAAGACAAGTTATAACAAAGGAAGAAATAATTAAATTCATGGAAGACAAATTCCAGACGAGGTTTAGAAAATGACTGCAAGTGATTTCAAAAAAATATTCAAACAATTAAATGCGAAACCAGAAGTTAAGGCAAAATACCTTAAGCACTGTAAACCCAAAGAAAGAAAAACAGGGATTGCAGTTCAAAAGTGTGAAAGGTGTGGGCGATTCGGTGCACACATAAGTTCATATGGACTTCACTTTTGTAGACATTGCTTTAGGGAAATAGCTACTGAAATAGGTTTCAAAAAATATTCATAAAATGGCACACGATGTAGTTGCAGACGCACTAAATATGTTGAGAAATGCTAAGAAGGCAAATAAAGAAGTCGTTAGAGTGAAAATCATTTCAAACCTTTTGATAGAAGTTTTGAAGATAATGAAACAAAAGGGAGCAATTAAAAAATATAAAATTGACCCGAAAGACAAATCAATTGAAATCACTCTTGGGGATTTTACAGAATGTAAATCTATTAAACCAAGATTTAGTTGTGACAAAAGTCAAATTGAAAAATACCGAAGGAGATATTTACCTGCAAGAAATTTGGGAGTGGTAGTAATTTCAACAAACAAAGGACTTATGACTCACGAAGAAGCTGAAGCAGAACAAGTTGGAGGAAGTTTAATTGCTTACTTTTATTAAAATGAAAAAAGAACTTTTTAAAAAAATCAAAGTGCCTGAAGGCGTGACTGTTAATGTAGATGGAACTAAAGTAACTGCAAAAGGCCCTGAAGGAGAATTTTCCAGAGAATTTAACTTAGGAAAAGTTAAAGTTGAATTAAAAGAAAATGAAATTGTTTTAGGACAGAAAAACACTACAAAAAACGAAAAGAAAATAATGAACTCAATTGCAGCACACATTGAAAACATGGTTAACGGAGTTCACAAAAAGTTCGAATACAAATTGAAAGTTTGTTATGGTCACTTTCCATTTACAATCAGACAAGATGGAGACAAAATTTTCATTAAAAACTTTTTAGGAGAAAAAGTTGAGAGAGTTGTTCAACTTCCAAAAGGAATTGATGTTGAAATAAAAAAGGAATTCATCACCATAAAATCAATAAACAAAGAACTTGCTGGGCAAGCTTCTGCTAACTTTGAAGCAACTACAAGGGTTAGAGGAAGAGACAAAAGAATATTCCAAGATGGAATTTACATAATTGAAAAGGACGGAAAAAAGATGTAAAATGTCAAAGAAATTTTTAAGGATGGATGTAACAAGATTTTCTAAATTTGGAAATGGAAGAGGAAAGAGAGCCAAATGGAGAAAACCAACTGGAAGAGATAATAAAATGAGAGAGAAAAGAAAGGGACATCCAATTACAGTTAGCATAGGATACCGAACTGATAAAAACCTAAGAGGAACACTTAATGAAAAAAAACCTGTTAAGGTAATGAATATGAAGGACTTACTAAAAATCAAAAAAGATGAAATTGGGGTTTTAGGAAAAATTGGAAAAAAGAATAGACTTGAAATTGCAAAAAAAGCAAAAGAACTCAAAATTGAAATAAAAAACATGAATGTAAATTCGTTTTTAAAAAAACAAGAAAAAGTAAAAAAGAAAGTAGAAACTAAAACAGAAACAAAAGAAGAAAAGGAAAAGAAAAAATGATAATTAAAAAGAAAGAACTCGCAGCAAAGGCACTTAACGTCGGAAAAGAAAGGGTCAAATTTGTAAAGATAAGGCTTGACGAAATAAAAGATGCAATCACTAAGCAAGACATAAGAGATTTAGTTATGTCTGGAGCAATAATTGTTAAACCAGTTAAAGGTAGAAAGTCCAACGTAAAAAGAAAAAACAGAAGAGGACAAGGAAAAGTAAAAAGAAAAGTCAAAAAAAGAAAAGAAGAATATGTTAAAATCACAAGAAAATTAAGAAAACACGTGAAAATTTTGAAAACACAAGGAAAGATAAACCACGAAGAAAGTAAACAAATAAGAAAAGAAATAAGAAATAAAATATTCAAAAGTAAAGCAAGTTTAAATGCACACATAGGAGAAAATAAAAAATGAAAACATTGAAAAGAAGAAAAATTGAAGGAAAAACTGATTACTTGAAAAGACTCAACCTTTTGAAAAGTGAAAGACCAAGAATCGTTTTTAGAAGAACAAACAAATATGTTATTGGGCAATACGTAACAAGTGACACCGCTCAAGATAAAGTTGTCTTTGGGGTAACTTCAAAAAATTTAATGAAATATGGATGGCCTGAAAAAATGAAAGGAAGTTTAAAATCAATTCCAGCTTCATATTTAACTGGATATTTGGCTGCAAAGAAAATCTTAAAAGATAAACTTGGAACTCCAATTGTTGACCTTGGAATGCAAAGAGTTATACAAAAAACTAAAATTTTTGCTTTCATAAATGGGTTGGTTGACGGTGGACTTAAAATTCAATGTGACAAAAGCAAATTCCCTGAAAAAGAAAGAATAGAAGGAAAAAGTACAAAAGAAGATATTTCAAAAACAGTTGCGGAGGTTAAATCTAAAATAGACAAGATATAAAATGGCAGAAAAAAACAAAGAAAAAGAAAAAAAAGAAATGGAAGCACTTAAGAAAACTGCAAAAGCTTATGGAACAGTTTCTGAAGAAGAAGTAAAAAAGAAGTTCAAAGACGAAGAAGAAGTTACTGAAGAACTTCTTGACGACGAAGCACTTGAAGAAATTGAAACTGAGATTGATGAAGTCCCTGAAAAAGTTGAAGAAAAAAAGGAACCAAAGTCTTATCAAAGAAAAGACCGAAAAGCTGAAGAAAGAGTTACTCACCTTGCAAATTGGGTTCCAAAAACTAAAATGGGTAACGACGTAAAAACTGGAAAAATAAAAAAGATTGATGAAATTCTAGAGAACAACCAAAAAATTCTTGAAGACGAGGTAGTTGATTTACTTCTTCCAATAAAGACAGACTTAATCGCAATGGGTCACGCTAAAGGAAAATTCGGTGGAGGAAAAAGAAGAGCTTGGAGACAAACCCAAAGAATTACTCAAGAAGGAGGAGTTATGACTTTTTCAGCAATGGCAATTGTTGGAGATGAAAATGGACACATTGGTGTTGGAGTTGGAAAAGCAGGGGAAACTCTTCCAGCAAGAGATAAAGCAACAAGAAAAGCAAAGTTGAATTTAATAAAAATAAAAAGAGCATGTTCCGCTTTTGACTGTCAATGTGAAGAAACACACTCTATTCCATTCGAAGTTGAAGGAAAAGCTGGAAGTGTTAGAGTTATTTTTACTCCCGCTCCACAAGGAACTGGACTTGTTGCTGCAAGAGAATTGCAAAAGCTCCTAAAGATGGCTGGGATAAAGGATATATACTCAAAAACTTTCGGTAAAAAAAGGACAACTTTTAATTTAATTAAAGCGGCAATGGATGCCTTGGAGAAAACAAACAGAAAATGATAGCAGTAATAAGAATTAGAGGACAAATTGGAATTAACGAAGACATAAAAGAAACTTTGTTTAGACTTAGACTTAGAAGAAAATATGCTTGCGTTGTCCTTGAACCGACAAAAGAAAATATTGGTATGCTTAAAAAAGTAAGAAGTTTTGTTTCATATGGAGAAATTTCAAAAGAAACTTACGACGAACTTTTAAAGAAAAGAGGAAAAAAAGTTGATGGAAAACTTAAACCTTTTTTTAGACTTCACCCTCCAAGAGGCGGAGCTGAAACTAAACTTTATTACCCTAAAGGAATTTTAGGAGAAAATAAAGAAATGGATAAATTAATTTTGAGGATGTTATAAAATGAAACTTAAAAAGAAAAAAAAGTCAAAAAGAATGCACGGAAGAAATCAAGGAACTCACGGTAGAGGAGCAAGAAAAAAAGCTAAAAAATCAGGACACAGAGGTGGAACTGGGCTTGCTGGTTCAGGAAAGAGAGGAGATCAAAAGAAAACTTTACTTTTGAAACTCTACGGACACGATTACTTTGGTAAACAAGGAATAACTTCTCGTGGAACAAAAAAAGACACTAGAAAAAGAATTAATGTTGGAGATATTGAACTTCACCTTGAAAAATATGCAAAGAAAGGAAAAGAAGGCTACGACGTAAATTTAAAGAATTACAAAATTTTGGGAACTGGAGAAGTAAAAAATAAACTTAATGTTGTTTGTTTTGAAATTTCTGAATCTGCAAAAAAGAAAATTGAATCTGCTGGCGGAACTGTAACTGTAAAAGAAATCAAAAAAATGGTTACTCCAGTTGTAGTAAATCCCAAACACGAAAAGAAAAAAGCTAACGCTGTAAAGAAAGAGTAAAAGAATATTTCTTACTTATTTTTCTCCCCACCAACAAACTTTAAAAACTATTTTTCTCTTGGATTGTCATGGATTTGAAGAGCATATTCAATTATATTCCGGAGATTACTTCTCCTGAAGAAAAGAAACTTTCCTTTAATGTTAAGCTTAAGTGGACTTTGATTATTCTTGCAGCTTTTTTTATCCTTGCAAATATTTCTTTATATGGAATGAGCGCCAACGCTCTTGACCGATTTAAGTATCTGGCAATTATTCTTGGAACAGATTTTGGTTCGATAATTTCACTTGGAATTGGTCCAATTGTAATGGCTTCTATTATCTTGCAACTTTTAACAGGAGCGGGAATAATTAACATTGACACAAATACTACCGAAGGGAAAAAATTCTTCCAAGGAGTTCAGAAACTTTTAGTTTTCTTCTTTATAATTTTTGAAGCAAGTGTTTATGTTTTAATGAATGGACTTCAAGCAGCACCAGGTTACACTGGTTTAATGATTTTCCAACTTATACTTGGAGGAATTGCAATTTTTTATATGGATGAACTTTCCACCAAATGGGGATTTGGTTCTGGAGTAAGTTTGTTTATTGGTGCAGGAGTTTCGTGGAGACTTATTACAAGTGCATTTCAATTTATAGACCAGCAAAAAGCAAATTGTTTACTTGACT
>CAZONG010000019.1:0-11136 GCA_964581315.1 Candidatus Woesearchaeota archaeon | reverse complement strand
TTTTTCATAATCTTTGTCTCTAGCAGCAATTATCGCTCCCCTAAGATAAACGCAAGTGATTCCTGGAAATTTTTTATAAACTTCAATTTGCGTTCCTTCAACAAAACCTTCTTCCATAAATCTTAAATCTTCACAAGAAAGAACAGTTGCTTTATCTCCTTCAACCAAATCTTTAATTGATTTTTTCATCTAGAATTTTCTAATTGTCGTCGTCACCAACCCACCATTCCATGTCTGGAAGGTTTGAAGTGTCTTTTCCTTTTGCTTTTAAGTATCCTCTTGCTAAAAGATAAAGAATTAATCCTAAACTTTTTCCACTTTTGTTGTTCCCAATAATTATTTGGTCAGCACCTTTTCCAAAGTTATTTGTTCCACAAACCATCAAAACTTTTTTCTTTACATCCATTGTATCTTTCAATGCGTTTTTGTCAAGCCATTGGTCCGTAATTATTGTTAGTTCAGTTTCAAAAAAGTCTTTCAAATTGGTGTTAGTCATAATTCCTGCAGGATATTTTTTTGTGAAAACTCTAATTCCAGTGACTTCACTAAATTTCATTGCAGCTCTCCAACCAGATTGTCTTTTACAAACTAAAATGACATTTTCAGGTTCGAATTTTGATAAGTATTCAATTCCTTCCTTAAGTTTTTCATCAATTAAATCTGTATTAAAAATAGCAAGTCCATCAGCTCTTCTTCTATAAACATATTTTCTCATTTCTGGGGTTACAATTCTTGTTCCTAAGTAAATTCCAGTTTTAACATAATCTTCAAGGTCAATAAGCATATTCTCTTTTTTCTTAACCTTGACTTCTTCCTTAAGTAATTCAGTATCAGTTTTTTCAACTTTTTCTTTAAGAAGTTTTTCTGCTTTTTCCTTCAAAGCTTTTAATTTGTCTTCCTTAGACTTTTCAGTTTTTTTTGGTTTTTCAGTTTCCAAACTTTCCGCTTCAGCAGCTTCTTCTAACTTTTTCCCCTTAAGTTTGTCTTCAGGAATTTCCAAAACTTCTTCATCCTTTTTAGTCTTAGCCATAGGAATTTACAAGAAATTTACTTTATAAAGTTTCTTATTAAGAAATCTGTTTGTAGAGTCTTTTAACATCTTCTTTGACAAAACTTAAGAGTCTTTCATGATCTCGATTTTCTATAAATTCTTTTAATGGATAAGGTTCGCCAAAATTAATCTTTGCAATTGGTTTCTTTTCTTTTTTAGAAATATAATTTTTAAGAAATGCGTAAATGTCTGTAAAAAAATAAACCATCTCTATTTTGTTTTTAAAAAATGAAGACACATATAAACAAGGGTTTTCAATTGTGTTTGGTTCATATTTTATTGCAACGTTGCATCCAAAAGGTTCTGTTTTATACTTTTTTGAAATTTTAAGATATCTACTCAAGACTCCAGAGTCCCCCCTTTCCATGACTTTTCCACTGTAATCCCTTCCAGATTCGACAAAACTCAATAGGTTGTGTCCTTCCAAAACAACTCCTTCAAGTTTAGAATTCAATTTTAAGAGTTCTTTTCTTTTCTCTTCACTTACTCCCTCACTTTTCATAATTTTTCTATTAATGAAAATTGATCCTGTTGATTCCTGAATTATTTTGTTAAGTGGCCAGTGATTAAGGTTGCTTCCAGTAATTGTTGCAGGATGTTTTAAGTTAAAATCATTTAAGACTTTTAAAATCAAAACAGGATCCAAAAGGCTAAGGTGATTTGGAAGATAAATAACTTGTTTATTTTCAAGTTTCTTAATGTTTTCAATTCCAAAAATTTGAAAATCTTTTACAAAGTGAGGGAGATATTTATCCAAATCTTTTCCAATATTATTGATTCTTTTCTGGTTAATATCCATACAAAATTAAAAGAAATCTCTTTTTAAAAGAATAATTATTCAAAAATACCTATTTCAAACTTTTTTCAATTTCAATTAAACGATTAATTTTTGCTTCTCTTTCAGGACCAGTTATTCCACACTTCATGAAGTCAGCTTGGAACCCAAAAGCAAGGTCAGCCAAAATGCTTTCCTTAGTTTCTCCGCTTCTATGTGAAAAAATTGTTTTTATGTTTTTCTTTTTTGCAAGTTCAACAACTTGTGCAACTTCAACTAATGAACCATTCTGATTCGGTTTAACAATTATCGCGTTAATTGCTTTTTCTTCGATTGCTTTTTCAAGTCTTTTCAAATTTGTAACGGTAAGGTCATCCCCCACAATCAAGGAATTAGGAAATGCTTTCAAAAGTTTTGCAAAACTTTCAAAATCTTCTTCTTGAAAGGGGTCTTCAACATAAAACAAATTATAATTTTTTATTAAATTTTTTAAATACATCAATTGTTCTTCAGGGGTTCGGTCTAAAGGAGGGTTTTTGTAGTGGTATTTTTTTCTTTTATAAAAACCCGATGTTGCAGCGTCAGTCCCAAAAGGGATTCCAAGTTGAGAAACCAAATCAAAAATTTCTTTTTCATTTAAGGTTGTTACCCACGCATTTTCATCATTTTTCTTTTCACTAAATTTTGAATCTTTCTTTTTCAAAAGTTGTTTTAATTTTTCCTTAGACTCTAAATTTGAATCTTGATTCTTACTTGGAAATTCAAAATCAGGAATCAATAAAAATTCTTGAAAATCCGGTTTTTTTGAGGTGTTAGAATGAAGTCCCCCTCCAACGGAGTTTCCAACAAAACGAGGAAATTGTTTTGCTTTAGGGTTAATTAATTGCCAAATTTCTTTTTTTTGTTCTTTTGAAATTGCCTTCAAAACAGCAGACTCCAAAGCAAAAAGAGTGTTTGCTCCGATGTGCCCTTTAGCAATGTCCTCAATTCTTCTCAAGTCTTCAAACTTTTCTAAGTGTTCCTCCGAAAAATAATCTGAAATTTTTTCTAAGGATTCAATGTCTTTAGGAAGAGATTTTACGTAAGACTTTGCTTCATGTTTTCCTTTTGACTTTCCGTTAGGTGCCGAGGAAACAAATTTTCCAACGTTGGTTTCTATTGTTACTTCAACAGTTGGTTCTTTTCTAGAATCTTTAATAATTTTGGCTTTAACCCCTTTTATTATCATAAAAATATAAAAGAAATTTTGTTAATAAATGTTAGGATTTAGAAAATAAAACTTAATAAAAAATTAATCTTCGTCACTTCCGCTGTCATCATCTTCCCTTTCGTCTTCAGGTTGAGCAAGTTCCATAATTTCCCCTTCTTCAATAATTTCTTTTTCCAACTTTTCTTCAATATCTTCTTTTTTATTGTCGCTCATTGGAGTTGCTTTTGGTCTTTTTAACAAACCTTCTCTCTTTTTTGGCATCGGTTTATTAATTGAAATTGGTAAAACATCCGAATCTAATTCAACTTCAGCAATTTTCAAAGCATCAAAATTAATTTTTTCAAGGTCTTCCTTAGAAATCTTCACAAGTAAAGGAGCGTTCATCGCAATTTGAAGTGCTCTTGCACCTAAAATTCTTGCCCGTTCATATTTTGTAAAAATTGGTTGTACCATTTTAATAATTAAATTTCCTGTCTTTTAAAGGTTTCCTTATTTAATCTTTTTTTCAATTTCCTTTAACAATTCTTCTGAAGCTTTTTCAGCGATTTCAAAAATCTTTTTTATTTCTTCAACCTCAAGTGAAGCACTTTCACTCTTTTGTAAAGAGGAAATTGTTCCTTTGTTTGAAGAAATTGTTACTCTGCATTCGCTTAAGTCTTCTTCTTCACGAGTTGGGTCAATTAAAAGTGAAGAACCGATTTTGTGAACACTTACTGCAATAGGAACTTTGTCTGTTAAAGGAACATTTTCATCAGTATGTTCGTCAAATAAAACTTTTCCTTCCTCTTTGTCATACTTTGGAAGTTTTGCAATTTTTAATGCTGCAATTGCCCCAATTGTTGAAGCGTCCATCAAGTTTCCGTCGTCATTTATTGAATAAACATCTACAAAAAGTGTCCAGACTTTTTTACCTTCTTCGATACAAAGTTTTTCGAGGTCGATAAACCCAGATTCTCTGAGTCCCCTGTCAGTAACTCTTCCAAGTTCAATTGCTTCAAATTTTGGAGGTCCATTTTCAAAACGTGGAGAACTCAAAGGCAACATTTCAGCTGTAACCATCAAATTTCCCTTATTAGGCGAATCTGGATATGGTTCAGAAACTCCGAGTTTAACTCCAACAATAACTTCCGTTTTTCCAATTCTTACTCTAACTGAACCTTCAGCCTTATTTGAAACATTTTTTTCAATTGTAATATCTCTAAATTCAAAAGGTGTTCTTCCGTCAAACCGTTTACCTTCCTTCAAGTATTCCCTTATTCTGTTTCCAGTGATTTCAAATGTTTTTCTTACTTTATCCATTTTATTTTATTCTCTCCCATTCAATTTGTTCTTTTTTTGTATTGTAATAAAGATTAACATTATTATACTCTTCTCCTAAATTTATTTTAATTTCTTCAATAATTTTTTCCGATTTGTAAGGGCTTATTTCTGAGAAAACACCCCCTTGATGTGGAGAAACTTTAATTACCATAGAATAATGTTCTGAATCACTAACTTTTGAACCTAATCCTGATTGACTCCCTGTTTGAATTTTATTTTCTGATGGGGAAAATTCAGTTATTTCTTTCAATTTTGATTCTTTCTTTGAAGGGGTCCACCCTGTTCCACTAAGTCCTAAACAAGCACCTTCAACTTTATTTTCCATTGCTCCTCCTGCCATTTTAATTTTTCCCCTCCATATCAATTGCATCTTTAAGCGCTTTCTTTTGAATTTCATAAATTTTTTCGCAAGCAGTTTTTCCCATGTCAACTGCTTCTTGAAGTTGTTTAACACTTATTTTTCCATCAAGTTGCATGTGGGTAACTTTTCCAGAATGTGTCATAGAAATCGGGATGTCTGTAGGTCCTTCACCTTCATGATAATCCTCTTCTTCTTTAGTTAAATCAACAACTAAAGTTTTGTCAAGCTTTCCAATTGAAACGCTTGAAACCATGTCTTTCATCGGAATTCCTGCGTGAGCAAGTGCCATTGCAGCGGCGTTTATTCCAGCACATCTTGTTCCAGCATCAGCTTGAACGATATTTATGAAGACATCAATTACTTGATTTGGATATCTGTCTAAAAGTAAAACCGGTTCAAGAGCCCATTTAGTAATTTCACTTATTTCCATTGCTCTTCTATTTTTTCCAGGCCTAATCCTGTCTGAAACTGAAAAACTAATCATTCCATAATCACATCTTAAAGTCCCTTTCATTGGATTTTGAAGATGTTGTGGATGCATTTTTTTTGGTCCATAAACTGCAGCGATTGCGATTGTTTTTCCTGAACGATACATTGCACTTCCGTCGGCGTTTGGAACAACTCCAACTTTGGCTTCAATAGGACGAAGTTCGTCAATTTTTCTTCCATCTGGCCTCTCAAATTTAGCTGTCATTTTAATTTAACTCGTATTTTTGAATTACTCCTTTATATTTTTCTTCAATTCCTTCAAAATTATATCCTGCTTCTTTAGAAAGTTTTAAAAAATTGTTATATTCTCTTTTATGAACCTGTATTTCTTCCATTTTTATTTGACTAAGTGGAAGGGGACCATTTTTTTCATCTATTAATTTAATTCCAATCAAAGCTTTTTCCAAACCATCTTCTAGAATATTTTCCAATATCTTTGACCTTTTGTTTAAAATTTCTTCACTCATTTTATTTTTTATTTTCCTCAAACCATTTAGTTACTTCGTCAGTTAAACCATGCATAAAAGACCTCTCAGCAACGAAGTTTATTGCTTCTTTGGCAAAAATTTCAGCGTCAATTGTTGGCCCTTTAACCCAGACGTATCCGTTTTGTGCAACATCTATTTCACAACCAGTTTGGTCTTTTATTAATTTTATCATGCTTCCTTCTTTTCCAATTATTCTTGGAACTTTGTTTGGGTTTATACTAAAAATAACTCCATCTTTAATTTTTCCAAAACCACGAGACTTGATTGAAAGGTCAATTCCTCTTTTTCCAATAGACCAAATTTTTGCAATTAAGATTTCATCAATTTTGAAAACTTCTTCCATTGCGTCTTTGTTAACATATCTTGGAACTTCCATAATTGACAAAAATGCAGAATCGGCTGATCCAATGTCAACGAGCCAACCATTGTTTACAATGTTTTCAACTTTTCCAATAACAACGTTTCCTCTTCGAGGACCGTAAACTCCAGAAAGCGGAATAACTTTGATTAAACTATTTTGTTCTTCAGCTAATCCATATCTTAAAGAAACAATCTTTCCATCAGTTTTCTCTGTATGTTCTCCAGGGAGAAGGTCTTCACCTTCAGCGATAATCTCGCCCGGAATTACTACTTTTCTATCCATTTTCTTTGTATTCTAATTTTTTAGAGAAATCACTTTAAAAACATTTGTGTTAAGTTCAATCCCTTATTTTAATTCCTCAGTCAAGGCTGAACCATGTGTTGCAGAATTCAGTTTGTCATAAAAATCAAGTGTGATTCCAGCAGGAATCGAAACAACAACTTCTAAACTTCCGTCATTCAACCAATTTTCTTTTTCTTTATATTGTGAAACCACCCCATAGGCTTTTCCAGTCTGAATTGCAGGAATTGTAATTTTTATTCTCTTAGTCTCAATTTTTATTGGAATAACTGTGCTAAGTTTATCCATTATTTCTTTTATCTGAGAATCAATTGGGGCATTTTTAATTGCAACGTGTGCTTGTTCAATTGCGGACTTTATTCTGTCTGGAGTCAAAGGATTTCCAGTTTGAGGGTCAACAGCATTTTTACTTAAAAAGTCTACAACTTGTTTTACTTTTTTATCTCTGTCAGCGTCTCTGTGTTCCTGGTCAGTCAAGACGTCTCCACTTTTCACAATAATTTTTCCAATTTCAGTTGGGTCAGTAGTCTTAAACGCGATTTCAAGGTCATTTTTAGAAGCAAGGTCACCTCGTTTAATATCCTTAAAAATTCTATCTCCTTCAACAGCCAAATAGTCAGTTTGCCCTTTCTTAAACTTTAATGCGTCATCCAAATCAACCAAAACTTCAAAATCCATTCCGTTCCGTTTTATCCTAGCTGTCGTTTGTGTCATTTTAATTCCTTTACTCCTTTATGGGATTTCTCACTTTTAAATTTATATCCTTTTTTAATAAATTCTTTTTTTAAGTCTTCTTCCGGGACTTCTACTTTAATTGTAAAAAAACCAAGCTCCTTTGCAATCTTTTCCTCAAGTCCATTTAATTTTAATTTTTCATTGAAACTAATATCATTTATTATTGTCTCACCAAACTCAATTTCTCCCTCTTTTTGATTAAAATTAACATAGATTCCCCCCACATTATTATTTTTTAAAAGATTAAAATATCCAAAAATTTCATCTCCAACTTTTTTTGTTTCAGAATAATTAATCATCTGAAAACCAATTTTTGATTTTCTAATAACATTACCTATTTTTTCAGAATAATTTATTGGAAGAATTGTCATGTCTTATTTTAGCTCTAAAATCTTTTTTCCTTCGAGCCTTTTTATCTCATCTTTATCGTTTTCTAAATATGCAAGTTCAAGTTTATCCATTTTAAATTTGTCTCCCTTAACTTTTTTCATTGCTTCAACAGCAAGTTCAATTCCTTTCTTTAATGTAATTTCTTTTTTGTATTTTTCTCTTAAAATTTCTTTTATTTTTGCATCGTCTTCTCCGATTGCGTTTGCAAAATATTCATAATAATTTCCAGTGATGTCGCTTGTGTAAAGTCTACCTTTCTTGTCTTGAATTCCAGCAATCATAACTGAAACCCCAAAGGGTCTTGCTCCTCCATATTGAGTAAACTGTTGCTTTAAATTTGAAATTTCTTTTATAATTAGTTCTGGTTCAATTGGGGAGTCATAAGTTAATCTATTTTGTTGTGAAAGAACTTGAACTTTATCAATTAAGACTCTTGCGTCAGCAACAAGTCCAGCAACACTCGCAATTAAGTGGTTATCAATTTCATAAACTTTTTGAGCTGAATCTGGAACAACCAAAGTTTCTTCATTTCTTTTGTCAGCCAAAATAAAAAGTCCATCACTGCAAACCATCCCAATTGAAGAACTTCCAAGCCTCACGGCTTTCTCAGCGTATTCTACTTGCAAAAGGTGTCCTTCAGGACTAAACATTGTTGCAGCCCTGTCATAACCCATTTGCTGATGTTGCATATCAATTGGCATTTCCATTTTACTTTTGTTCAGAATCTCCTATAAGAAATTTATGCCCGCTCCATTTAAAAGGTTTTTGGACTAAAGATTTTTTTAATAAAAAAGTTATTTTTTCTTCAAATGTACATCCATTTGGGGGAAAGGGATCTCTATTCCTGCTTTGTTTAAAGCATTGTAAATTCTTGTGTTAGCTTCATCAATTGCAGCGAACCTCATCTCATAAGATTCAACAAAAAAGTATGCTTTAAAGTTTAAAGAGGAATTTCCCATCTCCAAAAATCGAACAGCGGGTTCAGGGTTATCAACAAAACCTTTTACTTTTTTAATTTCCGCAAGAACTATTTTTTTCACTTGTTCTATTTTACTTCCATAAGCAACTGAAAAAGGTATAACAACACGTGACTTTGGTTCAGGCATTGCAATATTGTGTATGACGCTGTCAGAAAGTTTTGAATTTGGAACAATCAAGTATTCATTGTCCCAAGAAGTTATTTTTGTACTTCTAAGCCCGACGTGAGTCACTCTTCCAGCAGTTCCACCTTCTAAAGTTATCACGTCTCCCACACGAATACTTTTGTCTAAAATAATTGAGATTCCCCCAAAAATATTTCCTAAACTACTTTGAAGAGCAAATGCAATTGCAATTCCTCCTATTCCAACACCGGCGAGAAGTGGACCAATTTCAACCCCCCAAAGACTCATTACATAAATAAGTCCAGCGATAACTAAAATTATTTTCAAAGTCACATTTGTTAACTGAATTAGTGCATCGTTTGGTCTTCTTTTTGTTTTTTTTGCAAATCTTCTCCAAGCTCTTGAAAAACCCAAGTCAAAAATTACATAAAGGAGGTAAAATGCACCAAGTACAATTAATGAATTAATTATTTCTAAAGTGAGTCCTAAATCAATTACTCCAGAAATTCTTTCAAGTGTAAACCGAACTCCTGTTAAAAATAACAAATAAATTATTGGTTTATTCATTTGTTTTATAATTAAGTCATCTAAATCAGTTTCAGTTTTAAGAGTAATTTTTATAAAAATCTTTTTTACAAGAAAAGCAAGAACACCAACGACAATTAAATAGATTCCAAAATAAATTAGGGCTCCAAGATAAACATCTGTTGTAAGGTTACTAATAAATTCTAACATTTTTACATCTCTTCAAGGGTTTCTATTCCAAGAAGGTTAAGGGCGTTTTTTAAGGTTTCTTTAAATGCATAAACCAAGTTTATTCTAAATTCTTTATTTTCTCCCTCGAGAACAGGGCAAGCGTGATAAAATTCATTAAATATTTTTGCAAGTTCATAGGAATAATTTGCAATTACAGCGGGATTTAAATCCTTGTAAGAAGAGTAAACTGTTTTTGCAAAATCTTTAATTTTTAAAACAAGTTCTATTTCTTTTTCTTCTAAAATTTTAGGAATTTCAAAAGAAGGAATTTTTTTTGATTTAGATTTTTTTATTATTGAATTTGCCCGAGCATAAGAGTATAACAAGTATGGGCCAGTGTTTCCTTCAAATGAGATTGATTCCTTTGGATTAAATAAAATTTCTTTTTTAGAATCAACTTTAAGTAAAAAATATTTTATTGCTGCAAGAGCAATTATGTGGCTTCTTTTTTCAAGTTCTTTTTTCAAGATTTTTCCTCTTTTTGATATTTCTTTACTTGCAAGTTTTTCCATGTCAGAAATAAGGTCATCAGCGTCGACAACTGTTCCTTCACGAGATTTCATTTTTCCTTCGGGCAAGTTAACCATTCCATATGAAATGTGCTTCAATCCTTCTAAAGGAATTTCAAGTTTTTTCAAAATGTTAAACAATACTTTAAAGTGATAGTCTTGTTCGTTTCCAACGACGTAATAATTTTTTGTGAGTTTGTATTCCTTTTGTTTCAAATAAGCTAGATAGATGTCTTGAGTTATGTAAAGGCTGGTCCCGTCGCTACGAAGTAAATATTTTTCCCCAAGCCCTTCTTTTTTAAGGTCAAACTTTACTGAGCCGTCTTTAAGTTTTTCAAAAATTCCTTTTTTAACTCCTTCAAGAATTATTTCTTTTCCTTTTTTGTAAATTTCACTTTCAAAATATTCTTTGTCATGAGTTATTCCAAAATTTTTGTAAGTTTCATTGAACCCGTCAAAGGCCCATTTATTCATTTTTTCCCAAAGAAGGATTGTTTCTTTGTCCCCTTTTTCCCATTTCCCCAATAAGTTGTGAGCTTCTTTTTCTATTTCTTTATTTTTCTTTTCATGCTCTGAATACAAAACATAATAATGTCCAACTAGGTGATCAGACTTAGTTTTCTTGTCAGGTTTTTTTCCTTTTCCCCATTTTTGATATGCTAACATTGATTTACAAATATGAATTCCTCGGTCATTGTTCAAGTTAGCTCGCACAACTTTTTCCCCAGAAAATTCTGAAATTCTTGATAGACTTTCACCAAGAGCCATATTTCTCAAGTGTCCCAAGTGGAGAGGCTTATTCGTATTTGGCGAAGGAAATTCAATCATTGTTTTTTCGTTTTTCCCAATTTCATTTCTTCCAAAGTTTTCTCCTAATTTTTTCACAGTTTTTATTATTTCTTCAGCAAGAACTTTCCTGTTTAGAAAAAAATTTATGTATGGCCCTTCTGTTTCAATATTCTGAAACTCCTTTGGAGGGTTTCCCATTTTTTCACGAACTTGTACTGCAATGTCGTGAGGAGGCATTTTCATAACTGAAGCCAAGACAAAACAAGGGAAAGCAAAATCTCCTTTAGAATAATCTTTTGGAACTTCAATTGAAGACTTTATTTTTTCTTCATCAAATTTGACATCCAACTTTTTTAAAGACTTTTTTAACGTTTCAAACACCACTTCTTTCATAAAAAAATAAAAGAAAGGGTATTAATAAAGTTTTATTTCAAACCCAAAACATGAATAATTTTGTCATTAACTTCTTCAACGGGTCCAGAACCATCAATTTCGTAAA
>CAZONG010000018.1:0-11316 GCA_964581315.1 Candidatus Woesearchaeota archaeon | reverse complement strand
ATTATTCTTTTTTGAGTTTCAGTTAATTCCCGTTTTTCTTCGAGTCTTTCTAAAATGTGTTTTGTTTCTTCAATGTACTTTTTCTTAAATTCTTCTGGACCTTTATTCAAATCTGAAACGTTGTCGAGTCTGTCAGCTAGTTTTATTACAAGTCCCCAGCTACTTGTTTTTTCTGGGTCGCTAAGTTTTTCAGCAAGATATTCTTTTTTTCCAATTTTCCTTGCTTCATTTTTGTCTGTTGTTAATTCTTTTACAAGTGAAGTAATAAGTTCTCCAAAATTTTCTTTTAATTCTTCTTCAGTTGTGTCTGTTTTTTCAAGAGTGTCGTGAAGTAAAGCCGCCGCGAG
Organism: Candidatus Woesearchaeota archaeon; assembly: GCA_964581315.1. Classification (GTDB taxonomy): domain Archaea; phylum Nanobdellota; class Nanobdellia; order Pacearchaeales; family GW2011-AR1; genus GW2011-AR1. The sequence continues at coordinate 10,969 of CAZONG010000018.1, read as the reverse complement.
AAGTTCATTTACCTTGTGGCTTTTTTTATTTTCTTCAATTATTTTTGCAACTTTTTCAACGTGTTGGTGATAAGGTTCCCCCGCAAACTTTCTAAATTGGTTTTCATGTTTTTGTTTTGCAAAGTTTAATGCTTTTTCAATCATTTAAAAATTTCCTCCAGCATTTTGATTCTTTCTCTTTCGTTTATTGTTTGGTTAAGTGAAACTTCTGAAATTCCAGTTTGTCCAGAATAATTTGCAAGGTCATAAACTGTTATACCAAGGAGTTTTGAAGTTCTTCCAAGTGAAATTCCGTGTTCATAAATTCTTGAAGCTTTTGTTACTTCTGAACGCTTGAAAACTTCTTCAATATATTTTTTTAATTTACCAGAAATTTTTCCAATCGCTTTTCTTATTTGAACAAAGTCTTGAGTAAATTTTTCAATTTTGTTTTGTTTTAAATCAACAATAGAAACTTTAATTGCAGAATTAGTTAAATTTTCAAAATTTTTCCAGCCAGGTAAATTAAAATAATTTTCTCTCTCGAGAATTTTTCCAAGTGAATAAATTACAACCGCAACTAAAATATTTGAAGAATCTTGATTCAAGGAAGAAGAGTGGACGGTTTCATTGCTTAATTTTTTTAATTTTATTGAGTCTTTATTTTTGAACGCAATTTGGGCTTCGTTGAGGATTCTAATTAGGTTTTCACTCTCTTCCATTTCTTTTCAAAGGGAAAGCGAGTTATAAAGTTTTTCTAGAGAAATGTATTATTAATTGCTCCGCGCCAGACTTTGTCAAGGCGCTACGCCAAAAATTATTAAGGCGTCGCAACTTGAAATATCTTGAAAAGATTTTATAATATTTTAAAAACTTTAATTCACTAATTTAATCATGGCAAAAGTATTACTTGACACGAGTTTCATTTTAAGTTGCATTAGAAACAAGCTTGACTTTTACGAAGAGTTAGAAGACAAAGGTCACCAAGTTTTGATTCCTAGAGAAGTTAAACTTGAAATTGAGAGAATCAGGAAATCGACTAAAGCTTTGAAAGTAAAAAGTGAAGCCGTTCTTGCTCTAAAATTGATTAAATCTGAAAAACATGAAGAAGTTGACTGCCCTGGAAAATATGTTGACGTTGGAATTAAAGAATACTTAAAAGAAAGGCCTGAAATCTTACTTGCAACAGTGGACAAGGCACTCAAAAAATCAATTAGAAACAGAAAAGTTATTATTCGAAATAGAAAGAAACTGGAAGTACAGTGATTCTTTTTACGGGATTAATCAAATTCTTACACAAAAGCTTTTTAAACCAAATTTTGCTTTAAAATTTGATTAAAATGTTTTACTTAACGGAAGTTGAAGATTATGTAAGAGTGGACCCAAAATTATTTGGTTTACCTACTTCAGACTCTGTTCGTGAACAACTTGATGAAACCTTTGCTGACCACTATGAAAAAGAGATGGGAAGAGTCGTTTCTGTTGTGGAAGTGATCAATGTTGGTGAAGGAGTTATAATTCCTGGCGACGGTGCAGCTTATTACAAATGCATTTTCAAGCTTCTCGTTTGGAAACCAGAACTTCAAGAATATGTTTATGGAAAGGTTTCAGAAATTACTAATTTCGGGGCATTTATTGACCTTGGAGTTATGAGAGGAATGATTCACATTAGTCAAACAATGGATGACTATGTTTCATTTAGTGACGCTGGAAGTCTTTCTGGAAAGTCAAGTGGTCGAGTCTTAAAAGAAGGCGACCTTTGTGTTGCAAGAATTGTTGCAATTTCTCACAAGGGAGACGACCCAAAAATTGGTTTAACTATGAGACAACCAGGACTTGGAAAAATTGAATGGATAAAAGAAGACAAAGCAAAGAAGGACGCTGAAAACAAAAAATTAGTTAAAAAAGAAGAGTCGCAAAGTAAAGGAAAAACTAAAGGAGCTAAGAAAAAATAATGGCAAAAATAAAAGACAAAGCATGCAAAATTTGTAAGACAATTTACGAAGGGGACAAATGTCCTAAATGTGATTCAAAAGAATTTACTGATTCATATAAAGGAAAAATTTATGTATTAAATTCTGAGAAGTCAGAAATAGCTAAAAACATTGGAATAAATTCAAAAGGTAAATTTGCAATTAAAACAAGATAAAATGGATAAAGTCGAAATAAAAAAAGTGTCAGAAGTTGAGAACCCTCTCTTTTCAAGAAAAGAGATTCATTTTGAAATAATTTCTCAAGCTGTTCCAAGTCATGAGGAAGTAAAAAAACTTCTTAAGGAAAAATTTTCTTTTAACACGGATTTATTGAGAATAAAACAAATCAAAGGAAAATTTGGAATGCAAGTTTTTGATGTTTATGTTCACCTCTATTCTTCTATTGAAGAGTTTAAGAGAATTGTAAAAAAAACAAAGCAAGAACTTGAAAAAGAGAAAAAGAAAGCTGAGGAAGAAGCTAAAGCAAAGGCTGAAGCTAAAAAGGCAGCTCTTGAAGCAAAAAAAGCGGCAGAAGAAGCTAAAGCAAAAGAAGCTGAGAAACCTGCTGAAGAACCTAAAACTGAAGAAGTTAAAGTGGAGGCAAGTCAATAATGGGAAAAAAGAAAATTGTAAAGAAGGGAAAGAAACCTCATAAAAATAAACCAACTTCTAAAAAATATTCAATGTACAAAGTTGAAGGTACAACTTTAAAGAAAGAAAGATTTTGTCCTCGTTGTGGACCCGGAGTTTTTTTAATGAAAGCAAAGGAAAGAGTTTATTGTGGAAAATGCCACTACGCTGAATTTAACGGAACTCCCGTAGTTAAAGCTGAAGAAAAGAAAGTTGAAGCTAAAAAATAGTTAGATAAATTCTAGGACTGTTGAATCTAATTTTCTTGTAAAGTAAAGATAAGACTTATTCATTAAAGTTGAATTTTTATTTTTATTGTAAAGTTCTCTTCTTGCGTAATCTCTTATTTTTGTTTTTGCACTTTCTTTAGAAATCGCTTTAAGAGGAGAGTAATATAAAATTCCAACATCAAATCCATTTCCTATTTCTTCGAATAAAAATCCTATATCCTCAATTTTTAATCCAGTTGGAAATTCTTTTGCGAGAATGTCTATGTTTTTCACATAATTTAAAGGCAAGAGAAATATATAAAATGTGGGTTTAAGCGACTTCAGGTATTTTGTCTGGAGTGTCTTCTTTTTCTTTTATTTTAAGAAGTTTAGATTCTAAGAGGTTTACCTTTTCAGAGTTTTTTCCCTCAATTTTTATTGTTTTATATGGGTGCAAAACAGAAATCATAAAATTATTAATGTTTTCTTTGTCATACATTCGACCTGCGTTTTTATTTATGTCGTGTACCAAAAGCTCGTTTTCAGCAGCATAGGAAACTGTTTCTGTAAAAGCAGTCCTGTAAGCATACTCATCATTAAATTTTATTATTTTTTCCATTTTTGAATTAAAAAGAAACCTAGGAGATTCTTCGCACCAAGTATAAATAGATAGTACGCGCCCTCTCCTGGGTAAAAGAGGTGATATTAATCAATAGGCATTTCACTATTTAAAGCTTTCTATTCTGTTACTCTTCAAAAATGACAGGTTGATTAAATTGCTAAGTAGTTTTTGTTATAAATTTATAAAATGAATTTACTTCTCTTTGGGATGGATGAAGAGGTGAGACCTAGCGTAGGTCAGGCAGAAGTGCATGATTTATTGTTTAATCGAGAGATTGGTTGGCGTGAAATTATTTATGACCTCATCAATACCGAGCAACTTGATCCATGGAACATCGACATTTCAATTTTGTCCCAAGGTTTTTTAGAAAGAATTCAAAAATATGAAGAAACGGACTTTTTTGTTTCAAGTAAGGTTTTACTTGCAGCAGCACTTCTCTTGAGAATCAAGTCAGAACTTATTTTGAGTCGTTATATGAGAAGTATTGATGACATTCTTTTTGGAGAGAAAGAAGTGAAAAAGAGCGTTTTAGAAAGAATTGAACTTGACGAAGAAATTCCGGATTTAATTCCAAGAAGTCCACTTCCTCGTTTTAGAAAAGTTACTCTTAATGAACTTATTGAATCACTGAATAAAGCAATTATTACTGAAAACAGGCGTATCAAAAAGGCAATTGTTGACAACAACGCATTACGTGAGACGGGAATAAGTTTACCTAAGAAAAAATATAATTTGAAAAATAGACTTGAAGGAATTCATGGGAAAATTATTAATTACTTTAAAAAAAATGAAAGTGAAAAAAAAGTTCCTTATAGCGAAATTGTTGGGGACAACAGAGAAGAAAGAGCTTTAGCCTTTTTCCCAATTTTACAACTTGAAAACAATGGAAAACTTTGGCTTGAACAGGAAACTCATTTTGAAGAAATTCACATTTGGCTTAAACACATTTTTTTAAAAGAAAATCCGAACCCATATGCAGACTTGATGACTGGAGAATGGAGTGCCGAAACACTTGAAGAAGGTGAAATTTTAACTTCTGAAGAAGACGATTACGTTTTTGATTCTGAAGAAGTTGAAACCAAAACTCCTCTACAAGAGTCTTTATAAGGAGAGATTTTTTTCTTTTTTGTATGGAATTAGTTGATAAAGTTGTTAGTGTTGCAAAATTTATTCCCAAAAGAATTAATGAGATTTCAAAAGACGAAGTGAAGGAAATTGTTTCAAATTATTACGGGGGAAAATGGAGTAATTTTGTAAAGGATTATGTTGCTTGTGGTGTTGGGGAAACTGTTCTTTCTGCTCCAATTTGGGCCACTCTTGAAACTTGGGGGGCAAAAGCAGTTTCAGAAGTTTTTCCCTTTTTACATCAATACGGGGTTGAATTTTCCAAAACGCAAAGATGGGGGTGGGCTGCATTAAATCTTCTTCTTTTGGGTTATGTTTCTCACAAGGGAAGAAGTGCTTTTAGGTGGTTCTTTAAATATGATGATTCTCAAAAAGAATTAGTTGATAGTTTGGGACATAAAAAGAAAGTTATGGGTCATGATGGAAAACTTGGAATGGTTGTTGGGACTATTACGAGTGGAATAGGATATTTTCTTGGAAAGCATTACAGTGTTGTGCAATCTGCTACGCAAACAGGAATTTCTCCAGTTGGAAATTATACAGTTGGAGCAGCAAATGGTCTAGCAAATGATATTACACAGGAATGTTTGGATGCAAGTCATCCAAAGCGTGTTCCAAGTTGGATAAAAAAACTTCCTAAACAAGAGAAGCATTCCTTATTTGGGTTGTTGGCATTGTCCTCTTTTTTATCTCTTAATTTAATTTATGGTACTTATGACTTGGCTTTTCCCACTAAAGACCCAACAAAAAAAGAAATTAAACTAAATAATCTAGAAAAATTTAGTTTAGAAAATTCTTTTCCCGAATTTAAGTTAGCTTCTTCAAATGAGAGTTCGTACGAAATTTTTAAACAAAGAAAAAAGAGTTTTGAAGAGTTATTTTCAAAATCTAAAAATTTATATGAAGAAAATTATAATCCTGCTATCGTGGACGGCGTTAAAACAGACACGCAAAAATACTTAACTTCCAAAGGTGTTAATTAAATATGAAACTTGGCGTACTTTTTTCCGGGGGAAAGGATTCAGTTTATGCTACTTATTTAGCTAAAAAAGAGGGCCACGAAATTAGTTGTTTAATTACAATTAATTCAATTAATAAGGAAAGCTTTATGTTTCACACTCCTTCCATAAAAAAAACAGTTAAGCAAGCCGAAGTTATGGGAATTCCAATTTTTCTTTATGAAACTCTCGGAGAAAAAGAAAAAGAAATTATTGATTTAAAGGATGCAATTAAAAAAGCAAAAGAAGACTTTGGAATTCTTGGTGTCGTAACGGGAGCAATAAAGTCAGTTTATCAAGCTTCGAGAATTCAAAAAATTTGTGATGAATTAAATTTAGAATGTTTTAATCCTCTTTGGCAAAAAGATGAAGAAACTTATTTAGAAGAATTAATTGACAATAAGTTTGAAGTTATTTTGACAGCAGTCTTGGCATATCCCTTTGATGAAAGCTGGGTATTTAGAAAAATTGATAATAAATTTGTTGAAGAAATAAATGAATTAAATAAAAAATATAAAATTCATGTTGCAGGGGAAGGCGGAGAATTTGAAACATATGTTCTAAATTGTCCTTTGTTTAGTCGTGGCTTGAAAGTTAAAAATAAAAAAGTTATTCAAGAAGGAGAAAATTCATTTAGAGGAGAGGTTGAAGTTGAATGATTTTAATTATTTCGGTTTGTTCTGAGAAGTTGCATGAAAATGAATTTGTAAAACCTCTTGAAAAATTTGTTGGAAAAAATTCTTTTGTGAAGGGTTTTGATAATCTTACTTCAAAAGATTTAGAGAGAGCCGACAAAGTTATAATTTCAGGGACATCTTTGAAGGATTTTGAATATTTAAAAAATTTAGACAAATTTTCTTGGATTAAAGGTTTTGAAAAACCTCTTTTAGGAATATGTGCTGGAATGCAAATCATGGGTTTAACTTTTGGTTCGAAAGTTTTAGAAGAGAAACACGTTGGTGCTTTTAGGGAAAAGTTTAATTGTGAATCTCTTAAGTTTAAGGGTGAAAAGGAAGTTTATTATTTACATAATAAGGCAGTTAGTTTACCCTTTGGTTTTTTAAAATTAAATTCTGACTTAGATTATCCAACTTTTTTTAAACATTCTTCAAGAGAAATTTATGGAGTTTTATTTCATCCGGAAGTTTACAATGGAGAATTAATTGAAGAATTTGTTAAGAGCTAATTTTTGAAAAGATTTCTTCAAAGAAATTTTTTTGTTTTTCGATTAGATCTTCATTAAAGAGAGTTGTGATAAAAAAATTTCCAAAAACTCTTGGTCTGTATGGACCAAACAATTCATCTGTCTTTTCAAGGTAGGACTTTATAAAATGAAAAAGTTTTGTTACCCAAATTTCATCAGGATAACTTTCAAATTCCCATTCAATTTCAAAAAAATCTTTCTCATCAGGAATTAACTTTTTTGTTATCTTGGGGTTTTCTAATAATTTCATTTTAGAACTATTTTTTGATTTCTTTAAAATAGTATATAATCTCTAAAAAGAGGTGAATTTTGAATTTGTTAAGGGTTAAATCTGGATTTTGTTAAACATTCTTGAACCAATTGCTAAGATTATTATTGAAAGTCCTGCACAAACTATTAAATCAATTCCTATTCCGAAGTGGCTTATTCCTGAGAGTGCTCCTCTTAAACCATCAACTCCATATGTAAGAGGATTGAAGTACGAAATTATTTTTAATGCTTGGGGTGCTGTGTCAAGGGGAAAAAGTGCACCTGACAAAAAGAAAAGAGGCATAATTAAAAAATTCATTATTAAGGGGAAAGCTTGCATATCATTAAGTTTTGAAGCAAGAGCGGTTCCAAGGGAAGTAAAGAAAATTCCAATTAAAATCATAAAAACTAGTGCTAAAGGAAGGAGTGCCCAAACTGGTCTAAAACCAATTGCAATGGTTATAATTAAAACGACAATTCCTTGAAGTATTGCGGTTGTTGCCCCTCCTAAAGTTCTCCCCCACATAATTTTAAATCGAGATACTGGTGCAACCAAAGTTTCTTTTAAGAATCCAAATTGTCTATCCCAAATTACTTCGATACCTGCAAACATTGCGGTGAATAAAATACTCATTGCAATAATTCCTGGAGCAAGGAAATCAACGAAACTTCCTCCGCCTTCGGCAGTTTTGTAAAGAGCTCCCAAACCAAAACCAAGAGCGACTAAAAATAAAATAGGTTGACCAAGAGAACCAATAATTCTAGGTTTTGAACGTAAATACTTTTTAACTTGTCTAAGCCACATTATGTAAACTGGACTATTCATCTTCTTTTCCCCCAAGCTTTTGCATGGCTTCTTAATTGGTCCATTTCGGAAGCTGATTCTTCACGTATTTCATGTCCAGTTAATTTCAAAAAGGCTTCTTCAAGAGATTTTGTTTTTGTTTTCTTTTTTAATTCGGCGCAAGTTCCTTTTTCAATTACTTTTCCGTGGTCAATAATTGCAATTCTGTCTGCTATTTGTTCAGCTTCGTTCATGTAATGAGTTGTCAAAAAAACAGTCATTCCTTCGTCTTTATTTAATTTTTTAATGTATTCCCATAAATGGTTTCTTGTTTGTGGGTCAAGACCTAAAGTTGGTTCGTCAAGAAAAAGGATTTTTGGGTGGTGAATAAGTCCACGAGCAATTTCTAATCTACGCTTCATTCCCCCGGAAAAAGTTTTTACTAACGAGTCTTTTCTGTCCCAAAGTTCAACAAGTTTCATAACAAGTTCAATTCTTTCTCTTCTTAGTTTTTCTGGGACGCTATAAAAAACAGCATGGAATTCCAAATTTTCATATGCGGTTAATTCATCATCAAGACTTGGGTCTTGAAAAACGATTCCGAAAGTTTTTCTTGTTTCGTTTTTTTGAAGTTTCGGGTCAAGTCCGTTAATTGAAATTTTTCCACTTGTTGCCTCAAGAAGTGTTGTTAAAATTTTTATTGTGGTTGACTTTCCTGCTCCGTTTGGGCCGAGAAACGCAAACATTTCCCCTGCTTTTACTTCAAAAGAGATGTTATCCACTGCAATAAATTTATCAAACTTTTTTGTCAAGTTTTTTACAACAATTATATTTTCCCCTTTTTTCTTTGCCATAAACGGAGAAATGAAAATTTGCTTTTAAACGTTATGGATTTTTTATATTAGGAAGGTTTATCTACTCAAAATTTTGAATAAATTTATGGAAACAAATAAAGAAGAAGGATTAGATTTATTTGTCTATCAAGATATGTCTGTTGTTCCAGAAAATAAGTATTACTCTCATGTGGGGGTTCCTTATTCATATGGAGAAATTAAAACTTCTAATTTTGAACTTATTGATTTATATCCAAAAATTTCTGGAGAAAAAATTAATTCAATGGTTCGAGAGATATCTTCTTCAACTAATGACAGTAAAACTTTAATTGATAGACTTGAAGAAATTAATTCTTCTGAATGATTAGAAAATTAAAACTTACCTTTATTTATTCTTTCAATAGTTAAAGTTATTTCTTCACCGGTGAGCATGTTTTTTACAGTCACTTTCTTTTTTTCAGTTTCTTTTTTTCCAAGAAAAATTACTTTTTTTATGTCGTAAGCATTTGCATATTCAAGAGCTTTAGACGGTTTTCCAAAATAAACACTTGCACTTTTTCCAGCTTTTCTTAGCTTGTTTGCAAGTTCAATTGCTTTTTTGTCTTCATCTAACGAAACAACCAAAAACTTTTCAAGATTTATTTTTACTTCTGTAACAGCCATAAGTCTTTCAATTGAAAAGGATATCCCTGAAGATTCAATTCCGTCGATAAGGTAAGTTCCTCCAGCACAAATGGTTTCCTTGATTGAGGACTTTACTTCAAAAACATTTCCGGTGTAATATGAAAGGCCTCTAGCAAGAGTTGGTTGGAAAACTAATTCCACCCCATAATCTTTTGAATATTTTTTTAATTCTTCAATTTCTTTATATGATTCATATTTTTTGAAAAAGCTTTCAGGGTTTTTTACAACGTCAATTAATTTTTCAGCGTTTAATTTTTTCAAGTTTTCTCTAACCTCTTTTTCCGGGAGTTTATCTAATTTATCAAGTTCCCTGATTGCTTCTTCTTTATTTTTTATTTTGTTTTCATCCAAAATTTCATTAAGGAGTTTTCTATTGTTTACAAAAATTTTAAATTTGATTTTTAATGCATTGAAGATATCATTTATTGCAGACAAGAATTCTGCTTGGTCTTTAATCGTTGCTCCAATTACATCCATGTCGCACTGGGTGAATTGCCTTAAACGGTTTCCTGAAACAGGTTCATCACGGAAAACCGGTCCGATTTGAAAACGCTTATATGGGAGCTTTTGATTTTTTGCAATACGTTTAAGTTGAAAAGTTAATTCATATCTTAAAGCGAGGTTTCTTTTTCCCTTGTCTTGCAATCTGAAAATATCTGAAACTGCTTCGTCGTTAGCGTTGTCTCCTTTTACAAATTCTTCGTATTCAATTATTGGAGTTTCGGCTTCGTTAAAGTTGTAAGCTTCAAAAGTTTGTCTTGCAACTTCTCGAATAAACGCAGCTTTCTCGGCATCCTTTCCAATTTTGTCTTTAAATCCTTTTACTGTTTCCATTTTTTATTTAACTCCCCATTTAATTTGTCGACTTTTTTGATTATTTCTTTGATTATTCTTTTAACTTCTGCTTCTGTGTTAGATTTGGTATCTTTTATTTTCCAGTTTATTACTTTGTTTTTGTATCCTGCATAATTAAATAAGTTATCTGGGTTTTTTATATCATCTGTTATCAAAATAATTATATCATTCCATTTAAAGAGTTCTGTAGTTACAGGTTGAGGTTTTCCTTTTAAAAGGATCCCCATTTCTTTTGAAATCTTTTTTCCTATTTTTGGGAGGATAGGTATTCCAGGAAAAATTCCTGCACTTTTTACTTCTATATTTGGGTTTTTGTTTATTTTTTTAAAATAACTTTCAGCAAATTTACTTCTAAATCTGTTGTGTCTGCATACAAAAAGAATATTAAATGTTTTTTTCATTTTTTCATCTCTTCTCTTCCTGAAAGGAAGTAAGCGGAGGGAGGGAGTCGAACCCTCGTCTTACGGACCACAACCGCACATTCTAACCGTTGAACTACGACCGCCATTACATTTAATTCAGAGACAAATGATTTATAAGAGTTTTCAAAGAAATTTTTAAGAGAGTTATAACTAAAGAAATCCTTACTTAAGATGGGGATAACTCCGGTTATTTATCATGTTTTTTTGAAGGATAGAGGATATTTAAGGTTTTTGATGGGGATAGCTTCAACCTTCTTTGAAGTCTTCGCTTCTTTTATAAATAAGTTATCCTTATCTTTTTCATGACAAAAAACAATTACATTGTTGTTTCAATGGACGATGACCGGATGAAAAGCCTCGCAGATGTTTTGGGAAACAAGACTTGTAAAAAAATGATTGAGT